>JBAUHR010000879.1:0-11266 GCA_049680385.1 Rubripirellula sp. | reverse complement strand
GGCGTACACCCTGCGAGCGGAGTCGCACGGCCACAAGGTGCGCGACACCTCAAGCCCGATCTGCGCAGCCGTTCCAGGTCCAGCCGAGACGAGGCCGTTCCGCAGCGCGTTGACGCTTGGTTGTCGCAACTCGAATCGGCGTCGATCGAGGTGCGAGAATCGTCATATCATTGACGTTGAGGGACGATATAGTCATGGGCTGTTCAGAACGACGCTGGGAAGCGAAATTCACGGCTTGAACCATTTCCGAAATCTCGATGCCCCTGACCCCCCACGATGTCCAAAGCACCAAAGACGGCGATCCAACCCACCCGCAGCGAAAACTATCCCGAATGGTATCAGCAGGTCATCAAAGCCTCTGACCTCGCAGAGAATTCGCCGGTTCGTGGTTGCATGGTGATCAAGCCCTGGGGTTACCGGCTTTGGGAAAACATGCAGCGAGCCCTCGATGACATGTTCAAAGCGACCGGGCACCAGAACGCCTACTTTCCGCTGCTGATCCCGATGAGCTTCTTGGAAAAGGAAGCCGAACACGTCGAAGGATTCGCCAAAGAGTGTGCCGTTGTCACTCACCACCGACTCGAACCTGACCCAGCGGGTGGACTGCGTCCGGCTGGCAAGCTGGAAGAACCGCTAATCATTCGCCCAACCAGCGAAACGATCATCGGTGCGACCTACGCCAAGTGGGTCCAAAGCTATCGCGACCTACCAATCCTGATCAATCAGTGGGCCAATGTGTTTCGCTGGGAAATGCGAACCCGCATGTTCTTGCGAACTGCCGAGTTCCTGTGGCAAGAAGGGCACACCGTTCACGCCACTTCTGACGAAGCGATCGAAGAAACCGAGCGGATGGTCGATGTCTACAAGGACTTTGCCGAAAACTGGATGGCGATGCCAGTGGTGGTCGGTTCCAAGACGCCCCACGAACGATTTCCGGGTGCGGTCGAAACGTTGTCGATCGAGTCGATGATGCAGGACCACAAAGCTCTGCAGGCTGGCACCAGTCACTTTCTAGGCCAGAATTTTGCTAAGGCTCAAGACATCTCATTCCAAGCCGAAAACGGTGAGCGTGAATTTGCTTGGACGACATCATGGGGTGTGTCGACTCGTTTGATCGGCGCCCTGATCATGACCCACAGCGATGACGACGGCCTCGTGCTGCCGCCGCGTTTAGCCCCCGCCCAAATCGTCATCCTGCCGATCTATCGTGACGCTCAGCAACGCGCCGAAGTCTTGGCCTACGTTGAATCGCTAAAAGCCGAACTGGCCTCACAAACTTATGCTGGCGCGACGGTTCGCGTTGAAATCGACGACCGCGACATCCGTGGCGGCGAAAAGAAGTGGCACCACGTCAAACGAGGCGTTCCAATCCGTTTGGAAGTCGGCCCCAAGGACATGGCAAAAGACTCGGTCTTCTTTGCCCGTCGTGATCAACCCAAAGCCGTGGGCATCCAGCGCGAGACCTTGGTTTCAACGATCAGCGACATCTTGACCGAAATGCAACAGGCGTTGTTCGATGCGGCACTGAAGATGCAAAAAGACAATTCGCGCGTGATCACAAACGAAGCCGACTTCCGCGCGTTCTTCAAATCGGATGACGAAGACGCGATCGACGGTGGTTTCGCTTACTGTCACTTCGCCAGCGAAGACGAAGTCGAACCGCTGCTAAAAGAACTGAAAGTCACGATCCGATGCGTTCCACGGGACGGCAACACCGATCCGGGAACCTGTTTCTTGACCGGCAAACCAGCCGAAAAGCAAGCGATCTTTGCAAAGGCCTATTGATCGGGCGAGTGGCGACGATATCACGCAGCTTCCGCGAAACACTAGCGATTCAGCACGCGTCCTTTGATGTCTCTTAGCAGTGACTTCATCGCGACCGCTGGCTGGTAGCCCGTTCGGTGCGCTACGATCTTGCCTTGCGGGACGCCAATCAAAGTCGTCGGATAAGTCGTGACCTTGATGCGGTCAAGCGTCGCCGAGTTCTCTTGCTGGGACAGTGCAATGGCGACAAAGCCGTTCGCTAAGTCTTGCTGAACCGTTTGGTCGCACCACGTATCACGTTTCATGGCGTCACAATACGTACAACGTTCGGTGGTGATGTAGATCACCATCGGAACATTGCGGCGACGGGATTCTTCCCATCCAGTTTCCAGCGATCGATGCCAACTGATCAGCGGTCGTGCCGCCGACGGTTGTCGTAGCGACGGATCACCGACGTTAGGCATTTCGGCCAACAATGAAGTCTGTCGAAAACAGACCAACAAGATTCCCAATCCCACCAATACCATGATTCGTTTCACGGTGTTTCTCCGGCAAGCGCATGACTAGACTCGCGACACAATCACTTCACCCGGGTGAAGTAAGGGCAGCAAACTAGGCACTAGGTCCGACCGAAACAAGCGCCCCCACAGGACGGGTGAACGCAAAGCCACCCACCCGATTGGGTCCGACCTACGGTCAATGCCCACGCTGGTAGATGGCGGTTAATAGCGATTCGGTGTCCTTAAACTTCTTACCGCTCGCGATTGTATCGTCAATCAACTTGCGAGCATCCGCCTCGCTGTGACCGAGCGAAATCAAGGCATCGAACGTTTCTGCGGTGATTTGCGAGCCACCCTCGATCGCTTCGCCCGCCGCATCGCGATCAACCATTAGGGCAAAGCGAGGCATCTTTCGCCGTAACTTGGCGATGATCCGCTCGCTCGTCGCAGGCCCCACACCTGGCAAGGCAGACAATTGTTTAGCGTCCTGTTGCTCGATAATTGTCGCCAATTCTTTAACCGGACGGACCATCGCACGCAGCGCTTTCTTGACGCCGACACCGTCAACGCTGCAGAACAAGTCAAAGAACTGACGCTCGGGTTCTGTCAAAAACCCGATCAGCCGCGGTGTCATCCGGCCACCCTGTAGCCCGCCCTCGATGTAGTCGAGCGTAAAAAAGCGGACGTCCTCGCCAACCTTGCTCTGCAGTTGTCGCCGTGTGTAGTCGGCAACCAACACTTCGTATTCAAACGGCTTGGCCTCGATCGCAACGGACGTTTCGCCGACACGATTCAGCTTTCCAGAAATGGCAATGATCAAGGTTTCGTTCCTAGGTGGTTTCAATTCTCGTTGAACGCTTCAGCCGAAGACGACGGCTGGAATTTCGATTCGCAAGACACGTTGCCCGGTGAATCACATGCTGGTCAGTTTTTCCATCATCGAACCTTGTCCGAGATGGTGGCCACAGATTGCAATCGCCAGCGCGTCGGCGACGTCGGGCGGTTCGGGAACCGTCGCTAATTGCAAGTGAGCTTTGACAGCCAACTGCATCTGCGATTTTGAGGCGCGGCCGTTGCCCGTCATCACCTTCTTCACTCGCGTTGGTTCAAAGTGAGCGACTTCGATGCCACACTTGGCCGCCGCCAAACAGATCACTCCACGGGCATGACCCATCAAGATCGCCGTTCGCGGGCGCTCGTAGTGCGAAAACAATTGCTCCAGAGCCATCGTTGTCGGACGGTGCAATTCGATCACCTCCAACACACCCGAATAGATCTCGTCGAGCCGCGACTCGATACTCGCCTTGGCCTTGCTGCGCACGATGCCGGCTTCGATCAACCGCGGCTTCATGCCATCAAATTCGATCACCCCATAACCGGTCGTGTTCAATCCGGGGTCGATCCCCAAGATTCGACGCTGCGGTTTGGCGGCGTCACGGCTCACGAAGCTCGTTCCCAGCTCGTACCTTCTTTCTTGTCCAGCAATGCCACGCCCAACGCAGCCAAGCGGTCGCGAATGGCGTCGCCGGCCGCATAGTCTTTACGCTCACGCGCCTCTTTCCGAAGCTCGATCAGCAATCGAACCACGTCATCGAGCAGTTGCGTATCGGCTTCATTGCCGCCACCAGCCGCGATCGGCGGCTTGGCAAACAGGCCCAACGTACCGGCCAGTTCACGGATCACTGTCGCCGCTTGCACAAGCGACAGAGTTGCGGTGGCACTTGGGTCTGACTTTTCAGTCAGTTTGTTGGCGTCGATGTGCCGGTTCAAAATTCGCAGCGAATCAAACAGCGCACTAATCGCTGCACCGGTGTTGAAGTCGTCGTCCATGCCCGCCAAAAACTTTTCGCGAATGCCGTGAATCTCCGTCAGCAGTGAATCACCGGCCGAGTCAAAGTCACCGGCTGCGCGAGTCGAGGCGGGCTTGAGTTCATAAAACGAAACGTCCTTGATCGCAGATGTGATTTCGTCAAAACGAGCAAAGAACCGATAGAACGCTTCCAACGAAGTGCCGGCTTCTTCCAAGCCGTCTTCGCCGTAAACGATTGTTGAACGGTAGTGAGTGCGAAGTAAAAAGAAGCGGATGCATTCGCCAGTATGACGACGGATCAGCGTCGACAAACCACCGGCGCCTTTGCTGCGGCTGATCTTACCGGCGGCGGCTTCGTCGGCAGATTTCTCGACAGATTCCTCGGCAGATTCCTCGACCTGGTTTTCGCGATCGCTCTTGCCTCCAACCTTGCCCTTCTCGCCCGCTCGCATCAGCCCGTTGTGCATCCAGTACTTCACCATCGGCGCACCGTGGCAGCAACTGCTTTGGGCTCGTTCGTTTTCGTGGTGCGGGAACATCAAGTCCAACCCACCACCGTGAATGTCAAACGTATCGCCAAGAATCTCGTGACTCATCGCCGAGCACTCGATGTGCCAACCCGGTCGACCTCGGCCCCACGGACTGTCCCACGCCACTTCGTCGTCGCTCTTAGATGATTTCCAAAGCGCAAAGTCGCCAGGCGAACGTTTCTTGGCCGCCGCGCCGCCGCCTTCGCCCTGCTGGGCGTCGACCGATCGGTTGGACAGTTGTCCGTAATTGGGATCCTTCATCACATCAAAGAACACGTCACCATCGACCGCATAGGCGTGATCTTTCTGTTCCAGCGTCTGAATGAAGCTGATGATCTGCGGCATGTGATCGGTCGCCCGTGGCAGGTAATCGATCTGGTTGACGCCCAGTTCCTTCAAGTTCGACAAGTAATCCGCCGTCATCTCGACCGCGATCTGGCTCATCGGAATGCCGCGTTCTTTGCTCTTGTTGATCAGCTTGTCGTCGACGTCCGTGATATTGATCACCAGCGTCACGTCGTATCCACAATAGCGAAGGTATCGTTTGACAGTGTCAAAGATGACCGGGCCAACCATATGACCGATATGCGATTCGGCGTAGACCGTCGGCCCACACAAATAGACTCCGACTTTCGGCGCCCGCAGCGGAATGAACGGCTCTTTGGTCTTCGAAAGCGTGTTGTAGACGCGAATTTCAGGCTTGTTGGTGCTAGCGGCAGGCATTTTGGTTGGGGCTGCGGATGCAGTGCTCATGGGTGACGGTCGCGGCAAGATGACATCAGAAGGGTCAAACCGCGGATTATAGGGGACTTGTCCCGATCGGTAGAGACCGTTTTTTTCGCCCGATGAAAGCGTACAATTCTGACGAAAATCAGATTGCCGCAAATCTGCCCGAAAAACTCACCAGATACTCACCAGATACTCACCAGGAATCGAAAATGAAATGGATCGCGGCGGCGGCACTGATTTACGTCAGCGCGATGGTGGATGTCGCTGGTGCCCAGGAAAGCGATTCCGTCCGCTCGACGGAATTCACGCCCGGACAACAAGCCGCGCTGGCCTCACTACCAAAGCTCCGAGGAGCCCCGAATCCTCGGCTTGAAATTGCCCGCGAAGAGTCGCAGCGGATCGTCGGCACTTTGAAGGCAACGATGACGACGCCGTCGATGGCCGTGGACACGTGGGTCGTCATCGTTCCGCAAGCACCGACGTTTGATGGACAACAAGTCATCGAACAAACGACGAGTCTTGAGGCAATCGAGACCGTCGATCAATCGCCACACCAGCGGCCACTCTTTCGATCACGAGTTGAGGTAGCCAAGCCAGAAAAACCGTCGTCGTCAACGCTCGAGTCGGCGATTACCGTCCAGCTCTACGCACGCAAACTGCAACCGCGCGGCCGACGCAGCCCGGACGTCGAGGATCTTTCAATATCCGAGCGCGAGCAATATCTGGTCCCGGATCGATTCTTCGACTACCAATCCGACGAATTCAAGGCCTGGAAAACGCGAAATGGCTTTGTGCGACAGAAACGAGAAAGTGAGTTCGACTTTGCGCATCGCGTTTTCGTAGCCATCACGACACAGTATTCCTATCACTTCGATTTCGGCCAAGTTCGAACGGCAACCAACCTTTGCAAACTCAATCGAACCGATTGTGGTGGATTGTCGGTCCTGTTCACCACCGTGATGCGAAGCGAAGCCATCCCAGCACGAACGCTCGTCGGACGCTGGGCCAAATCCGCCTCGCCGGCCTCCTCGCCTGACGGTGATCGAGACGAAGCCTACCACGTGATCGCAGAATTCTTTGCCCAAGGTATCGGCTGGATTCCGGTCGACGGCTCTTCGGCCGTGCTCCACGATCGGACTCCTAACAAGATCAAGTACTTTGGCAATCAAGCCGGCAACATGGTGACGTTCCACTTTGACCAAGAACTGTTTCTTGACACGGACCTTTGGGGAGTCGAACCGATGGATTTTGTTCAAACGCCGAAGTACTGGTTTCGTGGCGAAGGAGAGTTCGACGATACCGTTTTCACTCACGATTGGATCGTTGAAGAATCCGTTGTACCGACCCACAACGCGTCGATGTTGACGCCGTTGCGACAGACCACCAATCAAGGCAAGAAGATTGATTTCGTATTTCTTCCGTTGATGCACCTGCGGCAAAGCGAGCGATTGTGCGCCCCGACCAGTGCGTCGATGGTGTTATGGAAGTACGGCGTAAAAGTTCCACCGTCAAAGATCAAAGAACTCGCCAACTCGGTTGCGACAGATCGGACGTTTGCTGGAACGTATTTCGAGGACATCGTCGCAGGGCTCGAAAAGCTGGGGTTCGTGTGGATGTTAGAACATTTCCAGACCGACGCAAAAGGCTTTGCCAAAGGATTGGATGCGATCGAGAAATCACTACGTGAGGGCAAACCGGTCATCATCGACACCCACGTCCCACCCGATGGTCACACCGTGGTCGTCAACGGACTGGATCCAAACCGCCAACTCGTTTCGATCGTCGATCCGCTCATTCCCGAACCGGGACTTCGCCGTGTCACCTATGCCGAGTTCGAAAAACTTTGGCGATCCGTCATCGATGACGTGCGGGGATGCATTCTCACCGCACCCAAAAAATAAGGAACCGACAATCGCCGACCGCCAGGAAACCGACTTTCCAATCAGCTTGCCCGACGGCACAGCAGTACGACCACACGGGCGGCGATGGCGGCGGAGCTGCCGATGTCGCCGATGCCTTCGCCGGTCTTGGCTTTGATGCCAATTTGATCGATCGCGATGTCCATGGCCTGGGCAAGTTGCGTTCGCATCTTGTCGATGTGAGCCGCCATCTTCGGACGCTCGGCCAGGATCACGCAGTCCAGATTGACGATTTCCATCCCCCGGCGGTGAACCCGATGAATCGCTTCGGTCAGAAAATCGATGCTGTCGCGGCCACGGTTCTCGGGATCGTTGTCCGGAAACAAACGGCCGATGTCTTGTTCGGCGATCGCACCGAGCAGCCCATCAGTAATCGCGTGCATCAGCACATCGGCATCGCTGTGCCCGATCGCGTGGACTTCCGCCGGGATGTCGATTCCGCCAATGCGAAGCGGGCCGCCGTTGCCGAGTCGGTGCGAATCGTAGCCCAAGCCGATGCGGAGCGATGAGAAGGTGTCGGGATTCAGGGTCAGTCATCCGGTTGGAGCAAAGAAGCCGGAGCAAAGAAACAGTGCCGTCCGTTCCCAAAGTCTAACATTCCCCCTAAGTTTGCGTAACAAAGCGTGCGTTTTTGATTCGCCTTTTCAAACCTGACGCCTAATACCTGAAACCTGACGCCTCCCTCGCCATGTCCATCATCGAAGTCCGAAATCTGACCAAGTCGTACAGCGTCTTCAAAAAGAAAGAGGGCCTCGGCGGCAGCATTCGCGGACTATTCCAACGCGAATACAAGGAAGTCGAAGCCGTCCAAGGTATCGACCTGAATGTCGAGCAAGGCGAGTTCGTCGCCTTCTTGGGCCCCAATGGTGCCGGCAAGACAACGACCCTGAAACTGCTGTCCGGCGTCATCAATCCCACCTCGGGATCCGCGACGGTCATGGGATACGTACCCTGGCAACGCAAGAACGAATACCGCCGCCAGTTCGCGTTGGTGATGGGCCAAAAAAACCAATTGTGGTGGGACTTACCGGCCAACGAATCCTACCGTCTGCACCAACAAATCTATGGCGTGCCGACCGACCAGTTCACGGCAACACTGGACGAACTGACCGATTTGCTAGATGTCCGACGCCTGCTGGACCAACCCGTCCGCGAACTGTCGCTGGGCGAACGGATGAAGATGGAGCTGATTGCGGCGCTACTGCACAGCCCCGAAGTCCTGTTCCTTGACGAGCCCACGATCGGATTGGACGTGATCGCCCAGCACAACATCCAGCAGTTCCTGCGGTTCTATCAAGAGAAACGCAAGATCACGATCTTGTTGACCAGCCATTACATGAAAGACATCGCCGCCCTGTGCAAGCGAGTCGTCATCATCGCCGGTGGCCGAATTGAATACGACGGGTCACTGTCGGGCATCATCGACCAATTCAGCGGATTCAAAATCATCACGTTGCAATTCGCCGAAGGCAACCAACCCGACTTGACCGGTTATGGCGAGGTTCTCGACGAAACTTGGCCGAAAGCGAAAATTCGCATCGCCCGTGCCGACGTGCCACGAGTGCTCGCGAACATTCTTCGCGACAACGCGATCGAAGATGTCGCAGTCGAAGACCTGCCGCTTGAGGACGTGATCGCCAAATTGTTTCAAGACGTGGCAGACGTTAGCAAGTAAATCACGTCGAAACTGACCTCAACCAATTTCGCCGCCCAACAGCGCCTCGCTCGGCGCGCGAATGTCGGTGTTGGGAAGTCCGCCGGGGAACTTTTCTTTGATCGACTCGATTGCCGTGACGGCGATCTCGATGTGCTGTTTCTTGCTGTCGTTGTAAAACG
Organism: Rubripirellula sp.; assembly: GCA_049680385.1. Taxonomy (GTDB): domain Bacteria; phylum Planctomycetota; class Planctomycetia; order Pirellulales; family Pirellulaceae; genus Rubripirellula. Next base: position 2,178 of record JBAUHR010000879.1, on the reverse strand, counting down.
CTTTTGCCTCGCCCGGTAATTTCGGTTGCCCGTGCAGTGGCTTGTCCGACACGCACAGCAACGTCGCACTGGGGATGCGATACCGAAATCCATTGACCGCGACCGTTGCCGATTCCATGTCGACCGCGATCGAGCGACTCGCACGCAAGTGTTCCATCGTTCGCCGTAGCGTCAGTTCCCAGTTCCGGTCGGCGGTCGTGTAGACCGTTCCCGTTCGATACGGCAAACCGGAATCGTCCAGCACCGATGCCAACGCTCGGTTGAGCTGAAAGCTGGGCATGATCGGCACCGATGGCGGCAGCAATTCATCCAGAATATGGTCGCCACGCATGTAGCCCGATGCCAGCACGAAATCGCCGACCTCTTGGTGATTGCGAACGCCCGCGCAGTGACCCACCATCAACATCGCGTCGGGACGAAGCACCGCCAAATGGTCCGTCAAGTTTTTTGCATTCGACGGTCCAACGCCGATGTTAACGATGCTGATACCACGATTATCCGCTTCGGCATGGTGCAGTGCCGGCATTTGCACGTCAGCGCGAGAAGACGCCACGGCGTCAGGAAACCGCTCGGCAAATGCTGCCATGTGCATTTGATAATTGGTCAGCAAAACGTATCGCTGAAAATCTTCGGCTCGTGTTCCGGTGTAATGTTCAAGTCGTGCGATCGACAATTCGGACCGTTCGGGACCAAACAGGAAGACCTTTTTCCGAGTCAAGTCGAAATCGGTTTCGTCAAGCAAATCCAACAGCGTCGGCGAACTCAGATCGACGCGTTTGCGAGACTCGGTGATCGTGATTTCGGCACCACGACGAGCCAACTTGAACAACTCGCGGCGCAAGTACCATCGATACGCGCTAGGCCGGGCGATCTTTCCAGACAAGGTTGGGTTGTGCTTGGACCAATTCCGAAACACGGTGACCTTCGAGTAAAACCCGTCATCAAACGTTTTTTCCATCCGCTGACACGCCAAGTCAATTTGGGCGATCAGGTCAACGTCCGTACGCGTCGCGTCAATTTTCAAAGGTGTGTCCATGGTCGCATTGTGGCCGATCGGCTAAGGTCTGAAAACAGTAGAACCGTTTCACGATTTCAGAGTTGATGATTGGTGATGAAGTTAATTTCTTGGAACGTCAACGGCATTCGCGCCGCGATGGACAAAGGGTTTCGTCAGTACGTGGAAACGGACCAGCCCGATGTGGTCTGCTTGCAGGAAGTGAAGGCCGAACGGGAACAGGTCGATCTTGGTTGGGCTGATGATTTGGGTTACTACCAGATCTGGAATTCAGCTCAAAAAAAGGGGTACAGCGGCACGTCTATCTGGTGCAAATCGAAACCCCAAAAGGAAGTCATTGGTATCGGCATTGACGAACATGACACCGAAGGACGAGTGATCACGGCGACGTTTGATGATTTTCATGTCGTGACCGTCTACACACCTAACGCCCAACGCGGATTGGCACGACTGGATTATCGCCAACAGTGGGATGCCGATTTTCTAAGCTACGTTCAAAAACTCAATCGACGAAAACCTGTGATCTTTTGTGGCGACGTCAACTGCGCCCACCAAGAGATCGATCTGGCCAACCCGAAAGCGAATCGCAAGAACGCCGGGTTCTCGGACGAAGAACGACAGGGCTTGGACCGAATCGTCGAGGCAGGTTTCGTGGATTCGTTCCGCCACTTTGACCCTAGCCCAGACCAGTACAGTTGGTGGACCTATCGCAGCGGTGCTCGGGAACGGAACATTGGATGGCGACTGGATTATTTCTGGGTCGCCAAAAAACTGATGCCGCGAGTCACCGGCGCAGCAATCCGCCAAGACGTGCATGGTTCGGACCACTGTCCCGTCGAATTGACCATCGGTGATCCGCCGGCATCGGCCTAATGGTTTGGGACACTCAATTTTTAGAGTTCGGACGTCGCGAAAGTCGCGTATGACTTTCGGCGCAACACCGTAGCGGCCGAAACTCTTGGCGGCGTTTTTGGACGCTTTGCCAGGCAATTTCGGTGGCCCCTCGGGCGTACTCTGGCCGAAAACGCCTTTTCGTGTTAAACCGCGCTCTTAAATCTCTGCTACCAACGCACCCTATCGCACGTATTGACCCATGCCTCTCGTTTCGCTCGACGATCTTTCCATTGGTTTTCGCGGTCCCCTGCTACTCGACGGCGTCTCGG
>JBAUHR010000878.1:0-2388 GCA_049680385.1 Rubripirellula sp. | reverse complement strand
TGTCGTCATCCAAGGTGATCGTGTGCGTTTCGGTCACCGTTTCACCATCCGCCAAAAACTGGATCGCCGCATTGTCGACGGTGTAATCCCAATTGACTTCACCGCCCAAACCCGTGCCCGTCGTGTCAGTGTCGACCACGGCAGTCAAGACGCCAAACGCTGCTGCATCAGGATGGTCGGTGGAGGTGAATTCAGCGTCTGCAGTGTGCTCATCGGTCAGGTCCGCATCCGTGAACGTAATCAAGCCGGTGGTGACGTCTGCGATGTCACCGTCTTCGGTCACGCTGCCAGCCAACTCTTCGGTGACAATGATGGGGTTATCATTGACGCCAGCGACGGTGAACGTAATGGTCGCATCGTTGCTGGTTTCTAATTGCGAATCGGTGATGTTGAATTCGATTTCAACCAGGGCTGATTCGCCATCCGCTAACGCTTGATACTCGGCGATCGTTGTTGGGTCAAACGTTATTTCGCCAGTCGTTGTGTTCAGATCGACACCGGCGGCATTCAAGTCAGCAAACGTTGTGAAGCTAGTCCCGCCATCCAGCGAGTACGCGACCGAGACAATTGTGGCGTCGGCGAGATCCAATTCGTCATCAGCATCCGACGCAAATGTCCCTGTGGTTTGCCCGCCAATCGCACCCAGCACTAGACCGTCGCTGGCGTCATTGTCCAAAATTCCGCTGAATGGAGTCTCTTCGTCGGTCGTCCCCAAATCAACATCGTTTGCGACCGGGGCATCGTTGTCATCGATGATCGTTGTCACACTGGCGGCATCGACGTCTTCTGCAGTCGTATTGGCTTGCGGATCCAGCACGACGTTTGGCAACACCGTACCGGCTGCCGAGGTCAACGCGATCGTGTAGCTTTCATCGCCTTCGCCAGCCAACGAATCTTCGACTGCCGAAAGATTGAAAACAAGTGTGGGCGACATCGTGACGTCGTCACCTGTGAATGTCAGCACGCCTGTGCCACTGTTAAAATGGAACGTGCCATCGACTCCCGGCGTGTTCGATCCTTCTTGGGCGATCACCGCTGCTTCGATTGCCGCTGCGACGGAGGCGTCCAAGTCGACCCCGTCGGTTGCACTAACGCTGGTGAATCCAATCGTGACTTCAGACGTCAGGCCGGATGCCAAGAGGTTCACCGTGTGATACGTGATCGTGTACGTCGCCGTTTCGCCTTCGTCAAACTCAGCAACTCCCGCAGCTGCACCTGTTGCCGTCGTCGCACCGATACTTTGCTGGATGGCCCATGAACTGGAGTTCGCATCGGCAATCGTGATCATGCCGCTGTTGGCTCCGCCATTAAGCCCAACAGTTCCGTTCAAATCATCGTCGCCAGTATTACGACCATCGGTCAAATTCGTGACCGTCAAGTTCGTCTTTTCGTTTCCTTCGACCAGTGCATCGATTTCTGGCGTGATGTCAACGGTTACTGTTGCGTCCACCGAACCAGTCACCGTTCCCGGCCCAAAGTTCACATCCTGAGTCGCGTACGAGTAATCGTCCGGGTCGACTGCCGTGCCAGACGCGCCTTGCACCACTTGAGCGTCCAAGTCAACTTCGGATGCGACCTCAAAATCACCGTACGAAACACTTTTGACCCCGGTGATTGTCAACGTGACGTCGATCGCTTGTGCAACACCCGTCTCATCAACCATCGTCGCGGCGATGCTAATGTCGGCCGATTCGTCATCCAAAATGTCATGGATCGTGCCGGGATTCAAACTATCCGTTGGATCGGCTTGCCCACCGATCAACGAACCATACGTGTTGATGTCCAAATCGAAATTCTCGTTGCCTTCCAACAAGTTATCACTCTGGATGACCACAACACCTTTTTCGATCAAGTTCAGGCGACTATCCGGATCGGTGCCACCTGCATAGTTGTCGGCCGGAATCGTGTAGCTGAGCGGGCCCGAGTTCACATCGTCACTGGTCGTTTCCAGATTGGTCAACGAGAACGTCACCGTTCGCTGTGCGTCCGACAAATCCGACAAGTCACCTTTGACGACCAAAGTCGGACCGGCAGCCGTTGCAGCATCGGCACCTTCCAGTTCACTCGTGGTCGTGTCGTCAAACTCCAGCAAAGACGGATCAAACAACACCACATCGTTGCCTTCGCCAAGTCCATTGATCGCATCGCCACCCTTGTAAGTCAGCACCAAATTCAAGCCGCCCACGGAAATCGTCGAACCTTCACCCATTCCACCGAAGAGTCCCGAGACAGGTGAGCTGCTTTGGTTGTCAATGATTTTGTATGACGATCTGGCAGGGAGCGGACTGGCGACCAACGACAACGAAGCACCGCCCAATGTGACGACTCCATCAACGATCAATTGATCGTGACCGTTCGTTGCCCCTGCGCCACCGTTGCCAGCCAGAT
>JBAUHR010000877.1:0-3605 GCA_049680385.1 Rubripirellula sp. | reverse complement strand
GAACTGAGTTGGAAGCTGTTTGACATAATTTCCACGGACAAGAAGAACCCGACTAGCGACACGCTTGAAGAATTATTGCAGACGCCTTGGTTCATCTCGCAACTGAGACAGCAACAGAAACTGCCATCCTTTCTGGCCACGCTGAAATCGGATTTTCGAGCCTGGGACCTTCGAAGCTTCGCGACTCAGTACGCGCAGGGCCCGGCAATCGTCAAGGAACTGCAGCTCGGATCCATTGAAGTCTTCCTTGGCCTATGCGACACCATGCCGCCGGCCGAAGCCGACCGTGTCACACGATACATCGGCAGCTATCCAAACGTCGAAGCTTGGTTTGCAACCTCGACGCAGCCCGAACAAATCATTCGCGTACTCGATTCGATCGACGACCAAGATCGTCGTGAACGATTCGCAATCGCATTCTTGAGTACGGGAATCCTGGGCGAGCAACCGGAAAACCAAACGATTGTTCCACGGATGATTTCGTACAGCCGAAAGCACTCGGCCGACTTTCAAATCAAAATCGCGGCCACACTGCTAAGCCAGTACGCGACCGACGACGCCGCAATGAAAACCGATCTGCCGAATTTCTTGATCGACCGACTAGAACAGCACAAGACCGACCTGGAAATCATCTCGCTTGCAATCCGATCGTCAAACTTAAGCAAGCTGGCCCTGAAAAAGAACCTGCAGCGAACCGTGATCGATCGCATTCTCGCCGCCAAGGATGTTTCCTCACGGTCAAGTTGTGTCAGCGTCTTGCTGAGTTCAAAAACCTGGCAGACTCTGCTGACCGATGATGATCTGAACACGATCTTTTCGCTCGCGCAACAGCAAGGTGCAGAGACGATTTCGGCACTCATTCGCAAGCAACCGTACTTTGTCAAACGGATGATCGAAATGGGCCAATTCGACGTGATCCAACGATTCGCAACCATGCGAATCGACAACGTCGACAATGCATCCCAGCAATGGTCGTTTTATGTCAACGATGCCGTCGTGCAATATCAACGCAACAGTCCGCGTTCGAGTCAACGTTCACCAGCGACACTGGTAAAACTGCTGGAAGCACGAACCCCTACGGTCGTCCAACAGCGACTAATCGACATCAGCAAAAACGGCGAAGCGGCTCGCTGGATTTTGGATTCGTATGGCTGGAAGCCAATGGCCGACGCGTTGCAGCGGCTCCCCGATTCCCAGCGACGCTCCGTCGTGTCACAGATGTTTAACCAGGGAAGGCTGTTCGCCGAACTCGCCAAAGCCGAGCAATTCCCGACACTGGTCCAGCAGGGTGACTTGCATGATTTCATCGTCAAGCAAGAAGGGTACACTTACCTGCTCCGATCAGCCGACGTCCGCAAACATTTAGATCCCAAGCAATGGATGGACCTGATCCAAGAAGGGTACGAACAGTCGCACCCAATGATGAAGCGGGCAACGCGAAGGATGCTGATGAACCCCACACTGTGGGAAGTCGCGATCGAAAGTGGCCATGCAAAGTGGTTGCTCGAAACGCTCAACCAGCCTGACGCGAATCGATCGCCCAAAGAAGACAGGAAACGGCGGCGTGACAGCCTGACAAGCTCGCGAGGACTGCTGTGGCTGGCCATACGAACGGGCCAGTTCGATGCTGCCGAAGAATTACTTGCTGAATTTATCGACGATGACGAAGGACGCCTTCGATTGATTCGGTTTCAGATGCATCGACGATTGATTGAACAAGCCAATGGTAAACCGGCCGAACTATCGGACCGCTTTCAAGACTTGCTGACGAGCGACCGACGTCTGGCCGTCTACTGGGCTCGCAGCCAACATGACAATGCGAAAGCCGTCAAACTTGCCAAGGAAATCGGTGACGCCGGACTGGCCTGGTCTCTGGTTTTAGAGTCACAGGACTGGGCCGCCTTGCGGGATCTGGCGGTTTGCAAAACCAATGAATTGCCTGTTCCGCCAATCACGGTCAACATCAATCCAGTCCATCGGCGTATCGAACAACTCGGGATACTGATGTTCCTGGGACAAGCGAGCGGGCAATCCGATGTGTCGACCGAGTCGCTGGAATCCTGGATCGCCCAGCACGTCACAACACCCAACACGCCACGATATGGTGCCGACGCTTTGCTTACGGTCGGCAAGATCGATGCCGCTCGCCAATTGCTCGGCGATCAATTGCCGCGTCGTATGTTTTACTGGCATCGCTTCCGTCTGGATTACGCCAGCGCGTTGGAATGCTTGAACTGGAAAGGCACAACCCCGAGCGAGTTCTTTGAACAGTCATCTGGCAAAGCGATCGGCACCGAACCTCTTCGCATGAATGCGACATTGCTGATGATCCAAATCGCGATGACGATGCGCGATGCGGGCCAAGGCGACGAAGCCACAGCGATCATGAATGTACTGCGAGACCATGGGAATCATCCCAAGCTGGATCCGAAAACCAAGACAAGGTATCTACGCGACTTGGCGGTGATGATGCATAGTCGTGGCTTTCCCGCCGAGAGTCGCCAGACGATTTCGGGGTGTGACGACGCAGATGCGCTTCGCCACTACTTTTACAACGTTTACGCAGATCCCAACTTGCCGGCGTCTGCGGCAGATGCAGCCGTTTGGCTCCGAGAATTTGCATCGCGGTACCCCAACGAGTCACAACGACAACTTCTTGACCGAGTCGACGGGGCTATGTTGGCCGAAACACCCATTGCCCAACTGCGGCCTTTTCCGGATTTTGACGGATCGACCGTTTCCAGCGGCGCGGCGACGACGCTCTATCGCTACAAACGCTTCGATCAAGTCGTATCGATGATCGAGAATGCGGACGATCCGCGGCCAGATGACTTTACGTTGCTTGGGCAAACCTATCTGGCGAAAAACGACTACCCGTCGGCTGCCGCTGCATTTTTCAAAACGTTCCAATCCAACCCCACCGATCTGACGCGTCTGTATCTGGCCGGCGATTGCTGGGGCAAAGCGGGCGACAAACAAAGATCAGCCGAACTAAAACTGCTCGCACGGAGCCTGGCCGTTTCTCAGCAACTTAACATGGGGCTGGCCATTGGAATCGCTCGTGTTGGCTTTGATTCGGAAGCACTCGACATCTACCAGACGTTGATTGCGAACTCACCCCCGAGTCGTCCCACTCGAATTCACTCGGTGCGTGAACTCGCACTCAGCGAACCTGATGCTGCGAAACGACTCGCCCTCTGGGACGAACTAGCGCTCTATCACTTGCGTCCCATTCGGTTTTACGCCGACTTGAATGTATGGCTACAGACAGAAACGACCCGGCGCGAAGCTCAGTGCGTCCTAGCGATCGAGCAGCAACGGTTCGACGACGCCCACCGGCACTGGCAACAACTCTTGAACATCAACCCAGCCGACATCCCCGCCGCAAAACGGATTGCAGAAGTGTTCCGCGACCATGGCCAAGCGGACCGAGCCGCCGCAGTCATCAGCGCCCACCAAACCTATCTGAATGACCGCCTAGAACAGTTCGACAAATCACCAGTCATCCGGCACAGTCTCGAATCACTTGCGAACTAGCAGGCAAAAAGTGCAAGACAGGCTGGCAGCCAATTGTGTTCGGCACGGTATTTGCGCCGGCAGGTTAG
>JBAUHR010000876.1:0-2005 GCA_049680385.1 Rubripirellula sp. | reverse complement strand
CTCAGCCGCGCCGAAGTTGACAGGCTGATCCAGTGCACACCCAATCGCAAACATCGAACTTTCCTGATGGTTTTGTACTCGGCCGGCATGAGGTTCTCCGAAGCAGCCCATCTGCGGATCGCCGACAAGTGGGCAGTAGAACGAGAATGTAAATTGTGCTGGTCTTTCTGTGAGCCAAACCTCAGCAAGCAAAAGTGTCGAACGATCAAACGCTGGCATCTTACGCTTGATTCGGGGTGGATTAGGAATGAGAGAAATTCCATCAAGTTCGAGTTCGTCAAACCGCAATAGGATTTCAATCCAAGTTTCGCGCTGAGTCGTAGTGGGTGTGCCGCCGGTGCCGAAAACCCGAACGTCGGGCCGATGGGCGATCGTCCAACCGTTACACCATTGACCGGTTGTGGATGAGACGATGTATTCGCCAAACAATTCGTCGGATCGAATATCTGCGCGGTTCTGGTCGAACCAGGGAAGCGGGTGAGATTGTGACGAGTCAATCAACGCTTCATCTCAGTCGGGGAACGGTAGTGTTGACCGAGATCGCGCCTTGTGGCTTCCATGTCAAAAACCGCTTCATCGCGATCTTCGGTCCAACACATGGTTATCTGCTGTCTTGGGAATCAGCAAAAGGGTCAGTATCGGGAAATCGGTCTGGGGCCTGTGGGGCAGCGTTGAACAGACCCGTCCATTTTCCAGACTCTAGCAGTTCAACGCCATCATTGGCCCAAACAAGCACAGGTGTCCCCGTGGAAAGTGTATGCATAGCGGCCGCGACAAACGCATTCTCTGCGACCGACGACCGGCGTGCCGCCATCTCGACAACACGTTCTTTTGCCCATCCAGCTCCAGCCTTACGATCAAGTTGACGATGCTTGCCGTCTGAATCAACGATGAGCACGGCAGAGCCGGTCGTGCCGGGAATCAGTATCAAGTTCTTCCGCACGGGTGCCGCTTTGATTGAGGCTGGGTGAACAATGAATGCGACGCTTCGTTTTGATTTGGGGCCTTTGGTTCCGAACTCGCATTTGATTGTTCCACCGTCGAAAGCGAAGTCTAAGGATCCTGTTTGGCCCAAGTCACCAGCAAGCAGCAGCGACGGGACGAAAGACAGTATCAAAGAAACAATGATGGCAAGTCGATTCATCTGGAGTACAGGTCCCTATCTCAAATCAGATAACGTCCGAGATCACCGAGTACGGCCATTGTGATCTCCATTTGTAAAAAGCCCGATGCCGTACTTCGGTGCATCTCATGGTTCTGCCTTGTTGTGAATACACTCCTGAAACGCCAGTGTTTGTTTTGTCGAGGACTGCGATGGACGATTGAAATTGACAGGAACGCCTAATCGTCCGATCGCAATACGAACTGTCGCGAAAAGGAAACATGCGATTCCGTAGACAAACGGAAGTAGGACCGTTGCAAGGACGAGAGTCCCTAACCCGCGTCTGCTTGTGTTTCGGCCCTTGTAGTATTGTTTTCCATTGTCGTTCCATGAGTTCAGGTCATCCACGTCGTTACCGTAAGATCGCGAAACACCATCGAGTCCAACCGTATAGATTCTAATGTACTCCTGACTCGCTGGGTCCTTCGTAGTGTCTAGTGAACACCTATATGGATTGCCCCACGGATCACGACTGGTGTCTAGTGGCATGGTTGGACTGACCTCATCGACGGACCTTCCAGCGAGCCAGTTGTTGACGTCGTTTTCTCGGACTGGTGTTTTCGTCAGGCCCCAATGGCACCAGATTGTCCACCGCAAGGAATCCATCTCCGTATGTGCCGAGTGCCAACGCGGATGCCCCAGTGTGTTTGACGAGAAAACGACAACGAGCACTATCGAGAGAGAATACGCTGGTGCGATAAGCAAAAGATGCTGAATTGAAAATCGCAATCGCCCCTCCGCGTTCGTTTAAGGAAGTTTCTCACGGTGACGCGACGTTGCAATACTCGACGCGCTAAATCGTTGGCAGAACGTCCGCGTTGACCGAGCAACGCCATTGTGGTT
>JBAUHR010000875.1:0-1831 GCA_049680385.1 Rubripirellula sp. | reverse complement strand
GTGATGACTTTGCCTTGGTTGTAAACGCTGGCCGGGAAAGGTTGCGGCACCGGCGTGTCACTGCTCCATGATTCCAAAGCCCAGCCGCCTTCCCGCTGGAATTGATTCCTTAGAAAGAACTTCGTCCAATCACGTTGGTCGATCGCCCCGGCCGGATGGTGAAATAATTTACCGGCGCCCAGAGTCGTGTAGCCTGCCTTGGCAAAGCTGGTTTGCAGGGATTCAATCTCCGGATGGTGCACAAAGTAGTTGGGCGTGTTGTAGCAACCAGTGGTTGAAGCGTACTGCCCAGAAAAGATGGCTGCTCGACTGGGAGCACAGAAGACTCCGGCGGTATGTCCATTCGTAAAGCACACACCGCGTCGTGCCAAGCGATCAATGTTGGGTGTGATTGCGTTGGGCGTCGAATCCAGAGGACCGACAAAGTCGTTCATGTCGTCGACGGCCAGGAATAAAACGTTTGGCGGATGATCTGCCTTAGCCGCAAAAGGCAGGGCGAGAAAGTATAGAACGCTTGCACAAATCACGGTGGATTTCATAGGATCTTTCTTGGTAGTGGACGAAGCAATGAGTCCCTCTTGCTTGGATCGGGTCATTGGCGGTACGGATTAAACACTGCTTGCCTCTTGTCGGGGCCGAATACGCTTCTTCGGTTGGGCGGCCGAAAATTGCGCGTTCTTTCTTAGGAAATCGGACTCGTAACCTCGTCCAATACGAAACACTTCATCTTGTCGACTTCTCATCATCTTCCAGAGGTCGCATGCCGTCGAAAGCTCCCCACAGTTTGCGTTTTGCAAACTCTGAGTCGGCTTCGTAGACGCTTTCGTCGTAGTCAGGATTGAGCTTAGGAATGCGCGCACCAACGGCCTCGAAGTAGTCCATCATCTCGGTGAACATTTCTTTGTGCCGCTCGGGATATTGCCTCGCGATGTTGTTCGCTTCCCCCATATCTGCGGACAAATCAAACAGCATTGGTGTGTTCGAGCTGTCATAGAAATGCAGCAGTTTGAAATCGCCGGAAACAACGGCCGAGTGCGGCATGCTGGTCCGATAGTGCGGGTAGTGAAAGTACAGATTGCGATTCAAAAACGCGTCGTCCGGCTGTTCACCCGCCATGTACCCAGCCAGACTCACGCCATCGATGTCTTTTAGCTCACTTGGATCGCCACCCGCCCAATCGACGAAGGTCGGCAAGAAGTCGTCGTTCACGACGTTGCCCGTGAAGACAGAACCCATTTCGATCCCCGGGCCTTTCACGATCATTGGAACACGAATGCCGCCTTGCCAGACCCACCATTTGGCGCCGTGGTGAGGTTGCGTCAACTTCGGATCGAGAAGCAACTCTTTGTGCCGATATCCATTGTCGGATACGAGGACGACGTAGGTGTTGTCCGCAATACCCAGCGCTTCGATCTTGTCGAGCACGGCTCCAATCCGTCCATCGAGGTCTTCGGCCATTCCAAGCCAAACGGCCGGGTCGTCGCCGAGACGGACGGTGTCTTTCTGTTTGTTGTTTGCTTTGTACCAAGCCTCGACGAGTGGGTGATTGGCATACTTTTCTCGTGTCGCCGGCAGACACTCACTCCCCGCGTGCATCGCGTAATGTGAAATCTGCAAATAGAACGGCTTGCTGGCGGCGACCTGCTCTTCCATGAAACCGATCGCCTTCTCCGTCGTGCTGAACATCAACTTCGGGTCGGTCAGTTCCTCGGGCAATCGTCGCGGCTTCGCTTCGCCCTCCTTTGCAAACGAGTCGAGCGTGTTGCCGGGCTTGTTGTCCGTATCGCCATCGTGGAGCACGTAACCTTCGTCGCCCGGATCACCTCGCATG
>JBAUHR010000874.1:0-2326 GCA_049680385.1 Rubripirellula sp. | reverse complement strand
GGTAACCTTCGATCACGACGGGCAAATCCAAGTCCGAAGCGGTCGACTCAATCGCACTGATCAACTCCAAGAACGACTCCAACCGATCGGTCGGCGGAAGGAAGATATGCAACTTGCCTTCGCGTGCTTCCACGCAAAGCGCTGTTCGGACAACATCGTCGAGCTCGCTTGGCTGCGCATCGACGGACGCTGGCATCCAAGCCTTCGACGGATCGCCATCGAACCCCACATCACCGTTCGCACTCAGGCCGCCCAAGTTCGATTGCCCTGGAACCTGGCGCGTCGGCGACAAGGCCTCTGTGGCAACCATTTGGGAAATCCCCTGCACCGAACCGAGCATGTTCTGCCGTTGGTTCGCGAGTTGCCGCATCTCGGCATAGGGTGGCAGTACATCGCGAGGAGCGAGTGGGTCGTGCGGATAGAGTTCGCTGATACCGCCCTTACGGCCTTCGAAGATCAACGACTCCAGCGGCAACCGGTAGCCCATCGGCGAATCGCCGGGCAGCAGAAACATATCGGCGGATCGGAAATTCCACGGACCGCTCATCCACTTTGAATGGTCCGCCCACCAAACATGACGTAGCGGCAGAGCCACGCCGACACCAGCGGTTAAACCCGTTTCGAATATTCGAGCGATGCGCTCGCGTTCCTCTTTACTCTCCAGTTTCGAATCGCGCACGTCCACATCGGCTGGCAACCGACGCTCGCGCCACATGTAGTACATGGCATCTTCGTAACCGTCGATCACGTGCTCGGATTGAACGCCCAAGCAATCCGCCAACGTCGTTGCAAAGCGTTTGGCGTCTTCGAATGTATGGCCGTAGTCATGTTCCGTATCGGCCAGAAGTCGCGTGTCATTCCAAATCGGTTCGCCGTCTTTGCGCCAGTAGTGCGTCATCGCCCAGCGCGGCAGCGGCTCGCCAGGATACCACTTGCCTTGCCCAAAGTGCAGAACGCCGCCCTCACCAAACCTTGCGGCGAGCTTGCGCAGCAATTTGTGGGCAAAACCACGCTTGGTCGGTCCAACAGCAGCAGTTTGCCATTCGTCGCCGACCATATCGTCGATGGAAACAAACGTCGGCTCGCCACCCATTGTTAGACGCACGTCGTCGCGCACCAAATGCTCTTCAATCGTATGCCCGAGCGCTTGAATGCGGTCCCATTGCTCTTCGCTGTAAGGCAATGTGACGCGCGGATCCTCATGAATGCGTGTGACCGTCATCACATGCTCGAACTCCACCTCGCACTCGTCCAGCATCCCTGAAATCGGCGCAGCGGCCGATGGATTCGGTGTACAGGCTAAGGGGATGTGTCCTTCGCCGGCCAATAGACCGCTTGTGGGGTCGAGCCCAACCCAGCCGGCTCCGGGCAAATAGACTTCGGCCCAAGCGTGCAGGTCGGTAAAGTCGGTGGACGGACCCGATGGACCATCGAGCGACTCTTGATCGGCGGACAATTGAATTAAGTAGCCCGACGCAAAACGCGCGGCAAAGCCCAGGTGCCTGAGGACTTGCACCAGAAGCCAACTCGAATCACGGCACGAACCGCTTCCTAGTTCAAGCGTTTCCTCAGGTGTCTGAACGCCCGGCTCGAGGCGAATCGTATAGCTCACCTGCTTCATGACAGACTGATTGAGGTCAACCAGAAAATCGATGGTGCGTCGCGGAGTGAAGTCGACGTTGTTAAGGAAGCTCTGCAGTTCGGGACCTTGAACGGTCGTTACCAGGTACGGTTGGAGCTCGACGATGGACTCCGTCGAATACTGGAACGGATATTCGGTCGCATCGGGTTCGAGGAAAAAGCTGAAGGGGTTGATGACCGTCATGTTCGCCACCAGGTCCACGGCGACTTGCAGACTGGTATGTTTTTTTTCGATCACGCAACGTGCGAGATAATTGCCAAACGGATCTTGCTGCCAATTGAGAAAGTGATCTTCCGGCGTGATGCGGAGTGAATAGCTTTCGATCGGCGTGCGGCAATGTGCTGCGGGACGAAGTCGTACCGTTTGAGGTCCAAGGTTGATTGGCCGGTCGTAGTGGTAAATCGTTTGATGGTTGAGGGCGACGCGGATTGTCATTTTGGCGATTCTAGTCAGGTTTGTGAAAAACCTTGGAAGGGCTCGTAACTCTACACCAAAGTGAGCTCGGACATAGTGAAACACCGGGACAAACTCCCTGCTTTACCCATTTGCTCATTGTATAAACGGATCGTATCTCACGACGTGAAAATTAATAGGGAAGCCAAAGTTTCAGGAGTTGCTAAAATCTGCGGTCTAACCGGTAAATCGCTGAGATCGTTTTGCCATTTTCAATTTTCGAGCTTAACT
>JBAUHR010000873.1:0-2229 GCA_049680385.1 Rubripirellula sp. | reverse complement strand
CGGAATCGTTCTCAGTGCGCCGAAAGTCTCGACGATGTTGACCAACATTGTACGCGACCGGCGTCAATTTTGGGTTCGTGAAGTCGCGTTCGGTTTCGTCCGCGACGATGAGAACCTGGTGGTCAGGTGAAAACTGCGCATTGTTACTTAGCTGAACCTTGAACCGCACCGGGAACCCAAACCCAGCCCCGATGTTGTTGAAGTCATCCTTGCAGGGAAGCAGCACGATGCGACTGACGGGAACTTGCTTCCCCAGATCGATCTGCACCCACTTGCTCACGTCCTGTTTCTGCGCGATCTTGCTGTGATAGCCCAGCGCCTTGCCGGAGGCGCCAGGTGAGGGCAGTTCGACGCTGCGAATTGCTTCGTCGATTTCTGCGACTTCTTTGGCAACACGCCCCACAATCGCTTGACGTATTTTCTCAATCTCACGCTTGTCTTTGGCGATCGCCAGCGTCAATAACTTCCGCTGTTTGCTCGTCTGAGGATCGAGGTCATATCGCCTGTCCGCGCGATCCAGAGCGGCGAAAACCGCCTGGAGTTTGTAGTAATCCTTCTGAGCGATAGGGTCGAACTTGTGATCATGACATTGTGCACAGCCAACGGTCAGTCCCATGAATGACTCCATGGTTGTGCGAACCATGTCATCGCGATCGAGATGCCTTGCGATCTTGCCGTCGATCTTTTCCTCGCTCACTTCCGCATGCCCAACAAAATCCCAGGGACCTGCTGAGATAAAGCCGAGTGCCTCGATGCCGTCACGAGTATTTGGGAAAAGCACATCACCGGCTAATTGCTCGCGGACGAACTGCGACCACGGCTTGTCCGTATTCAATGACCGAATCACGTAATCACGATACGGCCAGGCGTTGGGACGAAGCTTATCCTTATCGTAACCGTGCGTGTCGCCATAGTGGACGACGTCCAGCCAGTGTCGCGCCCATCGCTCGCCATATCGTTCTGAATCCAGCAACTCGTCAACTAACTGCGCATAAGCATCGGGACGCTTGTCGCTGACGAATTTTTCGATGGCCTTCGGCGTCGGCGGCAGACCAATCAGATCAAAGTACAGACGACGTATCAGTGTCCGCCTATCGGCTTCGGGAGCAGGACGCAGATCTTTGGCCAGCAAAGCCTCCAGGACGAAATGGTCAACTTCATTGCGCGGCCATTGTGTAACAATCTCATTGTCAGAATCGAGGTCTGGCACTGCAACCGCTTTTAAAGGACGCAGCGACCACCACGAACGATCCTTCAGGTGGCTTTCCGAGAGTTGTCGGCCCTCTGGCCACTGGGCACCTTGCGAGATCCATGTTTCGATCGCCTTGACCTGTCGTTCGGACAGTGGGCTTCCTTCGGGCGGCATGAATGCGTCAGGGCCACGAACGTAGTCGAGCAGAATGCTGTTGTCCGGTTCACCTTTCTCGATTACGGCGCCAGAATCGCCGCCCTCCATCGCACGCTTACGTGTGTGGAGCGCGAGTCCGCCCTTCGCGGTATTGGCGTTGTGGCAAGTAATGCAACGGGCCTCTAAGATCCGTGCAACCGCATCAAAGCGATGATCAGGTTGCTCATCTGCAATTGCTGGGCTGGAAACCACCGCGAAAGCAAGACAAACAGCGCACGCCTTGCTTACACATCTTGCCAGGATATGTTTTAGACTTGATTGGCAGTTACGATCACTCGTCTTCATCGTTTTTGGAGTCAAACAGTTGAAGGAATTGTTGAAAGATCGGATTGTCATCATCACTTTCCGCTTCAAAATACTGAATCTCCAGGGACCGGCAGTACGCCTGCACGGCATTTCGATCCTTGATCCAACGTTCTCTGGTTTCTTTCTTCAGGGTATGAAACGGCGCCGACATTTTTAGTTCATCAAGTTTGACGTTGAAGAACTCGGGCACACACTGAGGGGCATGGCATTCCACGCACTTGTTTCCCTCAAGATGCTTTGGAATCGTTGCGTAGGCTTCTCCTGGCTTTCTTCCGGGAGGCGCAGGGAACTCCTCTCCGATGACAAAGTATGGCGAATCCGCATCGGCAATGAGCGGAACAAGCGTCTCGTCGGGATCATTGGCGACACGCACTTGGTCGATCCAGGGCGTATGCAAAAAAGGATCTGCCATATGGCACTTTACGCAGCCATCTTGAGCGACAACCGACGGTGGCTGCCAAGCCTTTTCGTATCCGGGCATGTCCGGAGTTGGCACATCTCCACGAACATCGGTA
>JBAUHR010000872.1:0-3867 GCA_049680385.1 Rubripirellula sp. | reverse complement strand
GGCTAACTGGTCCAAGTTTGGGGTTTCCAGAAACGGATGCCCCATGAACCCCATCGCGTCGTACCGATGGTCATCGGTCAAAATGAAGATCACATTACGAGGCTTAACGCCATCACGGGCCGGCGTGGCTGGCAGATCGGCAGCTTCTGCAACCGTGCAGGTACTGGCCACCATAACCGCGACAATCGACAGAGCCATCGCAAACCGAATCGCAACAATATTTGTCCGCATCAACCGAAATCTCCGAGTAAGCGTAAGAAGTACGTCTGGAGGGCAGAATTGCTGCCCGGGCTAACATCCTAACGTAACTACAATACGGCCGGAGACTTGCTTTTCATCGAAACTTCGACCGTGCTGGTTGGTTCAAACGACTATGAACACACGCTCAATCGCCTTTGTGGCCCTATCCGTTTTGGTAACGATTCCCGCCATGGCTCAATCGCCGTTTGGCGGTGGCGATCGGGGCGGCGGCCGTGGTGATCGCGGCGGTGACGCCGGTGGGGGCCGAGGTGGAGCACCAGGCGGTGATCGTGGCGGAAACGGCGGTGGTGGATTCCCCGGTGGTGGCCGTGGCGGTGCAACAGGCGGTGACCGTGCCAGTCGCGGCGGCTTTGACCCCAGTGCGATCCTGGAACGACTCGACGCCAACGGCAACGGTGTTCTGGACCCCGACGAACAACAGGGCCCTGCGTCCTTCTTGATCGGACGACTGCAGCAGAGCGATCCGAGCATCAAGCCAGGCTCGCCGATCAAGATTTCGAAACTGAAAGAAGGCTTCGAGAAAATGCGGGGCGGCGGCGACCCAAATTCTCGCGGCGGCGGTGACACGTCCAACCGCAATGCTGCCGACGAAGCCCTGATGGTGGAATTGCTGGTCCCGGGATTTGGCGAAGAATCCTTGGCGGCCCCGCTGTTGGGCTTCGGTCCGAAAGCCGAAATGCTGTCAGTCCCCGTAACCGATGCGGACCGCGCCGAGGCTGCCCAGAACATGCGCCGATACGATCGCAACGGCAACGGCTTCATCGAACAAAATGAACTCAGCAGCCGAATGTCGGGAAATCCGATGGATTTTGACCGCAACCGAGACGGCAAGCTGACGCTGGACGAATTGGCGGTCCGCTACGCTCGCCGCCGCGAAGGCGAAGAAGAAGCGAAAAAGAACAACAAGAAAGATAAGCAACGCAACCGCGACGACGGACAAACCGGCGAAGTCGTCGACGTCTTCTCGGGCCGAAAATCGTACCGCCCAACCTCAGGCCGAAAAGCACCCGAAGGACTGCCGGGGTACTTCACCGACAAGGATGCCAACGGTGACGGCCAGATCTCGATGGCCGAATTTGCTACCGAATGGAACGATGACGTGGTCGCCCAGTTCTTTGACTCGGACTTCAATCGGGACGGTGTGATCACGACGGACGAGGCGCTGCGGGCAGTCGAGCAAGGCCCTGTTTCAAAAGTGCTGGCAACGATGTCAGCCGGTGCTGCGGGATCGTCCAGTTCAGGCTCGACGACCGTCACCACCGCAGGTGGCGGGGCCGCAGCCACCGCCTCGGGCGGCAAGGCAGATCCGAAATACGTCAAAGTCGTCAAGCGAATTGTCCAGCGATACGACAATAACAATGACGGGATGCTGACCGCTTCGGAGTGGGAAAAGATGCTGATGAGCCCCGCGGCGGCCGATGCCAACCGCGACGGACGCATTTCGGTCGAAGAATACGCTTTGTGGATGCAGTCGAACCAGAAAAAGCGTTGACCCGGCCAGACCTTATCAACGCCACCGAATCTGGCTATAATTAGAAGCTGTGAAGAGTCAGTTAATACGTCTGCGAAGGAACATCCATGTCGGTCGGTGAAGGTTTAGAAGACGTCACAATCAAGGTTTCGCCTGAAGAGTTAGACGACGACGGTTTCATCAGCATCTGGAACATCGCCTCGTCGTCGTGTGAAGGCGATATTACCCAGTCGCGTGCTCTAGCAGCCGCATTGCTGGGTTTTTTGTGCAAAAAAGGCTGTGATTTCGTTGTCACCAGCACCGCGAACGCGGATTATTTGGACAGCCAGTTCGAAAAGGACAACAAAGTCCTCTACGCCTGGAAGCCCGACAGCGAAATGGTCGACCTGGTGTCACAGCACGCTGAAGTCCCCTTCAAGGCGTTCAGCAGCTTCTTGGTCAACCAGAAGTTCAACGCAACCACCAACTACAGCCCGCGTCGGATTGACCGCGTGGAGTGGTTTCAAAACATGTGGTCGGTCGGCTAAGGAACTCCCTAAGCCGTGTCGCAGCCACACGATAGAACGCCCGGCAATCCGGGGCCCGAAAGCGTTTCGACCAGTGATTTGAGGTCCGGAAATGCTTACGCGCCAGACAGTCGATTCGCGGGAAATCAATACGGCCCACAATCTGGGCCGTCCAACGAAACCAAGAATGGCCGATGCCTCCTGTTGGGATGCGTCGGCGTTTTCGTTGGTGGATTGCTACTGATCGTCTGCGCCGGATTTGCGACCTACTCGACGGTTCGGAAACAGGTCGAAAAGTACACGTCGACCCAGCCGATGGAATTGCCCACGGTCCAGTACAGCGACGAAGAACTCGCCGAACTGGAAAACCGTCTCGAAAGCTTCCAGTCGACTCTTGAGGTCGAGGATGCGTCCGATAAGAAAATCGCAGACGACACGGGCCCGACCAATACCGAGGCCGAGTCTGCCTCCGAAGCCATTGCCAACGACGGAACCGAACACGATCAAACAGATCGTAAGGAACCGCTGCGCGAAATCATGCTGTCGGCCGACGACATCAACGCATTGATCGCAAAAGAAGAAAAACTTCGCGGCAAGATCCTCGTTCGGATCGAAGACGGCAAAGTGTCCGGTGATGTCAGCCTGCCGACCGACTCGTTCTTGCCAGGGTCGAAGGGGCGGTTCTTTAACGGTTCCGGGACGTTCGACGTTTCACTCGAGGACGGTGTCTTGATGGTGAAACTGCTAACGGCATCGGTCAACGACGAACCGATTCCGGACGCGTTCTTAGACGGCATGAAGGACCAGAATCTGGCCAAAGACGTCTACAAAGATGAAAAGAACGCCAAGATAATCCGCCGCTTCGATTCAATCCGCGTCGTAGACGACAAGATCATCGCAAAACTAAAAGACGGCGCGTAAAGCCCCGTCGTAAGAAAAGTCGAGGAACCCGCGTGGCCCCGCCACTCCGCTGGCGGGATCGAACTGCAACGCAGTTTCGATATTCAGTACACCCTGCGAGCGGAGTCACAGGGCCACGAAGGGTGTCTGCAAAAACGGGCAACGCTCGTGGCCCCGCCACTCCGCTGGCGGGATCGAACTGCAACGCAGTTCCGATATCAAGTACACCCTGCGAGCGGAGTCGCACGGCCACGAAGGGTGCCTGCAAAAACGAGCAACCCTCGTGGACCCGCCACTCCGCTGGCGGGATCGAACTGCAAAGCAGTTCCGATATTCAGTACACCCTGCGAGCGGAGTCGCACGGCCACGAGGGGTGCGCACTAGCGCAGCTCGGCCACTCGCAACTTGGCACTTCTTGACCTTGGGTTCGTACGAATTTCGTCGTCCGTTGGCCGGAGTGGTTTTTTCGTCAAAATGTTCCAACGCTCATCGTCACGGAACGCATTCTTGACGATCCGGTCTTCCAACGAATGGAAACTGATCACGACCAAACGACCGCCAGGTGACAACCAATCCGGAGCCGCCTTGATCGTTCGTTCCATGATCCCGAGCTCGTCATTGACAACGATCCGCAGCGCTTGAAACGTTCGCGTTGCCGGATGAATGTTGTGGTTCTTGCTTGGCGGTACACATCGGCGACAGACTTCGACCAGGTCGTTTACGGTCTTG
>JBAUHR010000871.1:0-1821 GCA_049680385.1 Rubripirellula sp. | reverse complement strand
CAGTTTCATCATCAGGGCTACGCTTATCTCCCGAATCAGGTTGTGGTTGTTTAGAACTCTTGGCGTTGCCCACGGTCGATATCGTCTCACCGACTTCAAACTCGTCGGGTTGTCGGTGGCTGGACTCCCCCAACTCGTTCGCGGTTTTCCTGGACCTTGTATGCCAAGAGTTGCTTCGGTTCCACCAATTCATCAATTCCATTTGGTAAAGAGCGATTCCCTCTACACTGCGACGAAGGTAGTCAATTTCCGGTTCTACCTTTGTGGAAAACAAAGAGTCGATCAAATCCAAGAGATCGTCGCTTGCTCGTGTGATCTCGCCAATTTCCATTAACAGTCCGCACTTCCTGACGGTCCAAACTGCGGGTAGGCCATCTACGTTCCAATCACGAAGTCGATGGCGGACAGCATCTGCGTCAAGGGAGCCGAGCTCAAAGAGTATGTCCTGGTGTACAGCGAAGCAAATTTCTTCCGCTGTAACATTCGGTGCTTGATGCAGTGATACCGACAAACGATCAAATTTCTTTCGGTCACCAGTTTCACGCGAGTGGCGAATAAGCTGGCAAAGAAGGTAGCGATACGCTTCCAGCAATTCTGGTTGAGTTACAACGACCTCGTTCTTGCCGAAGTGGAGTCTCTCAGGCTGAAGAATCTTTTTTAGATCCGATTCAATTGCTTCGACAAGAGGATCAATAATTGTTTCGACCCGATCGTCTTCGATGGGGGCGAGACACATGGACAGTCGCCATAGCATTTCACGAGTTACCAATAACTTCTCGTGAACACGAAGGTCTTTGATCGACTGAGCCGAGAAATCGCGATATGCAAACTCGGTTCCACCCCAAAGATAGCTGAGTGACGACCGGTGCAGGACTTCCCAGCCCTGATACTCCAACCTGTTTCGACGCCAGATCAAAGCGGTTTCGACCCATCCTAGTTTGTCGGCGTCGAACGGCTCTTGCTTGTCTTCGTCTTGCTTAGACTTCAGCGAGACATCATCGGGAGGGCGGTTCCAGTCTACAAACGCCAGCGACGAATCCTCGTGCAAAAAATTCAGCAGACGGTCGATTGCAAGGCCGACATCCTTCGTATTGAAAATTACACTCAGCGGAATCGGTACAACGTTTCGTTGCTCCAGAAGCTTCCGCTTGAACGGTGCCGGAGGCTCGGTGCAGAACAGGTAAACGGTCGGTGTTGATTCCCGCAGCGTGTCACGAATCCAACCGGACCATGCCAGGAAATTGGGATCATCGCCCGAGAAGCCCAAGAGACAGAAAGCGTTCTCCGACATCGAAGCGCGCACGGCGTTCACGAATGCGGCTTGCCGATCGCCGTAGCACCGAAAATCTTCTTCCGTAAGAACAAGATTCGCGAGATCAGGGAGTGTGCCGTGTAATTTCACAATTCGGGGACGACGGGCCAGCGGAATGTCGGCCGCTTGTGTGACAACCTCGTAACTGAACCGTCTCATTGACCGCCCTGGCGAATTCAAGGCGGCACGCTCGATTAGGCGATCGTAGTTGGTTGTGAAAACGTCGGCCCAGGGAAGGTCAACTAATTTCTCATGCAGATCCGACGGATCAAAATCGTCGTCGGATGTTTCCTGGCGAACGATTTCGATCAACGCTGGCCTCCCGAATGCGGATTCGTATTCTTCCGCTAACCGCAACGCCGAACTGGTTGCTCCGGACGCTTCCAACACATCGCGTTGGTCATTCGCATCGGTGTAGAGTGCCGCGATCAGTTTGCTGTTTAAATCTTTCCAAACCGGAAATTGCTTTCCGCCGCCGAATCGTGGAATCGCGTTGCGACTGAACCCAG
>JBAUHR010000870.1:0-5696 GCA_049680385.1 Rubripirellula sp. | reverse complement strand
GAATCAGAACGATGGGCAGCAACAGAACCAAAAAGACTCGCGAGAACGAAGGGAGATTCTCGTCGGAGAATTTCTGCGCCAGGTGTTCGGTCGAAAACTCCTCGGGAATCCCCTTGGTGATTTTCCTTGAGACAAAACTACCGAACACGGGCCCCGCCAACACAGCGGTCGGAAAGCCAATGATCACGCCATAAAGAATGACCAACCCCATGTTCGCACCAAGCTGTTCGGCGACCATGATTGGCCCCGGCGTCGGTGGGACAAACGCATGCGTGACGGCCAAACCAGCCAGCAAAGGAGTACCGTAATAAAGAATCGGCTTTCCCGTTTTGCGAGTCAGCGCGTACACGATTGGAATGATGATCACGAGCGCAACATCAAGAAACACTGGGATCGAAACCAAGAATCCGGTGATGACCATCGCCCAAGTCGCATTCTTTTCGCCAAACTTTCTCAGCAGCGAATAGGCGAGCGCTTCCGCCCCGCCCGAAGCTTCCAACAGCTTTCCAAAGATTGCGCCCAACCCGACAACCGTCGCGACAAATCCCAGGATGCCGCCCATCCCCGATTTGATACTGTCGTTGATCGTCAGCAGATCCATGCCCGACATCAGCCCGACGTAATAGCTGGCCAGGATCAATGCCACAAAGGCATGCACTTTCGCCCACAGAATCAAAACCAACAGTATCAATATCGCGCTGACAGCCGTGAACACGGTGCTTGCAAGAGTCGCGTCTTCGGCAACCGATGCCAGCAACGGAAAAATCATGGTTCGCTTTCTAAGAGAGTTGAACGATTGGACGCCAACGGACACAGCATCGTGGTGCCAAGGTTACCAGCGACGGGGCCTCGTCATGCGTCAAAAGTCTAACTGCACAGCACACTCGCGTGGAAAATCGCCAGAATTAGCTGGCCTCATTGCAAAACCAGCACCACGGGGCTCTCAGGAACAAGACGTTTTTCAAATTTCAAAACTCTTCGTCGATCGTTTCTTTGGACGCACGAGTTCCGAGTGCTCCCCACAGTCCGTACGGACTTGGCGAACCGGGCGGCGTCGCACTGCTAACTTCCGACGACAGTGCCCGATAATAAATGGTTGGCGTCGTCGATGTCCCCGCCTCGATCGAATCAGTGACAAACCGCACCGATCCGTCGCAAAGCGCCACGTGAACACCACCGTTGTGTTGGCTGCTTGGCGGGGCCATTCCATAGGTGTCACTGCTGCCGACCAAACAAACTTCGGCATTGGGGGGCAAGATCGTGTTCATCTGAGTTTGCAACGTATGCAAATCAGCCCAGCGGCTCCCTCGCTCGCTGAAGGTAACGTTCGCCGCAGCGGTCCAAAAACGTGGACGCAGAGGATCGATGTAACCGATTTCCTGACAACGCTTGGGGTTGTTGGCGACTTGTGCAAATCCCCCTTTGGCGTTGGTGAAGCTGACACTTCGTTTATCTCGGTCCGTCAAACCAGAAATGATTTCGCCAAACATGATCGTGTTGGACAAGCCATCGGTTATGTCGCGAAACTTCATCGACTTTCGCGTCACAAACACACCACGCATGCCGCTGCGCACTCGCTGCATCTGCCGCGAATCGGTTTCGTACTCCCATCGATTCGCGCCGGTATTCCAAATCGTCGCGCCTTCCTCGGCATCATAGAAAGCGTCGCCTGTGCAGCAGGCATAGTTCGTGCGTCCAAGCGCTGGTAATCCGAATCCGGGATCGCTTGGACATCGGAACGTTGGAACGTCCGTCGCCCAGGGTGGATAGCTGCCCAAGGTGGGACGTGGCCCAAACGCAGGCCAGATATCACCGTCGGGTTCGGTCAGCGGATTGCTAACCATTTCCCACATCGCCTGCTGTTCGACGAATGGCAACAAGCCTACCAAATAGCTGAGTTCGAGCCGGGTGAACCCTCGGCCGTCTGTTCGAATTGCCGCACCCGTTGAATTTTCAAATTCATTGGTTGGGCCGCCGCCGTGAATGGGTAGCTGTTTGTAGGCCGAATGATAATTGTGCAGTCCCAACGCAATCTGTTTCGCGTTGTTACTGCAGCTCATGCGACGCGCCGCCTCGCGAGCCGCTTGCACAGCCGGCAATAGCAGGCCAACTAAAATCCCGATGATCGCGATCACGACCAGCAATTCGACCAACGTGAACGCCGGTCGGGTGAAACGGTGCAAAGTCGTCATCACTCGGGTTGCTCCCCTGTCGATAGATCGTCGATCGAAACTCTTCCGTTCTCACGTCGTCGGATCACACATCCTTGGATCCCTTTCTCTTCTAACCACAATACGGTTTTTTCTGGTCACTCTTCGAGTTCTTGTGGTCACTCTTCGAGTTTTTATGATCACTCTACGAGTTCTTATGATCACTCTTCGAGGGGCACCGAGCTTTCTTGTTCAATTTGATTTGCCATATCTTCGAACGACAACTCGGATGTCTCCTGCACCTGTCGCGGCGAATCACCGCTGCAACCTGCAATCGACGACAGAACCATGCATCCAGCAAAAAGGCAGCCTAGAACCCTGGTCGCGAACATCGAATCGACCTCAAGCGTCTAACGAGTGAACAGATAGTCCCCTGATCGTAACGGTTGCCAAACCGTCCGTCAGGACTTTTCGAGACTCAACGCAAAAAATTAACACTTCCGCTGGTCAACCAGATGAGCCCAACCGTGGCTGCGACGTTGACGATTACGCAGGCTACGAAGGGGATGCGATAGGACAACTTGTAGGTTTTGTGGCGCAGCAACCGACTTGCGATCAGCCCACCGGGCCAACCGCCGACAAGACTCCAAATCAGCAACGTTTTCTCGGGTGTCCGCCTATCTTTTCGCCCCGCCGCCCGTTTGTCTCTCGCATACAGCCAGGCAGTGACCAAACTAGCGACCAGCGTCCAGATCGCTAGCGCGGTTAAGATGCTTGTAGAGAACCTCATTCGTTAGCTTCCCGTTCTCACTATTTAAGTCTCACTGAAAATTTGACCGAATGCCCAGCGGATCCAAAAACACGCCTGATCGAAAAGCGAATTCGAACCGCCCGCCATCGCTCGATCACGCCATCACCGTTGACGCTTACTTTGACACGCTGGCGGATTGGTTGGAACGGGAGGCCGAAGCGGAACGCGAGCGGATGGTCCGTCGTCGCCAAATCCGTGACCAAACGAACGTCGAACGCACCGGTGAAACCTTGGTTCGAATGGACCTGCTGGATCACAACACTGGCTTGGCAGGACGGCTTGTGCTGGATTTTGGGAAGCCGGGCGAGAAACCGTTGCCGCAGAACCGGCTGAAGGTTGGATCCCCCGTCGTCGTCTCGGACAACGCTAACCCAGCCGACAAGGGTGTCCCGGGCGTCGTCAGTGCGCGACGCCCTCACACGTTGCAGGTCGCCGTCGACGTTTGGCCCGAAGGCGATCGATTTCGCATCGACATGTCGCCCGACGAAACGACTCGCCGTCGCCAAGTGGCCGCGATGGCGCGAGCCCGTGGAGCAAGCGGACGGGCGAAGACTCTGCGAGATGTGTTGATCGGGACGCGGCCACTGCGTTTTAGCGACCCCAAGGACGTCAGTTTCTTAACCTCGCTGAATCCCCCCCAGCAAGACGCGGTCCGGTTTGCCCTATCGGCCAAAGACGTCGCCATCATCCACGGACCACCCGGCACCGGCAAAACAACCACGCTTGCTGAAATCATCTATCAATGTGTTCAGCGCGGCGAGCGTGTTCTGGCTTGCGCGTCCAGCAATACGGCCGTCGACAATTTGCTTGAACGTTTGGTTTCAATGCTGCCACATGTGCTTCGTGTTGGGCATCCGGCCCGAGTCTTCGAAGCCTTGCGCGGTCACACGCTTGACGAACTCGTTGATGCCGATCCGTCCAACGAAGTCATTCGTGACATTCGCCGCGAAATTCAAGGACTCAACAATGCGGCGTCCAAGGACTTTCGCGGCAAGGGCGGGCATCGACAGCGACGTGAAATCCAAGCGGAAGCCAACCTGCTGCGCAGCCAAATCCGTTCAATCGAACGATCCATCATCCGTGGCGTCCTGGACCGATCCGACGTCGTTTGCACGACCACGACGATCGATGACGACTTGCTGGGCGATCGTGAATTCGACACCGTGGTGATGGACGAAGCTTGCCAAAGCACTCTGCCAAGCATTTGGCAGGCCGTCATGCGAGCTGACCGGTTGATTCTTGGCGGCGACCACCAACAGTTGCCACCAACCGTTTTGTCGAACGAAGCCGCAGCCGCGGGACTGCGAGAATCGCTAATGCAGCGAATGGTCAACCGAGATGGCGAAGAAGTCTTTCGACGATTGACCGTCCAGTACCGCATGAACGAATCAATCATGCGTTTTTCGTCGGACAATTTCTATGACGGTTCGCTGATCGCCGACGCGTCGGTCAAGGCTCATCGTCTGTGTGACCTCAAAGGCGTCGACACCACGGCGCTGACCGAAACACCGTTGATGTTCATCGACACCGCCGGTGCGGAATTTGACGAAGAACTGGAACCGGACGGCGAGAGCAAACGCAACCCGAAAGAAGCGAACATCGTTGTCAACTTGGTGCGTGAATTGTTTCAGTCCGGTGTCTGCGCCAATCAAATTGCCATCATCGCTCCCTACGCCGCACAAGTACGCCTGCTGCGAAACCGACTGGATGCACCGGAGCTTGA
Source organism: Rubripirellula sp. (assembly GCA_049680385.1). Classification (GTDB taxonomy): domain Bacteria; phylum Planctomycetota; class Planctomycetia; order Pirellulales; family Pirellulaceae; genus Rubripirellula. The sequence goes on along the minus strand of JBAUHR010000870.1, from coordinate 1,012 downwards.
AATCGACACGGTTGACGGATTCCAAGGCCGCGAAAAAGAAGTCGTGATCATCACCATGACTCGCAGCAACCCAATCGGCGAAATCGGCTTCCTAGCGGATACTCGGCGGACCAACGTGGCCCTGACTCGCGCAAAACGCAAGCTGATTGTGATCGGCGACAGTGCAACCTTGGGTGTCAACAAATTCTACGAATCGATGCTTGAGTACTTTGACAATGCGGATTCCTATCGTTCGGTGTTTGAGTTCGACTCTTAGCTGCTAGTCAATAGCGGCTAGTGAAACCAATCGACCGGACCACAACGTTCAATTGAATCTGCAGCAATGGAAAAGAGACACATGAGTTGGGAACTATCAGAGTTTGGCGAGCGACTGGCTTGCGGCAGCGGTATCGGCGAGTTGATGGACGACTTGGGGCACGCGATCGCGGTGGGCGGTGATCGCATCTGCATGCTGGGCGGCGGTCAACCGGCGCACATCCCCGAGGTCGATGCCGTGTGGCGGCGCCGAGTCGAAGAACTCAGCAGTGCACCTGGCGTACTTGAACATTCGCTCGGCAACTATGAACCGCCGGCCGGGAATCCGGCCTTTCGACTCGCGCTAGCAGAAATGTTCCAGCGCAACTTTGGTTGGAAAATCGGCCCCGAAAACATCGCGGTTACCCCGGGCGGACAGTCAGCCTTTTTCTTCATCCTCAACGCACTTGCCGGCCGATTCAGCGATGGTCGGACCAAGAAAGTAATGCTGCCGGTGATCCCCGAGTACATTGGTTATGCCAACCAATCAGTCGGCGAAGAATTCTTTCACGCCGTCCGACCTCGAATCGAAAAAATCGGCAAGCACCGATTCAAATATCGAGTCGACTTCGAAAACTTGAAATTCACCGACGACATCGCTGCGATTTGCGTGTCGCGTCCCACCAACCCAAGCGGTAACGTCCTTACCGACGAAGAGATCGACCGTCTCGCCAATCTGGCGCGACAGCATGACATTCCACTGATCATCGATGGCGCC
>JBAUHR010000869.1:0-22180 GCA_049680385.1 Rubripirellula sp. | reverse complement strand
TCGATTTAAGCCTGCCAAAAAAAGGTCCATCCGGGTTTATCGTGGGTAGAGGTCGAGGCCACCGCAGTAGAAAAAGATCGCTGTCTTGAAGTTTTCACGGTTACGATAGCCACCGACTCGACGTTTGATTGACATGATTTTGCTGTTCATCTCTTCAGCAACTGCATTAGTAACTCCATGCGTGCAGTAGCTGACCACGTTTGCGATTCGTTCTCGGATCGTCTTCGCCACTTTCTTTAGCGGCGTCAGCTTGGTGTGGATCACTCGCCAATGTCATCACATGGAATCGGTCGTGAACGATCCTCTCTTCAGCCAGGGGAATGCTCGCCTTGGCCGACTTCACAAACGCCGCACTCATGTCCATCGCGATCGCTTCCGCACCGGCGAGTTGTTCCTCCGAAAGCTGCGAAAAACATTGGTTTCTGCTCTCGGTATCGTTTCCATCGGAGATCGCTCGGGCGGTGCTGTTGTCCAGGTCCTAGATCATCGTGATGTCGTTTTGGCCTTTGCGAAACGCCTTCTCGTCGATTCCGATTCGTGGCATCACTTCCTTAGTCTTGCGAGCTTTGCCCCGAGCGACGGCCTTCTCGAAAATGTGCCAAGTTTCATCCCAACTGGTTCGCAGAATCCCTTGAGCACCTTTGATGGTTTGAGCCGCTCGCAGAACGTCGATGGCGAAAGCCGACGCCTATTGGAAACGGACTGAACCGTTAAAGTTGCCTTGCATCTACGAGGTTTGGGTTTCGAACGCATCGGAGATCCTCAACGGCTGCGGCTGGAAGGACTAGATCGATTGTCTTGCTTTGAAGCTTGGTTTTGCAGTGAATTTCTCGGCACATTTCCGATTTTTTCGCAAATGGTGTTGCCAGCGGGTTTCGGTTTTGGGTCTTGCGTTGCTCTCAGCCAGTTTAGATCTTCTGCGAACTGTGGCATTGACGCTTACTCGCTTTTTTTACTCGCATGATCATGTCGGACGAGCTTTTGGGATCCACTGCGTCTTGCCGGAACGGATAAAACGGTGTCCGTCAAGCTCGGGTGGTGTTGCCCGGATCTCTTGCGTTACTCTTCTGGGCTCGATCACGGTTAAGGACTGACACGAAGCGATTGGATACGTTTTCGCCATTGCCTGGCCCGCTTCCTGTTGAATCTTTCGCCCTCAACGAAGACCACACGATGGATCTGACTTCCGCTCCGCAAACCCAATCGACCGCCCCAACCACTGCGGGCGAAGCTTCGGATTCGCTCGAACGATCACAGAATCGTTCGCCGGCATCGCCGAGCCCGAAAAGTGCTTCGGCTGGAGTCTCATTGCCTCGCGAATTTTTTGGGCGTTTGTACGGGCCTATCGAAAAACCACTGGCGGCTGTCGAAAACCGGATCGCCCAAGAACTGCAAAGCCCCTACGAGGCGGTCGGCGAACTGCTGCGACATGGAACTCAGCTTGGCGGCAAGCGATTGCGCCCGGCCTTGGTCCTGTTGACCGGAACCGCCTTGGGCAACGTCACCGATGATCATGTCGTCCTTGGCACCGTGATCGAGATGGTCCATACCGCGACATTGATCCACGATGACGTGCTGGACGAAGCCGAAACTCGGCGGCACGTGGCGACGGTCAACGCCCAGTGGAACAATCACACCAGCATCCTGTTAGGCGATTACCTGTTCGCACAGAGCTATCGCCTAGCTGCCACACTTTCGTCGACCACCGCATGCCAGTGGATCGGCGAAGCCGCCAGACTGGTCTGCGAGGGCGAGATGCGTCAGGTGCTTGGCCGAGACTTGTTGGACATCGACGAAGACACCTATTTCGGAATGATTCGCGGCAAAACGGCGGAACTTTGCCGCGTCGCCTGTGAACTGGGCGCCCATCACAGCGGCGCCAGCGAGGACCAAGTCGCTGCGTTCGGACGTTATGGAAATGCAGTCGGAATTGCGTTTCAGATCGCGGACGATTTCCTCGACCTTTGGGGCGATGACCAAGTCGTTGGCAAAACGCTGGGCACGGATGTCGAGCAAGGCAAAATCACGTTGCCGCTGATCCGGTTATTGGCGACGGCAAACGATCAGGATCGAGTTCGCATCGAGCGGATCCTGCGCGGGCCGGCGAAAGAACGCGTGGACGGGATTCGCCCGTTCTTACAGGCAAGCGATGCTCGTCAGTACACCGAATCCGTCGCTCAGCGGTTCCGTAGCGAAGCGATCGCCGAACTGCAATTCTTGGCAAGTTCGCAAGCGAAAGCGTCACTCGTGTCGATCGCGGACTTCAGCGTCGATCGTCGTTTCTAATCATTCCGTCAAAGGAACCGTGACGTTGGCGAATCAGTGATACAAACCCAGGCCGTTACATGGCATAATGGGCGATGAAGTTTCCCTTCCCGCCTTTTATCTCACCCCTCACGGTCTGCTATGTCACGATTGAATCGTCGCCAATTCACCGCCGTTGCCACTTCGGCGCTTGCGGTTGCCGCTCCCCCCCGCCATTCGTTTGCCCAATCGCCTGGCCCCAATGACCAGATCGGTGTTTGTGTCGTCGGCATCAATAGCCGCGGTGGCGAACACATTCGTGGCTTCAACAAAGACCCACGCACATTCATCAGTGCGATCGTCGACGTCGACCATATCGTCGGTCAAACGCGAGCCAAGCAGATCAAGGAACTGCAAGGCAAGGCGCCCGAAGTATTTGTGGACGTCCGCGAAGCCATCGATTCGGGCAAGTTCGACATCCTGTCTTGCGCCACGCCGAACCACTGGCACGCCCTGTGCGGCGTGTGGGCGATGCAAGCGGGCAAAGACGTATACATCGAAAAACCGATCAGCCACAACATTCACGAAGGGCGAACTCTGATCGCAGCCGCCGAAAAGTACGGCAGAATGTTTCAAACCGGCACCCAGTGCCGAAGCAGCACCGCTTGCAGCGACGCGGCCAAGTTCATTGCCGAAGGCGGCATCGGCGAAGTCAACTTTGCCCGCGGGCTTTGCTACAAGCGTCGCAAGTCGATCAATCCGCTTGGCGACTATCCGATTCCGAAAAACGTCGATTTCGATTTGTGGTCGGGGCCGGCGACTTTCACTGATCCGAAACTGACTCGCAGCAAGCTGCACTACGATTGGCACTGGCAGCGTCATTACGGCAACGGTGACTTGGGCAACCAAGGCCCGCACCAAACCGATATCGCACGTTGGGGATTGGGTGTGAATCGCCACCCCGAATCGATTGTCAGCTATGGCTGTCGATTGGGTTACGACGTTGAACGCAAAGACCCGAACTACGTCGACGCGGGCGACACGGCCAACACCGAAGTCTCGATTTACGATTACGGCGATAAGTGCTTGGTGTTCGAGACTCGCGGTTTGGACGTGACCGAATCAGCCGGCCCCGAAGTCGACGCCATGTTCGGCAAGGGCGGCGGCAACAAGATCGGCGTGATCTTCTACGGCAGCGAAGGCTACGTGGCACAGGTTTCCTATGGTCACTGCATCGTGTTCGACAAAGACATGAAGCAAACGCAGGAATTCAAAGCCAAGAACAACGTCGGCGACGCTCACTTTGCCAACTTCATTGATGCGGTCCAATCGCGTGATGCGGCCACGCTGAATGCCGACGCTTTGACGGGCCACTTGTCGGCTGCGGTCAGCCACCTTGGCAACATCTCGTACTACTTGGGCGAAGACAACAAGTCGTCCGTCGACGAGATCAAGAAGATCGTTTCAAACGTCAAGAGCCTCGATGATAACATCGAAACGCTCGAGCAAACGGTCGCTCACCTGGAATCCAACGGCGTCGACCTGAACAAGACACCGCTTTCGATGGGCCCGTTGCTGAAGTTCAATCCAGAGACCGAAAAGTTCGTCGACAACACTGCCGCAGACTCGCTGCTAACGCGGAACTATCGCGAAGGTTTCGAAGTCCCGACGGCGGACAAAGTCTAGTAGGACGTGTCAGCTCAATCTTCGGGAAGTGGATCTTGTCAAAGATCCTGTCACGCAAGGATCTTGAAGAAAGGGATCTCGAAGAAGCTGACGATTGCCTATCAGTCGTTGAACCACGAGCCCATCTGGCCGCGCGTCGTAACGTTGCGTAGGGCGATGGGTGGGGCGTTGCCTGGGCTGGTGAAAATGTTTCAACGTCATCCAAATCCCCAGCCGATCATTTCATCCTCCCGCCCCGCGGGAGGATCGGACGCGGTAGCGGCCGGGGAGAGGCGATTTCGGAGAGCATGGGGTTAGTTTGATGGAATCGCTAGCAGCCCTCTCCGCTCGATACCTCGCGGCTCTCCCGGAGCGGGAGAGTGAAGTTGATAACTTAACTCGTTTGCCAACTCTCAAGCAATTTTATCAGGCCAGGCGTTGCCCACGCGGCTAAAATTCAGCTCCTACAACCGGGGCTACGTCAACGGAATTGGGCTGGCGACCAGCTCGTTCCAACGCGTTGTCAGCTCAGCTTCGGTCGGCAGCGTTCCCGTGCGATCGATGACTATCCACGGACGAGCGCGCCGGATGACGCCCTTTTCCAGAAAATCACCGAACAAACGCAGCCGCAGCATCGCATCGGTCGAGTGATTGGTGGTGAACGGACTATCGTGCGGCCCTAGCAAGACCGAGATCGAATGCTGTTTTGATTTGGCCAGCGAAATCGGTGCGCATCCGGCGCCGGTGACTTCGTTGTCGCCCCACTTGTCCATGGGGACAAACGAATCAATGTCGTTGCACATCGCTTCGACATCGATCTTGGGATGAGTGTCCAACAAGTCCGTTTGGATCGACGTGCAGACTTCGATCACCAATCGATCCGCCGACGCGTGAATCGGATTGAGCACCAACCGCAGGGCAAATGAGCCGTCACCCTGGGGATAGTTGACATGCCACTGGTCGCCACGAACAAACTGTTCGCCAGCGATCGGTAATCGATCGTCGTCAACGCTGCCAAGCGTGACGCCGGCGAAAGAAATCCCCGAGTCTCCGCCACGAGCGTCGAAGTCCCATTTTTGACCATCGCAATGCAGTTGGGCGATGCCCATTTCATCGGTCGTCCACATCGTCGTCGCTCGTGGTGAAGGGGTGTCACGTTAGAATTGGCCCGGCCATGTCATGTCATGTCATGTCATGCCATGTCATTGGCTGGGCACCAACACACTGGCATTACTTGGCGTATTCAGCGCCAAAGAATTCCTTGCTCTTTTCAACATCGGGCTTGATCGTGCGGCTGCCTTCTTTCCAGTTCGCAGGACAGACTTCGCCGTTCTTTTCGAAGTTCTGAAGGGCTTGAACCATCCGCAGAGCTTCGTCGACGCTGCGTCCGAGCGGCAGATCATTGACGACTTGATGGCGAACGACGCCGTCTTTGTCGATCAGGAATAATCCACGAAGAGCCACACCACCGTCAAGCAGTACGTCATAGTCACGTGCAATTTGCTTGTTCAAGTCCGCGATCAACGGATACTCGGTCTTGCCGATGCCGCCTTGGTCACGTGATGTGTTCGTCCAAGCCAAGTGAGTGAAATGGCTGTCGATCGAAACTCCCAAAATTTGGACGCCCAGATCGGCAAAGTCTTTGGCCCGGTCGCTGAACGCGATGATCTCGGTAGGGCACACGAACGTGAAGTCCAAGGGCCAGAAGAAAAGCAAAACGGGCTTGCCCTTATAATCGCTAAGCGAAATGTCTTTGAACGAACCGTCGGGCATGACGGCGGTTGCTTTGAAATCGGGAGCTTGCTGGGTGACCAGAACAGACATGGCTATATCTCGTGCGTTTTTGATGTTGTAAATCGGCCAAAACGTAGGGAACGACACTATTGGACGAAGCGAGCTTTTCGACAACCCGTCCTCAGGACCGAGACCGCTTTTTTCGCCAATCCAGTCGTGATTTGCCGGCCCACTGCGTTGTTGGCTCCATTTTTCACCGAATCACTGCCTTCGGATCAATCAGATTTTCTTCCCAGTAAAACCCATCTTCCCGCTCTTCTAAGACACGGTTCGCGCTTCCCTTCGCCAGGGCTCGCTGGTCCTTCGGTAACCAAGCCGCCAATCGGTCAGCGGTGGTTCGATGTTGGGCCGATGTGTCATCCCCGACGATTAAATTATGGAACTCGTCCGGATCGCTGGTCAGATCGTAAAGTTCTTCGCTGCCGTCGGCGTAAACCACATACCGCCAACGATCGTCGCACACCGAATGGTTACCCACGTTGTGTGTGCAAATCGCCGGACGTTGTCGGACGGCGGTTGGCGTCTGGATTTGACGGCGCAAGCTGAGTCCTTCGAGACCGGGTGCCTGAGGCAATCCGGCTAATTCCGACAACGTCGGATAGACGTCCAGCAATTCGGCTGGCTGGCTGCAATGCAGGCCGCCCTCGATGCCCGGTCCTGCGAAAATGAGCGGCACTCGAGTCGACCGTGCCCACAGGCTGTTCTTACCCGAGATCCCTTTTTCGCCAAGGTGATATCCGTGGTCGCTCCACAACACGACAATCGTGTTGTCGGCGTATGGCGACTGTTCCAGCGCATCAAGCACTCGTCCCACTTGGCTGTCGACGAAACTGATGCATGCCAAGTAGGATCGCACCAACGGACGAAGTTGGTTGTTCTGTTTCAACCAACTTGTTCGGGGTTCCGGCAGATCCCAATGAACGAACCAGGATGCCAGCGGCGTATCGTCACGGTCGTCCGCCAACATCGGCGGCATCACGAGCGTTTCGTCGGGATACATGTCGAACCACTTCTGAGTTGCAAAGCACGGCACGTGTGGCAGGAAGAAACCGACTGACAAAAAGAACGGTTGCTTGGGCGAGTCAGTCGCCATCGTTTCAATTTGGTCGACAGCCCAAGACGCCACTTTCCAGTCGCCTTTGTCTTCATCACGATGGTCGAAAGTACCCCAGTCCATCAGCGGATGATTGCCGCCCGGCGTCGGTGGGATCAGCTTGCGTGGCGGCTTTGCCCCAACACTCGCGTTGAGCCCCCAGACGTCACATTCCTTGGCCGCTCCTTTTCCGCGTCCGTACCCACCGTGGTAAATCTTGCCGCCGATCAGCGTTCGATATCCGTGATCGTGAAAGTGCTGTGGCAACATCCGAATATCCGCAAATTCGGGTGAATCACGAATCCACGGCGACAAACCGTAGACGCCGGTTGATGTGGGACGTCGCCCCGACATCAGCGACGTGCGGCTGGGGTTGCAAAGGGGCGCCTGACAGTGCGCGTTGGTGAACGTGACTCCTCGATCGGCCAATCGCTTCATCGCGGGCGTTCGGACTTGCGGATGTCCACCGAGTGGTTCGACCCAATCGTTCAAATCGTCAATGGCGATCATCAAGACGTTCGGGCGATTGGTTTGACCGATCGCCGAGAACATTGGCATCCCAGCAAGAACGACCAACGTGGCGGAACGGATGAACGTCACAAACAAAGAACTTGATGCAATCGGTTGCATCGGAGACTTGCAGAATGTTGGGGGCATCAGTTTGGTGGGCATTGGTTTGGTGGGAATCGAGACAGGCGGGCGGGTAAACCATCAATCAATCGTCCGGCTAATTGTAGGGTTTCGCGGAACAACCTGCACAATCCCACCAATCGGCATGACTGTTTCACATTATCACGCGCAGGGGGTGCTTCGGTGTAACCGGCCGCGACTATCCGGCATCGGCGACGACTTTGGCGTACGTTTCTACGAAGCCTTGGGTGTTTTGCGACTTCGAAACGGTTTGCTGTCGCGTTCCCACCTTGAATTTTGCCCGCACGAAACCCATTCCATGCGATCGATCAAGCTGGCCGCCCTGAACGCCGTCACCTCACTGGCGCTGCCGTCGCGACGAGCCCGCCTGCGCCAAGCTGCGAAAAACGGCACGGCCCCCATCTCGGTATCGTTTTACCACCGGGTCGCCGACACTAGCCCCAACGACTGGACGATCAGCCAACAGAAGTTCCGGCAGCACATCGATTACTGCCAAGCGAATTTTGAAATGATTGGCCTAGACGAAGTTCAACGCCGCGTCCGATTCAACGATTCGCGAACCGCCGCATTATCGATCACCTTCGACGATGGATACCGCGACAACTGTGATTTCGCGATTCCGCTGTTGCTCGAACGCGGTATTCCTTGCACCTACTTTGTGACCACGTGCAACGTTCAAGGCCAGAAACCATTCGAACACGACGTGTTGCAAGGCGATCCGTTGCCACTGAACACCGTGAAACAAATCCGAGAGATGTCGGATGCGGGGATCGAAATTGGCTGCCACACCCGCCACCACGTTGACTTTTCAAAGATCCACGATCCGGCCATCGTGCGCGATGAAATCGTTCGTGCGAAAAGCGACTTAGAACAAATCATTGGCCGCGAGGTTCGCTACTTTGCATTCCCGTTTGGCATGCCCGCTCAACTGACTCAGTCGGCGATCGAAGTCGTTGACGAAGCGGGATTCGACGGGTTTTGCAGTGCTTACGGCGCATACAACTTGGCCGGTCGCGACTGGTTCCATATCCGACGCTTTCACGGTGACCCCGAATTTGTTCGGCTGAAGAATTGGCTGAGCATCGATCCGCGAAAAGTTCGTCAAGAGCCCGAAGTTCGATACTTCTTTCCACCGGCGATGTCGTTCCAAGAAACGTTTCCCATGATCGGTCGCCCGGCACCCACGCTGGCACTCTAGCGCCGACGCAAAAAAACAACCGTTCCACTCAATTGCCCGAACACCACCGGGCCTCCCCACGCTTGAATCAATATGTTGCTCGCACGAAATCGACCTTGGCGAAACGTCCCTAAACGCAGCGAGGCAGGTCCGCTTCGATGCGTGTTCATCATCACCAGCATGCCCGTTGGTGGTGCCGAGACTCTGCTGGTCAACATGATGCGCAAGATGAATCCGAATGTGATTCGTCCTGAAGTGGTTTGTCTGAAAGAACCCGGACCGCTGGGTGAATCGATCGCCGATGAGTTTCCGGTTCACAGCAATCTGTTGTCTGGGAAATTCGATCTCAGGATTCTGCCTCGACTAGCCAAACTTCTGCACCAAATCCGTGCTGACGTGGTGGTTACTGTCGGTGCCGGCGACAAAATGTTCTGGGGACGATTGGCGGCTCACGTCGCAGGCGTTCCCGTGATCACGTCGGCACTTCATTCAACGGGCTGGCCGGATGGCGTCGGCAAGCTGAACCGAACCTTGACTGGCGTGACCGATGGTTTCATTGCTGTCGCAGACTCGCATGGCGAGTTTTTGCATGAGTTCGAGAAGTTCCCGAAGTCGAAGGTTCATGTGATTCGAAACGGTGTCGACTGTAATCGGTTTGCTCCCGACGCAGAGGCGCGTGCCGAGGTGCGACGCGAACTTGACCTTGCACCGGAGACGCCCCTACTAGGGATCGTGGCCGCACTGCGAAGCGAGAAAAACCACAGCATGCTGGTGCGTGCCGCTGCACAGGTCCGCAGTACTCACCCCGACGCTCACTGGTTGATTATCGGTGACGGCCCCGAACGTCCTGGCATCGAGTCGCTGGCCAAGGAGCTTGGGATCGCTGATCGAATTCACATGCTGGGAACACGCCACGATACGCCGCGATTGGTCTCGGCACTGGATGTCTTTACGCTGTGTTCGCTCAACGAAGCGTCACCGGTATCGATTCTAGAAGCGCTCGCGTGCGAGGTTCCCGTGATCGCGACGGATGTTGGATCGATCAAAGAATCCGTCATCAACGGTGAAACCGGATGGACGGTCGAGTCCGAAGACTTGGACGCGATGGTCGACCGAGTCAACCATCTGTTGTCCAGCCCAAGCGAGCGTCAAGCGATGGGAACCGCGGGCCGCGAACTGGTCCAACGAACCGGTTCGCTCGATTCGATGGTCGACGGGTACACGCAATTGGCGATCGAGCTGTACGACGCTCGCGTTTGCCAACCGGCAAACGCGAAAGTGATCGCCAAAGAGCGTGTCCTGAACGTGAAACCGCAGGCCTAAGCACTGCGTGAACAAGGACTGGCGAATTCTGCCTGCCGGTGTGTGTTGCAGACTAGCAGCCTGCACTACGTTGTTCAGATGATCGCTGAACTACTTGGCGGCGGCGAATCGTTTCGCGACGGCATCCCAATCGACGACGTCCCAGAATGACGAGACGTAGTCTGGACGACGGTTTTGGTAGTTCAGGTAATACGCGTGCTCCCAGACGTCCAACCCCAACACAGGCGTTCCGCCGATACCAGCGACCGCCGCGCCCATCAGCGGGCTGTCTTGGTTTGCGGTGCTGCCAATCTTTAGCACGCCGCCTTCGACGTACAACCACGCCCAGCCACTGCCGAAACGAGTGGCGGCTGCGGTTGCGAATTGTTCTTTCATCTTGTCGAGCGATCCGAATGCCGAATCGATCGCAGCGGCCAGGTCGCCCGACGGAGCACCGCCCTTGCCGGGGCCCATCACGGTCCAGAACAACGAGTGGTTGGCGTGGCCACCGCCATTGTTGCGAACGGCTCCCTTCTTGTCGTCCGGGACCGACCCCATGTCCGAGATCAGATCTTCGATCGACTTGCTTTCCAGCGGTGTGCCGCTGATCGCATCGTTGACTTTGGTGATGTACGCCTGATGGTGCTTGGTGTGGTGGATTTCCATCGTCTTGGCGTCAATGCTTGGCTCGAGAGCGTCGTACGCGTAAGGCAATTGGGGCAGTGTATAAGCCATGACCGAGAACTCTTGGGTTAGGACAGTTGAGCAGAGTTGTGCTGACGATTGAGCGAATTGCCGTCGATTCAGCATCGGCATTTTCTGTGCCGACTCTCTTAGTGTCCAGTACCGTAGCCTGCCGTCCAGCCCCCAAGCGATCACGTTTCGAATCCGACGACGGATGTGACGAAACAGCCAACCGAGCGTCGGGCGATCACGATTCCGCCCCGCTAGAGCGTGTTTTTAGACCACGTCCGACCGTTTCAACTCGCCCATCAAGTAGCTTCGCAGACTGTTGATCACTTGCGAGAAACAAATTGCAACTTCTTGCCCGCGTCGGTCGCGGTTTCGGATCGGCTGCAGTTGAGCATGGACGTTGGTTCGAATTCGACCACGTCGTCCCGAAGATTCTTCGCGGCCTTCGCTAAGCGTTAATTGAACGCGAATCGCCATTTGTTGGTCCGCTCGCCGTCGTCCGCCACGCGAATACGTCACATTCAACTTCATCGAGACCTGGTTTTCATCGACGCTGATGATTTCGGCGTTATGGTCAGCAATGAAACCGCGAAGTTTCTCGATGGCCAAGTCAACCGGGACCGGTGTGACGATATCGAACTCGCCATTCTCGTTCGACTCAGTTCCCTAGAACCAATCGAACCAGCCGCGTCCGGCGACGGGTTCTTCGGACGGCATTTGAACGACGTTTCCGGCACCAAGCTGGATGACGCGGTTGCGACCATTGTCTTTGGCTTTCAACAATGCACGGTCGGATCTCGACAGAACCGTTTCGGCACTGTCGCCAGCTTGAAATTCAGTCACGCCAAAGCTGGCCGTGACGGCTTCCCCGCCGAGCGAAGGCAGCGGAGTGCCTTCCAATGCGATCCGAATCGCTTCGGCACGCTTCGACGCGGTCGCGTTATCGCAGTTCGGTGCCAACAGCAAGAATTCTTCGCCGCCATAGCGTGCTACCGTGTCGCCATCGCGGCTGTGGGCTCGCAGAACCGACGCAAAACTCTTCAGTGCTTCGTCGCCAGCCGGGTGACCGTGAACGTCGTTGACGCGTTTGAAATGGTCGATGTCGCAAATGATCAAACTGAAACTCGGACCGCCCGCTTTGGTCGCGGCGGTCAGCTCTTCGAGCATATGATCAAAGTGAGCGCGGTTGGCGACGCCAGTCAATTGATCCTGAGTCGTTTGGTGATGCAGAGTTTCAAGCTTCTCTTGCAACGAAGTTTGGTCCGACAAATCGCGGACCGTCACAACGGTACCGCGGACACCCGGTGTTGCGCCCGTGACCGGTGATACCACCAATTGCACCGGAGTTGGTGCCTGGCCCGGTTGTTCGATCATCATGGATCGCGACACGGTGTTGCCGCAAGCCAAGCAGTCACGGACCAGACACTCGTCTTCGTCGCGTCGGCTATCCGAGCCGCGCAACCTCAGCGAATCGTTGCTCCATGACTGTCCGACGATTGCATCGGCCGCAATCGACGTCAATCGCTGCATCGACTCGTTCCAGTGCGTGATCGTCCCCTCGGCATCGGTGAACACGACGCCATCTTTTAGATTGCCAAACAGATGCTGATAAAACAGGGCTTCGCGTGTGGCCGGCCCGGACGAGACGGATTGGTCGGCAACCGGATTCGACTTCGATAGCTCGCCGAGTTGGCCCCACATTTTCGGCGGCGTGTCGCCCTGCAACTGGCGGAGCCAGCGATCCACGACGCCACCGTGCAACATTTCGGGGCGATCTTCCAGCATACGACTGAACTCGACCGCCAATTCGGGATCGAACTGTGTCCCCGCGTTTTGCATCAACTCGCGAATGGCACGTTCGCGACTGAGTGCCGGACGATAGACCGTGTTGGTCGTCATCGCGTCGAATGCGTCGGCAATCGCCAACATTCGTGAACCGATCGGTAACGCATCGCCGCGTGGTCCATCGCCGTGCCGCCGGCTGTCGAACCAAGTGTTGGCGTATCGAATGATGTCCAACAGTTCGGTGTCGCCGGTGCTGCCGCGAAGGATTTCGCAACCTAGATCTGGAATCAACTCAATCGTCAACTGCTCGTCGACGGTCAACTTGCCCGGCTTTCGCAAAATGCGATCGGGAATACCAATTTTTCCCAAATCGTGCAGCAGTGCCGCGACTTCGATCCGATCGCGAGTTGCTTCGTCCAACCCCAGACGCTGGGCCCATGCCGAGCAGGACAACGCGACTCGCAAGCTATGCGCTGCGGTCGGCGCGTGTTTCGTACGAAGCGAATAGAACAACGACGTCGCCATTCCCAAACGCACGACCGCCAATCGATTCTCGAACTGGATGTCTTCCGATTTCGGTGCCGACGTGCTGCCCAGTTCCGATGCCGTCGGTGAGGCTTCACACAGTTCCGCTAGCAGATTGCCTACCAACGCATCGCTACTGGGCAGCACGTCGTCGTGGCAATCCAAGTCCGTTGGCTTCGGAAACGCTTGAACCCCGGAATCGGATGCCAAAGGCGTCAGACCGTAGCCAGCCATGCTTTCGGGGACGATCGCCATCGGCACCGTGGCATCGGAAGGTACGGTCGAGTCGGTTGTATCAGTCATACGGAACAGGACGTGCAAAAAGAACGGTTGTTAGAAAGAAGCTAGGAAAGCCTAGGTCACGCTGGACCGGAAGCAATTTTTCCCCGCGGAGCTTCTCAATGCCGAAGCAACTTTGCATCCAGCAAGCCTGCCCCTGCAGGGTTGATTTCAGTGCTAAGTCCACCGAGATGGTGTCAGAGTTTCCCTGTCCGGGCGGTTTTGCAGGCTCTTGGTGGTCTAGCACGCCCCGAATATCGGGGAATGCTTGCGATCGGCCGATTCCCTACCTACTATGCGTTAATCTTCTATCGACGCCGATCGGCCAGTGACAATGCAATCAATGCGTGTCGTGTCATATTCCGAACGGATCGTCCGGGGGGTACGCCAAATCTGAATGGCTTGGCGTTTTCGGTACTTTTCGCCTAATTATCGGTGCGTTTCGAGTGAGTCTCTCTGAGGTTGACCGCGTTCTGCTTCAACGATGCCTGGACCAAGCTCCACGCGCGTGGCAGGATTTCGTCGACCGATTTCTGGGATTGGTGGTTCACGTCGCCAACCACACGGCTCAGTCACGCGGCGCTTCGATCGATCAAGCGACGCGAGACGACCTAGTTTCCGAAGTTTTTCTGACTCTGGTCGCCGCCGACTTTGCGGTACTGCGCCGGTTCCGACGCAACTGTTCGCTGGCGACCTATTTGACCGTGATTTCGCGCCGTGTGATCGCGCGACGGTTGACGCAAACGGGGCCACCGATGGCGAATGATCGAGAGGTTTCCGATGCGAGCGCGCCACCGGTGGCCAGCGGATCCCATTCGCAATCGCACATCTCGCGAATTGACGACCAAGAAGAAGTCCAACGGTTGATGCTGAGACTGGATCCGAACGAAGCTAACATCGTTCGGATGTATCACTTGGAAGGCAAGTCGTACCAAGAGATCGGCAAGGCCGTGGGGATGAGCGAGAATAGCGTCGGCCCGGTGCTCACACGGGCTCGCGACAAGATGCGGAACGGCCGCGGTTGACCGACCGCGTTGCGATCGGCAACCGTTGGATCCGCCGCGTAACTACTCTGAAATCGGTTCGATCGTTGCGGACATGCTGCCCTTGCAGCGAGCGACCATCTCATCTTTACCGAACGCGTGAATCTGGTCCCGTTTCAGTTCGGCGTGTTCCATCGTCGTGGTCAAGCAGATCGCCCGCCCGCCGCTATCGACTTGCTTAGCGATTTGAAAACCGGCTTCGATCGGATGGTGAAACAACCGCTTCATCATCAGCACGACATAGTCGTAACTGTGATCGGCATCGTCCCATAAAACCACGTTGTAACGCGGCTGTTTTTTGGGTTTACGTTTTTGCTCGCGATTGATTTCAATTTGTGGCTCTGCCACCATCGTTTGCTGATCAGCCATTATTGACCGTGCTCCTTACAATCCGGATAAACGCTTGTTCGGGTGTGAAAGTCACGCGGCGCACTAGGCCCAAAGCACTGGACGCTACGATCCGGATTTTCGTTGCCCGCGTTGACTTCGTTATTGTAGCGCGGTCGGATGCCGATCGGCAGTCCTAAAAATGCACGAAAAAATAGAGGTACTTTCACGATGTCGACGACCGACCTGCTGGAATCCCTAAAAAAAGAGTCTCCCAGGCACCTGAGCGAGCTGATCGAGTGGCTGAGAATCCCCAGCGTCAGCAGCGATTCCCGCCGAAAAAGTGATGTCACCAAGGCGGCCACTTGGTTAGTCGACAAGTTTCGCGGTGCTGGTTTGTCGGTCGAACTGCTGCCAACCGAAGGCCATCCGATGGTGCTTGCCGAAACGCCAGCGATCGACGGCGCCCCCGTCGTGGTAGTTTACGGACACTATGACGTCCAACCAGTCGAACCGCTGGACCAATGGATCACCGGCCCGTTCGAGCCCACCGTGCGAGACGGAAATCTGTACGCTCGCGGTGCGACCGACGACAAGGGGCAAGTCCTGACTCACGTACAAAGCGTCTGCGATTGGCTGGCCAGCGGAAAATCGCTTCCCATCCAAATCAAGTTTTTGATCGAGGGCGAAGAAGAGGTCGGCAGCGAAAATCTGGAACGCATGCTGCCCGAACTAGCCGACCGGCTGGCCTGTGATTGTGTCGTGATCAGCGATAGTGGCCAGTACTCGGACGGTCAACCGGCGATCACCTATGGGCTGCGTGGCATCGCGACCTATGAATTGCAAGTCGATGGCCCAAGCCAGGATCTGCACAGCGGTTCGTTTGGCGGCGCTGTGATGAACCCGGCGATCGCGCTATCACACGTGCTGTCATCGATGGTGGATGCGAACGGACGCATTCAAATCGCTGGTTACTACGACGACGTTGTCGAACTGAGCACCGCCGAGCGCGACGCGTGGAAGAATTTGCCTCAAGACGAAGCTGCGTTTGCCAAGTCGATCGGCGTCAGCGAACTGTTCGGCGAAGCGGGCTTCACGGCTGACGAGCGACGTTGGGCGCGGCCGACCTTTGACGTCAACGGAATCACGGCTGGACATCAAGGCGAAGGCGTCAAGACGATCATCCCCGCGACCGCCACGGCAAAGTTCAGTTTCCGCTTGGTGCCCAACCAAGATCCGGTGAAAATCACAGCGGCTCTGGAAACACATCTGGCCGATCACATGCCACCAGGCGTCCGCTACACGTTAACACCGGACCACGGCGCGCCGGGAATGTTGGCCGACACGGAAAGCCGTTTCATGGCCGCCGCGAACCAAGCAATCGAAGGTGCGTTCGGCAAGAAACCAGTTCTGATCCGCGAAGGTGGCTCGATCCCAATCGTGACGCGATTCCAAGAAGTCCTCCGGTGCGACTGTCTGCTGCTCGGCTGGGGCTTGTCGGATGACAACGCACACAGCCCGAACGAAAAATTCCGAATCGCCGATTACCACCGTGGCATCGAAGCGTCGGCGCGGCTGTGGGACGAACTCGGCAAGCTTTCAGGTAAGTAGTCCGAGTCAACTTGAGTATTCGGGTGGGCAGATCGAAATAGGGCCGGTTCTCACCGGCCAATCCGTTGATTCGAGCGGCCGGTGGGAACCGGCCCTAACCGCAAACCAAGCTGACTCGGACGACCAATGTCTAAACTCGCCAGCCAATCGGCGCTTGTCGAACCCAGGCTAGCAGATGAAGCCACCTTGGTTTGCTAATCTATTTTGTTTGCTAATCTAGCGTCTTTCCATTCCTTTCGCCCTTTCGCTTGTCCACCATGCTCGACCGCAAATTCATCATCCAAAACTTGGAACTCGTCCGCGAAAACTGCACCCGTCGCGGTGTTTCGGCCGACATCGACAAGATCGTTTCGATGGATGCCGAGCGGCTCGAGACTCTGCGTCAGGCCGAAGATCTGAACCGGCAAGCCAACGAGGTCAGCAAGCAGATCCCCAAAGCCGCCGACAAGGAAGCTCGCCAAGCCCTGATCGAACAGGGCCGATTGCTGAGGGAACAAAAGGACGCGGCGCAAAAGAAGCATGACGAACTGGATGCCCAAATCACGGTCATCCAGTGCGAAATTCCCAACATGACGCATCCCAATGTGCCGACCGGTGGCGAAGACGATGCGAAAGAATTGTCGTTTGGCAAGACGCCGAAACCAAGCTTTGACTTCAAGCCGATCGACCATGTTGACCTGGGCGAAAAGCACGACTTGTTCGATTTCGAAGCCGGCGCACGGGTCACTGGCGCGGGCTTCTACTTTCTAAAAAATGAAGCCGTTCGACTCGACCTCGCCCTGCAACAGTTCGCGATCAGCCTGTTGTCGGATCGCGGTTTCACTCCGGTGACGACGCCCGACATGGCGCTGACGCATATCTTGCAAGGCATCGGTTTCAATCCTCGCGGTCCCGAGACACAAATCTACAGCATCGAAAACACCGAACTGAACTTGGTCGGTACCGCCGAAATCACGCTGGGCGGAATGCTGGCCGGGCAAACGATCGATTTGGATAAGTTGCCGCTGAAACTGTGCGGACTGAGCCATTGTTTTCGCACCGAAGCCGGTGCGGCGGGACGTGCGTCGAAGGGACTGTACCGAGTTCACCAGTTCACCAAAGTCGAGATGTTCGCGTTCACGACGCCCGACCAAAGTGACGCGACCCACGACATGATGCGCGAACTGGAATGCGAGATCTTTGACGCACTCGAAGTTCCTTACCGGGTCATCGATACCGCGAGCGGCGATCTTGGCGGCCCCGCCTATCGCAAGTTTGACCTCGAAGCCTGGATGCCGGGTCGAGGCGATGGCGGCGAGTGGGGCGAAGTCACCAGCACCAGCAACTGTACCGACTACCAAGCTCGGCGATTGAACGTTCGCTACAAGCAGCCCGACGTGAAGGGCACCGAGTTCGTTCATACGTTAAACGGAACCGCAGTTGCCACTGGCCGCGCCATGATCGCGATCATGGAAAACCACCAGTGTTCCGATGGCACCATCAACGTGCCCAAGGCACTGCAGCCGTGGGTTGGCAAAGCAAAGATTGGCTAGTGGTTGGGGACACCAAATTTTTTGCGGTTCGGACGTTCTCTTACGCGTCACGTCTCACTCAATCGACAAACCGATGGCGAGTTCCACGAACCTAAAGTTAAGCTGTGACGAACCACTTGAAGCCAACACCACTATTTCATTCGCGCGATGCGATCTGAATCGCTTCGCAGCGAATGCCGGTAATAGGCTTCTAAACACAACGTCGCCATCGCGGTCGTATAAACCGAACCGCCGTAGCCGCCCCAAACCGAATCGGTGGGCCAGCTACCGTCGGCTCGCTGTGTCGCCAGCAATCGTCGTTTCAGGGACGTGTTCCATTGGTCCCACGCGGAGTCCTGCAACTGGTGCAACGCCAGCGTCGCGTAATACCAATAGTAATAGTTGTCTTGCCCGACGCCGGGCTGCTGTTGCAACAAATACCGTTCGGCTTCCTCGATCTCGGCCGCAGGAACTTTCTGGCCGATCAGCAACCGAGTCGCCAGCGCCTCGGCTGTCATCGTTCGGCTAGGCATTTCGCCGGCTCGGTAACTGGCCATCCCGCCCGTCGAACCGGCACGAACGCTACGCAAGAAACGCTCGACGCCGTCGACCGCCCGCGCGTCGACTGGAACACCGGCTCGATAGCCCGCGTCAAGCACCATCGCTTGCCAACCCAACTGGCTCAGATCGCCGGGATCACCAGCCGTGTAACGCCAACCGCCAGTCGACGGATGTTGCATCGATCGGGTGAAGTTGATCGCTCGAGTCGCCGACGCCACCGCCGACGGATCATGCGTCAGTGCGGCGGTTTCGCACATCGCTAGAGCCGCCATTCCGTGACTGTAATTGGCGGCGTAGATGGTCGCGCCACCAGCAAGCGAACCGCTGGATTTTTGAGTTCGAATCAGATACGCCAAACCGCGATAGGCGTTGTCGCTGTAACGGCCTTGTTGATGAGTTTGACCGGCACCGGTCAGCGCCAACAGCGACAATCCCGTCAGTGCCGATTCCGATCGCGATCCCGCATTGCCGCGAGTCATCCCCAGCGGCGCCCGCTCGATACCGGCGCCGGTTGCACTGGGATCCCAAGCGCCGTCGGCACGTTGGGCGCTGGCCAAGAACCGCAGCGCCGCCTCGACCGCCGCCTCGGTGCTGGCGTCGCCTCCGGTGCGAAGCAGTGCTTCGTCCTTGGCCTTGCCAACTCGATTCGCAAAATCGCTTTCAATCGTGCCGGGAACGGTAGCCGGCGGAGCAGGCGAAGTGGACGCAGCGATTGCCGGCACCGGTTCCCCACCGTCGCCAACATGTGCGACCGCTGGCGACTGTTCAGCAACCGCCGGCTGCGGCGCCGGCATCGGTTCAACCGTTTCCGCTACATCCGCGGCAAATGCATCATCCAAGAAGTCTCCCAACAACGAATCGATCGCCATACTTGCCGAATCGGTTTCACCTTTGTTGGTTTCAGCAAGCGACTCGGGTACAGGCTCGTCTGACATCGACAACGAATCCGGTTCGTCGGTCGATTCTGCTGCGGCTTCCTCGACGGCTTCCTGGGCGGGTTCTGGATTGGCAAGCAGATCCGTCAAGCTGGACACAGGCAGCGGTGCGATCAACGCTTCGGTTTCGCCGCCCGTCGCATCGTCGACGGGAACGTTAGGATCGAACGTCGTGAACGAGATCGAATCGACACCGGCTTGTTCGTCAGTTTCCGGGTCCGAGGTCGATGAACCTCCACTGAGCGACGGCAGCAATGGAACCAAGAAAATCAGCGCAGCATGCAGCGCGATCGACAGCACCAGGCAAATGACGCCGGCTTGTCGTCCACCACGCCCACGACGGCGAAACAACCAGATCGTGAATCCCAGTGTCGCAACCGCTAGTGCGGCCACGGTGTAGACAAGACGCGGGTCGGCCCAAAGCGAATCGATCATCGATGAATCAAGCCAAGGATTGGCGGATTCCGTCAACGCTGCATCCTCTTGGTTGCGATCCCGATTTGATCCACGCCGCTGATGCGAACTGCCTGCAGAACGTCGACCAGCTGTTGCTGCGACCCATCGGCTTCGCCGCGAACGGCAATCTTAAGCCCCGGATAATTTTCGTGTTCTTGACGTAGCGTTTGGGTCAGTTGACTCAGCGACATCGGTGCGTCGTCAAGGGTCACGGTCCCATCGATGCCAATCGCTACCACGCGTTCATCAGGCACACGCGTCATCGATCGCATTTCGCCGACGCTCGGCACGTTCACTTTGATGCGGCTTTCGGCTTCGCTGAACTTGCTGCCAACCATGAAGAAAATCACCAACAAAAACACGACGTCGATCATCGGCGTCAAGTTGATGGTCGCTTCTTCCGAGGCATTTCGTTTTGACATCGCATCTATTCCGCTTAACTTGAATTTACCCTTCGCCCAAACTGTCCTCAGCCCAAGCTAGAACACTAGGCCGCTCGTCGTTTCCGACCGCTGGTTCGATTGGCGTTGCCAGCGTTTTCAAGCCCCTCGGCCGAAATGCAATCGACCACGCGCTGGCACAACTTGTCGATCTCGTTCAAGTAACTGTCCGATTTACTGCTGAAATACATGTACGCCAAGTAAGCCGGAATCGCGACCGACAAACCGCCCGCCGTCGTGACCAGCGCCACGCTGATTCCCGACGCTAACATTTCGGGGCGACCGATCGATTCTTGGCTGCTCATGATGTCGAACGCTTCGATCATTCCCAACACCGTGCCCAGCAACCCCAACAACGGCGCGACGTTGCTGATCGCGTGAAAGACTCGCAAAAATCGTTTCAACGAATCCGAAACGCGATCGCCCGCATCCATCACCGCCTGCTCGACCTCGAACATTGGACGTCCCCAGCGCCGTACCGCCGCCTGGAATACTTCGGCGACCGGACAATCAAACTCTTCACATATTTCGGTGGCTTCTTCGTAACTGAGTTGGCCATCTTCGACACATTCGGTGAACCGGCGAACAAACGGACGAGGGATCACGCGGCCACGACGCAGCGCTATCATTCGCTCGATCGACAAGGCAAACACGATCAACGAACAAATCCCCAGCGGCACCATCAACCATCCGCCTTGCCGGATTTTCTCAACAAACGCGGGCAACTGCCAAGGCTCGGATTCAGCTTCTAGGTTTTCTGTCGAACTGTCTTGCTGGTTCGGCATCATGGCGGCGGATGGAATCGTCGGAATCTGGTTCAGCGTCTGAGGCTGTGTGTTTTGGAACTGCGGGTTCTGAGGCTGGGCAGTTTGGTATCGGCCCGATTGGTCGAAGCCTTGCCGGTTGAAGTTTTGTGACTGTGGAAATTGTCCGTGCGCTGGCTGCATCGCCACCATGCACCATGTCCCGCCGATCGCCAAGACAAAGACCGGCAATATGCGAGATGCCAGTGCGGCAAATTGACGACGCGAATTGGCGGGCTGGGGCCGCAGCAATCGACGACGGTAAGGTGCAGAAGACATGTCGTTTATCGTCGGATGGGTGATGGAGAAGATGAGTTGGCTGGGTCAATCGATGCCATTCGCTGGCGAGCGACTTGTGCATGAGGACTGTCGGCGAATCTTCCGATCAGACTTCCGTAACACACCGCGGCCTCGCGTGTCCGCCCCAATTGTTCAAAAGACTTTCCCGCTTGAACCAAGGATGCCGAAACCCATGACCCGCCCGGATCGATCCCTTCAACGCGGCGATAAGCTTCGATCGCTTCGGTAAACTGAGCCTGCAAGTAATGCGTTTCACCAATCAACCACTGCGCTCGCCCACGCAAAGTCGCATCGACTTCGACGGCTCGGACCACACTTTCCAGCAGCGCTCGAGCTTCTTCGAAACGCGACTTTCGAACGGCCAATTCAGCGGCCAACAAGTCCACCAAAGTTTCGTTGAAAGCATCGCCACCGGCCGCCGAACGTGCAAGCGCGATACGTTGTCCCGCTAGGTTTGCGTCCTTGCCAACAGACGTTTCTGCTTCGGCACATCGCAGCAATGTGGCAAAGTCGCTGGCCTGTCGACCGTCAACCAAATGGTTCCACCACTGGGCGGCTTGCTCGACCTGTCCGGTCTGCATCAGCGACTCAGCAAACAGTTTTTCGACCGTGGCCGATCGCGTTGCCGAGGGTGACTCGATCTTTTTAAGTTCCGATTCCGACGCCATCGACAACATCGACCATCGCTGTGTCCGACCGGCCCAGCGGCACGCTGCTTCGCGCGCGGCCGTCGATACCGCTTCATCCGAGGCGGGCGAAATCAATGACGCAGCCAACCGTTCGGCAGCGTCGGGTTTGCCCTGTTCGATCAGCAGCGAAAGTAAATCCGAAACGCCTTTTCCGGTCTGATCAATCGACGCCAGATGGCTGGCCAAGTTCATCCACTCATCCTGCTGGCCTGCTTCCGTCGCGATCGCCATTCCCATCGTGACCGTTTTCACATCAAGTTTTTTCAGATCGTTCGCTTTGGCTCGTGCCAACACCC
>JBAUHR010000868.1:0-1883 GCA_049680385.1 Rubripirellula sp. | reverse complement strand
CAGTGTTCGATCGCCAGCAAGACGACGTCGAAATGAAGAACTGCCGCTGGCGGTATCGAATCCGCAACTCCCTCATCGCGGTAGCAAAGATGAGGGCCAGCATGAAACTTTCGGTGTCCGCCGACGCACATACCTTCGATCCCGTATTCCAACCCGGCGATCACTTCCCGCTTGCCAAGCACGAACGAGTACGCGCTAAGATCCTGAACTAGCTCGCCACGGTTAAGGAAAACTTGCAGGCGAATGGTTACGCGATCGCCTTTCTCAGCGAGATCGCCTTCGCCCAAGGTCTCCGCGTCAATCTTGATGCCAGCTCGCATGGCCATGATTCTCAAATGCTCGCAGAGTGGTGTGAAACAAATCGGCTGTCATGCCATCGGGCACGTGAATACTGGTGACACCGAGTGTCGAGACCTCATTGATGTTTCGCATCTCGTCGTCGAAGAAGATCATGCCTTCATGACTGAGACCGCTTGATTCTTTCAACGACGCAAAATGCTTCAGTTTTGATGACGGATAGATCTCAGCAAATGCGAACCGGCGATTGATCGCCAGCAATTCCACTAGCTCACGCGCCCATGCTGGCTGCTCCGTTCGCGATGCGATCGCCATCGGAATCGAATGATTGTCGCAATGGTCCAGGATACTGGTAACGTCTTCGTACAATCGCACTTGGCGACTTGCCCGATCGAGGACTCGGTCGTTCTGTCGGCAAAAAGGCGGCGAAAGGCAGTCGCACCAAGTGCCATCGCAATCCCAGAGAGTGAAGTCGAGGTCAAAAACGATGAGTTTGGGGAGCATCAGAGTCCGTGGGTCCAATTTCCGAGTGGAGCTGCCTGTCAATAATGAAATAGCCTACAATTCGCCGTTGAATGATGCACGCAGCGGATGACTAAGGATACAAACAGCATGAAAGTGATCGTCGATTTATGTGTCGTCCCGATTGGCGTTGGTGTTTCTGTGAGCAAATATGTCTCTGAGTGCCAGAAAGTATTGCAGGAAGCGGGACTGAAGCACCAGCTTCACGCGTACGGCACAAACATCGAAGGTGACTGGGACGAAGTGTTTGCTGCCATCAAAAGCTGCCATGAACGTGTTCACGCAATCGGAGCGCCTCGAATCACCACCAGCATCAAAGTCGGAACACGCACGGACCGTGAGCAGTCGATGCAGGATAAAATTGATAGCGTGGCCAAGACAGAACTGTAGACGCGTCTGTAAACCGATTCCGTTGCAATCTGCAAAGCCAGTAAAGGCTCGGAACGGATGGTCGTCCGCAGCGGGCGTACAATTTCATGCTTCACAAGACAAACCTGGCGTACCGATGAATCGTTTGAATTCTCTTAGCATCTGGATCACTGTCGCGATCGCGACATGTTTTCTAACAACATCCACAATCAACGCTGAAGAAGCAGGCGGATTGCCAGCGGGCGACGTTGAAATCGTAGTCGATTTGGATACCGAAGTTGGCGAAATGTACAACTTCTGGAATGTCTATCCCGTCACCGACCAGTCGCCTTTTCTCGACGAGCAACAATTCGATCAATTGCGACAAAAGTACCGGTATGCGAAGTACATCAATTGTGTGCGGTTGCTGGGCGGCATAAACAGGACGAAAAACAACTACTTTCGTGGTGTCGATAACCGGGGAGAAGCAGTCTGCGATTTCTCCGAAGCAATCGCGATGCTTACCGGGATTCGGAAATGCGGATTCACGCCGTGGATTGGAACCGAACGAGATTTGAACCCAGGCCAATGGACGGGCACCAAAGAGCAATGGCTGAAACACTACGACTACACAGTCGCGGCGGTTCGAGGCGTGTTGCCGGGCGCGGAGATCGGTCCAGGGAATGTCGTTGCACCGCTGAAGGCACGCAGGCAAG
>JBAUHR010000867.1:0-24233 GCA_049680385.1 Rubripirellula sp. | reverse complement strand
CGATCACCACCGCGACCAACCAAGCTCGACGCCCGGTCGGTGATCGAAAGATCCCAAGACGGCTAAGAATCGCAACTGCAAATATCATCGCAACCGTGACCCAGTCGACCATCGTCCCGCGAACCATTGCCGATGATACCTTGCGTTTTGCTTCGGCCCGTTCACGAACGATGCCGCTGCTGGCCGCAACAATCGTGTCGGCAACAGCCAGGCTGGTCATCGTTGCCCCGGACACTCCTTCGACACCCTCGGCTGCTGGATCCATCGTCGACAAATCCGCAAGCGTGCGTCCGACAAACCGCTTCCAAAACCCACGTTCGGTTCGCACATAGTCGACGTAGGGTTCGTTGTCGAAAGACTTGCGGATCGCCAACTTTTCGACACGATCATCTGGTCCAACCTGTAACAACAGCTCAGTCGGCCCCTGATACCCGATCACTGAATCGGAATACGGACCGCTGCGGAACAGTTCGCCGGCGTCGCCATCATCCGCGATCGAGTCGCTGCGTTCTTTCATCGTTACATCATCGGGAAAAACCAACGATGGTCGTTGGCCGCCGATGCGTTTGACGACACCTTGGGCAAGGGCAAGCGAAGTCAAAGTCGCGCCCGAGACACCGTCGATTCGCGAATCGCTTCCATCGCCACCCCACCGCCAGCCCACAAACTGGTCAAAGAATGCGGGCGTCGCCTGGACCGCGTCGACGTGTTCGGCCGTGTCGGCGCTCGACAACAAATGAACCGCCACAATTGTCAGTTCGTCATCAAGCAAGATCATCGCTTCGCTCGGACCGCGATAGCCGACGATGTCGCGAGCGATTGGCAGCGTTCTGGCAATCGATCCGATATCGTTGTCAGAATGGTCCGTCAGCCGCCACATTCCGCTGGCGTCTTGACTCCCCAATTGAACGGTCGGGCGCTGAAGCAGTTCGCGCACCTGATCGATCGGCGGAGGATCGGAGGACTGAATGGTTTTCTGGCGAGGCGCGGGGATTGCCAACAGCAGTGCTGCGACCAATGCCACCCGAATCGCATGCACGACTCGGGGGATGACGTTAGAACGTCCGGCGGTCCGCGTCACTTGACTTCAACCAACGACACAGCGTCGACATGGACGAAGCCATCTGCGGCATCCGTGTTGACTACAACGATAACGTCTTGACCTTCCTTGACGGACAACTGGCCCACAGCGATCCAGTCCGCGTCAAGCGTTTCGCGCTGGTCGATCGTGTACGCGCGCGCCATGTCACCTTGCCGAACCGTCACTTGCGTTTTGGATGACCGGTTTTCGTGCGGTTGAGTGTAAAAACGCAGCTCGGCTTTTCCCGACGCCTTGGGACGGATCGTGAACGTGGCGGTGGCATCCGAGTTGGGCGATGCGTATCGATAGCCGTAGCCGACGAAACCTTTTAGTCCGCTTCCCTCGGTCCACGAACCGGTCAGCTTGGCGTTCGCATCGTCAACCACAGTGCCCTCCAAGTTGGCTGGATCGTGTCCGGGTGGTGGTCCGTTGGGGCCGGCTTTTTGCATCGCATCGTCGGGGATGATGACGTCGGCTGACGGAGTGCTGCGTCGGGCTTTGCCGGGCAATTCTAGCAGCCCGAGCAATTCATCAAGGTATTTTTCGTAGACATCACGCGGGCTGCACTGGTTGAGCGTGCAGATCGAGGCGGCCTTGCCAACAACTTCGCCCATCATGCCGCACGTCTTCATCACGCGTGTCGTACCGAGTGCTTGGTGAGTCACGCTGATGTTGCGGCCAGCCATGAATAGGTTGTCAACGTTGCGGCTGTAGAAACATCGATAGGGAACCGGGTAGCCATAAGACCGATCGACGCGACGGTCGTGTACAGCAACGGAGATGAACGGATTGTCCGGAAATTTGTCCGCGTACTCTTTTTTCGGATAGTGCAAGTCGATCGACCAAGTGCTGGGAACACAGCCATCGGGGAAGTCGCGTTTGGTGACGATGTCTTCTTCGGTCAAAACCACATCACCCAGCAAACGCCGACTTTCGCGTGGTCCGCCAATGTAGGCGACCCATGTCAGTTCGGCCGTCTTGTGCTGGTCCGCACCGTCGCGATTCTTCATGGCATTGAACGCGCCGTAAACCGCGCGCAAGTTCCAGTCACGGATTGCTTCGGCGCCGCCAATCGCGTCTTTGTCGAAACCACTTTCCCAGAACCATTGCCCGTGGTGGTCACGCGGGTAGGGAAAGTCTTCCATGTTCAGATCGAGTGCCCACGGAGTTGAGGGAAACGAAGTCGCGGATTCGGCTTCGTCCCAAGCCCACATGTTGCTCATCCCCATCCGGCCAGCGTCGGTCATGTCTAAATCAGCATTGGCCCAATGACCAACCCAACCATGGCCGGTGCAGTCGACAAAGAAGTCGCCGGTGATCTCCACATCGCTGCCCGTTCGTGTATCGATCGCAGTAATCGAAGCGATTTTCGATCCGTCCATTCGGACTGACATGGCGTGATGATTCAGCATCAAATCAATGTTCGGTTCGGCTAGGACGATTTGTTCTTTCAGTTCGTCACCAAACTCTTCGTAAGTGCCCGGCGACTTCCTCGCCTTATCTGCGAACTCTTCGACCATCTCGCCGATGCGCGGATACTTGCCGCGGCGAATGTTGCCCATCGCCCAGACTCGCACTTCGCTGGATCCATTGCCACCTAGCACCGGCCGATCTTGCACGAGTGCCACACGACATCCCATCCGTGCCGCCGAAATCGCGGATCCCATGCCCGCGTAGCCACCACCGACAACGACTAAGTCATAGGCACCACGGACCGGCAGTTTGTCGGGCAGTCCCAATTGCCCGCGACGCCACGACAACAGCGTTTCGCGGTCGGTTGGCGGCTTCGCATCCAAATCCGTGGTCAAGTAGACACTGTCGCAGCGGCCATCGAATCCAGTCTCGTCGTGTAATCGAATCTCTGTTTCACCGGCCTGCAAAGACACGATCCCGCCATCATGCCAAAACCAATCCGCGCCTTCGGTACCGAAGGTCGCAGCGAGTGGTTCGCCATCAAGGATCAGCTTGAATTTGCCTGGCGATGGTTTTGCATTCCAGCGTGCCACCCAGTCGATCGTCCGCACCCACACTCGGTACTGGCCATTCTCGGGGATTGTCACCTTTGCCGCCGCATCGTCGACCGGTTTGCCTAGTCCGTGAGCGATCAAGTAGGGCGAACCCATTTGCTGGACAAACTGGGTGTCCAATTTCCAACCACCATGATCGGAAAAGCTCTCGGCTTCGACGAACACTTCCGCCGCCGGCGCAAACGTTCCGACAACCAGCATGGCAAGTAACGAACACGAAAGTCGAAAAGGCATGTTGAGATCGCACAAAGTTGAGGCTTCGGTCAGTCAAGGTGCGCTGCGGACCGAAGCGACGCGGCACAACCTACTTTGATCAAGAGTATAGTCGTTGTGCCATCGGCTTGCCGCGACGAAACAGCTTCCCCGCCGACTAACGCCTACTTCAGGGCTGACCGTCCGTGGTGGGCACGAATCTGGTTGACAAGTGTCAAAGCGGGCGAGTGAGACTTCAGCAGATTGACGATGCTGCTGGTCGATACGGACCAAGACTTCGCCACCGCGCTCGGCTGACCGCCAGCGGCATGCAGGTCGTCAAGCAGCAGTGTCAGAACCGATGGCCGGTCTGGGTTCGATTCGCGAAACTTCAGCGAACTGCCGCGGTACTTTTCTCTTAGTTCGAGCGCCGTCCCGGTAGGCTCGGCATCCCAGGCCGAACGAGTGCGTCGTTCCACAGCCAGACGAAAACGCAGTCGTGACAGCGCAACGCCGCGGTTGTCAGCCTGGCTTCGGCGCTCGGTCGCTTCGGCTGTCACGTCTGTCGGCTCGTGGTGCAGAAACACACCTGAACTGGTTTTGTTGCGATGCTGACCGCCGGGACCGCTTCGCCGTTGAAATCGCAAGTCGCACTGCGTCAACAACTTCTCGTCGTCCAATAACGCCGGATGTGGCGAATCAACAAACACCACCGGCATGCGATCGGCTTGACGAGGCATCACCGGTGCAACGTCTTGTTTGTTCTTGCCGTCGCTATCTTTTTCGTTACTCACCGAGCCAGTCTTTGCAATGTTGCCAGAGATCCTCGGCCACTGTCCGATTTGGCATGCGAACCGCTGCTCGAACCTGACTGCCGAGCAACCCGAGCATGTCGGTTTGCGCGACTTCGATCAAGGGGCACACGACTTCATAGCCAGCCCGACGTACCACCGATTCGTTGTCCTGGTCGATCGGCGAGACGCTCTCGATTTGCGACACAAAGACTTGGCCGGGGATCGCTGTCGTCGTGATCCGAACGGTCGTTCCTAGTCGGATTTCTTGACGATCGCGTGCATCAATCGTGATCACGGCGTGCAGTTGGCCATCGCCACTGATCCGGCACCATGCTTGACGCGATGACGCGAGCGAACCGACGCGATTGGCCAGAGACTCTGTCCCGTTGATTGGATCAAATTCGAGTGCGGACTCGGTCGGCAACAACACACCGCCGATGTTGGCCTGGACATTGCACCGTTCGGCGCGAGTTTGGACCGAAACTAACCGTGCTCGTAGTCCATCGCTCTGAGCCTGCAGGGTTCGCCAGGTATCCGCGTTGTCGCCGTTGTCCATCGCAGCGCGTCGTGAAAGCTGGCCTCGCATTTTGGCCAGTCGAAGTTGGCCTGAAAGTCGAGTGTGTTCAAACTCGATCGATTCATCTCGTAGTCGAACGATCGTTTGGCCAGGTTCGACAATGTCCCCAAAATTGACGGCGGCGACTTCAACAAAACCGTCACTGGGCAAGAACACTTTTCTAGCATCGGCCGCGTCGATCTTCCCCGTGGTTGTCCGGTGACGAGGTGTTGGCCAAAACAGGATCGCCGCGCCGCCGCCCAATAACATGGTTACTAGCGTCAAGCGTCGAACCGCTGGCACGTCTGTCCAATTTCCCTGGCCGCCAACGATTTGAGTGATGCGTTTTGCATTTCGAAACGTCATCATGGTCACCACGATCGCGATCACGGCAACCATCAAGGGACGCAAATGGAATTTGTTGGCCACGACTAGCAGCATCGCTGTGATCCCAAGCAATACAGCGAACCGGTACACCGTCGATGTCGCATGGTAGATCGATAATCCGATCGAACGTGGATTCGATTCTGGCTCAGTTGCGAATGTAGGCCCCGCAAGGCGTGCCACCACAACGTCGCGAAACGCGTTCTTTGATTCAGTTCGCAGGTTCACGCTGCCGACCCAATCGGCCAACACAAAGTACCCGTCGTACCGCATCAATGGATTGGCGTTGAAGATCAACGTGCTAATACTGCACACGAACATCAAATGGAATGCATGCCACTGGATTGCTGCGTCTCGGGCACCCAGCCAAACCAGTGCTGCCAGCGACGCGATGATCAATTCGACATAGATCCCCGCCAACATGACGGACGCGCGCTGCCATGCCGACGGATTTCGCGACGTATCCGACACGTCACAGTAAGGACACGGCATTCCGCACAAAAGCAGCACGCCGACCGATCCACAGCGGGAACCGATTCGACGGCACATCACCGCGTGGGCCAGTTCGTGGATCACTTTTGTGATGACAAACCAGACTCCCAAAACGACGGGGTTGGTTTGTGCCAGAAACGTTCCGAGTGATTCGAGCAAGGTCATCCACTGCTGACTTCGGCTCAGCACTAACCCAGTCGCTAACGTGATCAATGCCAACCAAAACATGACCGCCGTTCTTGCAAACAACCATCCTGTCCAGGGAGCCAGTCGGCGGGCAATTCCGTCAACCGATCCGATTGGAATGCGGATATAAAGCGGCGAAAACTTGCTGAAGACGGTGCCGCGATTCGATGCCGTTCGCTGGCGTGTCCAGCCAACTTGATCCGCTTGCCGCCATTGGTCGGGGGAAGCGCCGCCGGACTGCAAGGCTTGCCAGAGGTCCGCAGACACGCGAGTGAATCGTCCGCTGACGTCGTCGATCACGATCCGCATGCTACGTCGTGACGAATCGGCGACCACGCAGTTCAGGTCTCGCCGCAATCGATTTGGCGAAGGGTTGTTTGCCGCAGCATCGCTCATCGGATCGATGATCCGTTTGCAGACCGTGCTGTCGCCGCCGACACGTAGATCGTCATTTGAACTTCCATTCCTGGCATCAGTACCCAGCCACCCGTATCACCGCCGATGTTTTCATTTTGAATTTCGGCGTGCAATCGGAACACGCCATTGGGCAGCATTTGCGGATCGACTGACAACACGTTGCCGCGGAGTGCTCGCAGCGTTCCTGTTGAAAGATCTTTCCAGCGAACACTGACGGGCAGTCCCTTGCAAGTTGCCGGCGACAGATCTTTGCTGTCGACAAGTGCGTGGACATGAAGCCGATCGATTTGCCCAATGGTTGCGAGTGTTTCACCCTTGTTGATCCATTCGCCTGCCGAATGAGACAAGTTCAGTACAACGCCGCCAATTCGGCTTTCCGTGTGCAGCTTGCTCAGTTGGTCATCGATCAGTGACAGTTCCGACTGACGGACTTCGCTTTCCATCACCGCACGCTTCTTACGGAGTTCCGCTTGAGCAATTTCAAGGGTGCCGCGTTTGACAGCGAGTCGAAGTCTCGTCAGGTGTGTTTCGGGAATGACGCCTTGGAAGTCTCGTTGTGACGATTTGCTCATCGCCAACTCGGCTTCCGCTTCGTCCCTGGCGGTTCTTGCGTATTGCAACTCGCTGTCGTCAGCCGCGTCTGACTTGGCGGCATCCAATTCCAAGGCCGCCGCGCGCCGACGTTTCAGCAAAGTTTGGTCATCCAGTCGTGCAATTTGGTCGCCGGCGGTGACCATGTCGTTCTGTCTGACTTTCAATTCCTCGATCAAGCCTGTTTCGAGCGCTGGCACGTTCAACTCACTCGCGAATCGCACGATGCAGTCAGCCACTTCGACTTGCGGCGATGACTGGGCGGTTTCACGGTTTGCGACTGCGACACTTGCCAGTGCAATCGTGATCAGAACAGCGATGGTTTGAATCGACGGTTTCATGATGAATCTCGCGCGTTGTCGGAATCCGAAAACGAAGTCTCGCGGGCAAAGTAAAGTGACGTTGTGCTGCGAACCCAGTGGATCAAGTCTTGGAACGCCACGTACGCAGCGGGCCGGTTCCCACACCGAAACATAACCCGCGCCGGTGCGCCGGACGGGTCCGATTGCTGGTGGCCAGCTTGAAGCCCTCGCCCAATGCTGCCGTCCCAGTCTTTGGGTTCGAGTTTCAATAACGCAGCTGTTGCTGGGGCCGGATTGCCAGCCGAGATCACAGCGGGGCCGATTTGCAGCAACTGAGCACCGAACACTCGGCCGGGGTCGGCGTCAAGCGAGACATTGGCGACAGGATCTTGCAAATGGGCGATCCGATTTTGAGGCACGTGAGCTTCGACCAACCAAGCTGAATCGCTCGCGATCACTCGCATCAGACCGTCACCGCGATGAACGGGCCGCGACTGCAATCGCGAATCGACTTGCCATGCGTCCACGATGCCGTCTCGATCGGCGCGAATGACCAGCGTCTGTTGCATCCGCAGCAAGACATTCAGTTGGTCGTTGACCGACTGGATTTCTTCGGTCACGAGCATGCGTTCGTCTTGCGTTTGTTTGGCTCGATCGATTTGGGATGACGACGCGTCCATCATCGCGTCGGTCAACCGAGCTCGTTTTTGACCCAGCACCGCGAGCGAGCCTCGCAGCGAAAGCACTTGTTCGTCGAGTGCCGAGTCCGACATCGTGATCAAGGTTTGCCCGGCTGTTACCGTGTCACCATGGCTGACCAAAATAGAGTCAACCACAGCATCGCGCGGCGCGCAAACCACTTGTGATTCCGCGGGACGCACGATCGCGGGTGCGTCGACCGTCAGGGGGACCGGTACGATTCCGGCGATCAAGACAGTCGCGACTGCGGCACCAAACTTCAACGTCTTTCGAAGCGATCGCGCGGAACTTTCGCCACGCATCATTCCGGTGATTGAAAACCGTGACGATGATGACGCCGACTCTAAGTTTGCAATCGCTAGCCCTGAGTGAACGACCAAACGAATCCACTGATCACGCGACTCGGGCGAGATCGCTGGGGCGTCCGCGGTCTGCAATCCGATCAACCGAAACGACGGTTCTTGGTTGCCATCGGTACGGCTGCTGGCGATCGCACGAACGATCAACGAGTTCGGTTTCGATTCTGCATCCGCGTCGGCCGGGCCATCGAACCATTGGCAGCCATCGGCGGCCAACTTGGTTTCGGCGGCGTGACGTAGTTGACCGGCGGCAGGCGATTTCTGGTCGATCGTGTTCACATGGCTGACGGCAATCAACGTGGCTTTGGTTCGCGATAGTGTCCCGTCCATCCGCACCAATCCAACGCGATCAAACCCGAAGGCATCGGCCGCCGTATCAACGATCAACTCATACAGTTGGGATGTGTCTGCGATTTCATGGATTCGTGTCGTCAAATGATCGATGGTCGATGCCATTGATTGACGCCGACGAAGGACGCGCAGTTGATCGGCCCTGATGAACTCGCCGGCCAGATCGGCCATCTGCGCAACGAAACGCAGATAGCCGCGCTGAGTCGCGACGCCGCCGCCGGATTCCAAGAAGACTTCCAGGATCGAGTCAGCACCTGCGGCGGTCGAATCGCAATCGATTGGTGCAAGTGCCACCGGGACGTCGGCCGGATTGGCGGGGACATCGGGATCTGACGCGCCTGGTGTGGGCGGAACTACGGCGGGTGAACCATCGTGGCCGATTTCGACCAACAGTCGTTGGTGGGCGCCAGCCGACTGGTCCGGCAGTGTTCGGTCAGTGACACGTCCCAGACGATGCACACATCGATAGGCCATCCGTTTGGCGTCTGGGTCAAGCTGCCAAATCACGACACCTTCGGCCGCCATCGCTCGCAACGTACGATCAGCCAGCAGGGCTAGAAACTCAGCACGGGACCGATCGCTGCGAACCGCTGCACCAACTTCGCGAACGATTTCGGAGATTTCTCGGCGCGTATCGACGACAATGTCCGCGGCCCCCGCCGGCTGATCAGCCGTGGGGCGAAAGACAAACGGTTCGTTCGTGGTCGCCGGACTCACGCGTTGGAATGACCTTGGCCGAGGCAGCCGAAGCGAGGTAAATGGGACGGCGCCGATAGGCGGCATCGAAAACGCCCACGAAAATGTCGACGCTTGCCTCAAAGCCATATCAAAACGGACCACCCGGCGACAATGTCGCTTCGCATCCCCCAGCAACGATGTTGCTAGCACCTCGCTTTGCGATGCCGGTGGTTTTGCAGTTCGGCTACTCGTTTTCGCAAACGTTGGTCAGCACGCCGATGCCTTCGACTTCGACGCTGCAGACGTCACCGTGCTTCAAGAAGACAGGGGGTTTGCGGGCCGCACCGACGCCCGGTGGTGTGCCGGTGAAGATCAAATCGCCCGGCTTCAGCGTCATCACCTTGGTCAAGTGCTCGATCAAGGCCGGAATGTCAAAGATCAGTTGTGCTGTGGTGCTGTTTTGAACCGTTTCGTCGTTCAATTTCATCCGCACGTTCAAATCCGTGGGATCTTGCAGGTCACTTTTGGCAACGACACAGGGACCAACCGGCGCAAAGGTGTCGAACGTCTTGCCCAATAGCCACTGACCGGCGGGCCGACCCTTTTGCCAGTCTCGTGCCGAAACGTCGTGCCCACACGAATAGCCGTAGACATAGTCCATCGCCTCAGCAGCCGAAACATGCTTGGCCGTTTTTCCGATGACGACCACCAACTCGGCTTCGTAGTCGACTTGGGATGAAACCTTGGGCAATCGGATCACATCGCCGTGGCCCGCAAGCGCCGTCCCAAACTTGCTAAACACGACCGGTTCAAACGGAATCTCAGAACCAGTCTCGATCGCATGATCGCGATAATTCAAACCGATGCAGATGATCTTCTCGGGCGTCGGCGTTGGCGGCAACAGCACCTGGGGGGCGTTTCGCCAGGTCTCGCCCGATGGATCAAAAACAGGGTGCTGATCAAAAAAATTACTGTCGGTTAGATGCGGAAGCGGACAGATTTTACCGTCGCTGTAAATCGCGTATTCAACCTTGCCGTCCTCATTGATGTATCGACACGAAGCCATAGTTGCCACTCAAAAAATGATCATTGCCAAAGCCTTTCGACAGCTTGCCGAAATCGCCACTGCGATTGATGCACGACGAATGGATGCGAGTGCAGCAAATCGAAGGGGAAATCTTAACAGTTAGACCGGGCTAGGGTGAGTCGAGTTGATGGCAATTGCCTTCGGATTCAGTGAGCAACAGTTTCCGTTGTTGCAACTGAGTTCGCGCTGGCAACACTGTCGACACCAAGATTCATCACCGTGTCCGAGTGGCCAGCGATGCTCTTCTTGGGCTGTGTCCCAAGCAATTGGTCGCCCGACAACATGGTCAGTCCGTACCAGTAGTTTTCGTTTTGAAAGTGATGCAATCGGTGATTGCGCCACAACCGCCGGTACAGGCGAGTTTTGGGGACATACGATGTGTGAATCAGATAATGGATCCATTCGTAATTTAGAATCAGGGCAAACGTGATCAGGTTGCCCGTCATGGCGGCTCCGATCGGCAACCATCCCAGCAAGTAGGGAGCGGCCCACATCATCGGGACACCGCCAACGAACGCAATCACAAAGTAAGTCGTGGTTAGGCCGAATCGCGGGTCCCACGGGTTTCGATGATGAGCCCGATGCGTCTTCGTGATCAACAACTCGACTTCGCGACCGCCGACGCGGATGGGGGGGCGATGCTCCAACCAAGCGTGGATCAACCATTC
Source organism: Rubripirellula sp. (assembly GCA_049680385.1). Lineage (GTDB taxonomy): Bacteria > Planctomycetota > Planctomycetia > Pirellulales > Pirellulaceae > Rubripirellula. Next base: position 13,369 of record JBAUHR010000867.1, on the reverse strand, counting down.
TTGAATCGGCCAAGACACGATCACGCCAACCGCAACCGCCAAGTCCGACCAAGCAAGATCGCCAACCACGATCCGAGCGATCAAGCTAGCCAAGCAAGCAACCACCAACACTCGCGGGCCCCAGAACTTGAACATCTCGCGAGCGGCGGTCGACAGTTTGATTCGAGCTCCGAAGCCGGGTTTCTTGTCCGCCGGTGGCAGTGCGTCCGCTTCAGTCCACGTGTAAGCGCGCGTCCAAAAAAACAGCCCTACGACTGCGAGAAAATACAGTCCAAAACCTACCGCCGTCATTCCATCGCTCCGAAGGTGTGCCGATCGATTTACTCGAATCGCTGATCCATGTCCCGCATCGTAGCCCGCCCACAGGCGTCACCGCCATACGGCAATGGATCATCAAGGATCCCCGCATCAAGCTGATATGTCTCAAACACGCGGCTTTGACAGACCTTTATCATGAGACCCATTGGCCAACCAGGGTTGGTGGCTTCGCTGTTTACGATTCCGCCAGTGGTTGAAAAGGGTTGAAAAGGGACAGGCATAGACTAGCCGTGTTCTCGGCACGTTTTGCCGGTAGATTTTGTCTGTTCAGTACAGTCGCACTCTTGCGGAAGGTCGTTTGATGCCCAGGCTTGCTCGTGGCGAGGTTCTCGATCCTGCCGAGATTCAAATCGTTCACTGCGTCCAGCGCTGTGTTCGGCGGGCTTTCCTGTGCGGAAATGATCCGGTCTCTGGGCAATCCTTTGAGCATCGGCGTCAGTGGATTCGGCAACGACTGGAATTCTTGGCTAGTGTTTTTGCCGTTGACTGCCTGACTTACACCGTGATGCACAACCACATACATTTGGTCTTGAGGAGTCGGCCGGATGTGCTGGCGACCTGGAGCGATGAAGATGTGGCCCGGCGCTGGTTGCGTTTGTTTCCCCATCGACGAAACAAAGACGGGTCTCCCGCCGAACCGACGGCCCCAGAGGTCAACATGATCGTTAAGGATCCCGATCGACTCGCCGAGCGGCGGGCCAGATTGAGTGACCTGAGTTGGTGGATGCGCTGCACGGCGGAGAACATTGCTCGCCGCAGCAACGCCGAGGACCGGGTAACCGGTCACTTCTGGGAAGGCCGATACAAGGCGGTCGTGCTGTTGGATGAAGCCTCACTACTGGCTTGTTCGGCTTATGTTGACTTGAATCCGATCCGCGCGGCGATCGCCGAGACTCCCGAAGCAAGCAGTTACACCGGCGCAAAGGACCGAATCGATGACTTGACCCACCGTGAAGATCGCACGCGGATGAGCACTCGTGACTGGGAACGCAGTCGGCGGCGTCAGAAGAGTGGCTGGATGAGTCCGATTGAGATCAGTGAACGCGAGGATGCGATCGGTGCGGACGTCGATGACAGTGGACGCCGGGCGAGCAAGAAGGGGTTTCTTTCGATTTCGATGCTGAGTTATCTGGAGCTGCTGGGCTGGGCCGGTCGCCAACTTCAACAAGACAAAGCAGGTTCGATCCCTTCGCATTTGGCGCCGATCTTGTCACGTTTGGGCTTGGACTCTCACGGCTGGTGCGACTTGGTGAAGAAGTTCGGTCGGACGTTCAAACGTGCGGCGGGCACGGCGGAGAGCCTGGCCAATGAAGCGACCCGCCGCAGCCAGCATTGGCTATGCAGTCCGGGCAATCCGCTCCAGTCGGCCGGCTAAATCTAAACCAACGCCTGCTGCGTTGCCGATCAAACAAGCGATCAGGCTTCACGCTGCGCCAATCGAAAGGTCGGGCCTGATTCTCGGCTATCTCGCTGCGCTATCGTCGCTTGCCGCTTCAGGCGGAGCCAATTCCATCACGAGCGTTGGCAAACATCGCCTTTGTTTATTGCCTGTCCCTCTTAGGACCTTTTGGGGGCCTGTTTACCCAGGCACCGGCATCGGGCTGTCGATTTGGGAACGCATCGTTCGCCGCATAGGGGGCACCATGTGGATCGAATCCAAGGTCGACAATGGAACGACGTTTTACTTTATGATTCCCAAAGTCCAAACCGTTTGATTTTTCGCCCCGGACGTTTCTAGCTAAGAGCTGCATGACAGCATCGAGCAGCCGACCTTGTGCCGAGCCCAGTCCGGCCGTTTCGCGAACCACTTTTCGTTGTTGGGCTGTTCATCGTAGGGGTGACGTAGCATTTCGTACAACTCGTCGATCAACGATGGGTCGCCGCGGTCTGCTTTGTCGATCGCCAACTGCGCCATGTAGTTGCGAAGCACGTACTTGGGATTAACAGAGTTCATGCGACTGGCGCGTTCTTCGTCAGTTGCCGTCGTTTCACGAACTCGGTGAACGTAACGCTGGAACCAGCTTCGCCACCGCTGCAACGTCTCGCCGGTCAGTTCCTCTGGCTTGTAAAACGCATCCATGACCGGACTTAAGAACTCGCTGCCCTCATCGATCAAATGTTCGGCCGGCACCTTGGCCAAAAGGCGGAAAAAGATCGTCATATCGGTCTCGGTCAGTTGCAATGTGGATTCCAAATCGGCAAGAAACGCCGTATCTCCTTCGCGGATGCTGTCCAAGCCAATCTTTGAACTTAGCATCATGTCATAAGACTGCTCGTACTGTTGGACAGCCTGGTTGAGCGCGTCTTGCAATGGTTCGGCGTTCTCGGTCAGTGGGTAAATGGCGTTTGCCAGTTGCACCAGATTCCAGAACACGATCTGCGGTTGGTTCCCAAAGCGATAGCGGCCTTGCCCCGCATCGGTCGTATTCGGCGTCCAGTCATGAGCATAACCTTCCAACCAACCGTAGGGGCCATAGTCAATCGTCTCACCGTGAATGGACATGTTGTCGGTATTCATCACGCCATGCACAAACCCGACACGTTGCCAGCCAACGACCATGTCGACCGTGCGGCGAGCGACCTCGGCAAAGAACTGGCTGTAACGATCGTCGTTGCCGTCGATCGTTGGAAAGTAGTGCTTGATCGTATAGTCGGTTAGTCGACGCAGCGAATCAATGTCGCCGCGTGATGCGAAAATCTGGAAGTTGCCAAAGCGAATGAAACTAGCGGCGACGCGGCACACAACTGCCCCAGGTTCGTTCGCAGAGTTCCCGTCATACATCACGTCTCGCATCACACTGTCACCTGTCGTGATCAGGGACAGCGAGCGTGTCGTGGGCACACCCAGGTGATGCATCGCTTCGCTGCACAAATGTTCGCGCAGCGACGAACGAAGCACGGCTAGTCCGTCGGCTGTGCGTGAATACGGTGTTTCGCCCGCACCTTTTAGCTGAAGGGTCCATCGCTTTCCTGCGTGCGAAACCTCGGCCAGATTGATCGCTCGTCCATCACCAAGCTGCCCTGCCCAATTGCCGAACTGGTGACCGCCGTAGCACATCGCATAGGGCCTTGCGCCGGCGGGCACTCGGGTGCCGCTAAACGTTTCGAGAAACTCGGTCGAGTCCACGTCATCCGCTGACAAACCAATCAGTTCTGCGACATCCGGCGCCACATGCAACAAACGAGGTGCCGTCGGCACCCGCGGTGTCACCGGTGAAAACGCCGCATCATGCACTTGCCGGCGGCGGTTCGATTTGTCCGTGTCGGCGGGCAGTTCGACATTGAAGTGGTCGTCTAAATTCAGTTTCATGGTTGTCAAACGTTGTCGCGAAAATCGCCGGACGATTCAGTGGATGGGTTTCGCCGCCGCGTTTCACCGAACTTACTTGGTCGATTCGGTTCGCTTGGGTAGCACCCAATCTTTGCGAGGGAAGTGACAGGTGTAACCGCCGGGCGTTCGCAACAAGTAATCTTGATGTTCGGCTTCGGCTTCCCAAAAATCGCTGACCGGTACGACTTCGGTCACAACCTTTCCTGGCCACAGACCTGATGCATTGACGTCTTGGATCGTGTCCAAGGCGACCGCTTTTTGATCGTCGCTGGTGTAATAGATCGCCGATCGGTACGACGTTCCGCGGTCGTTGCCTTGACGGTTTTTTGTGGTTGGATCATGGACTTGAAAGAAGAACTCTAGCATCTTGCGAAAATCAGTTTTGTTGGGGTCATAGACCACTTCGATCGCTTCTGCATGAGTGCCGTGGTTTCGATAGGTTGCGTTCGGCACGTCTCCGCCGGTATAGCCGACACGAGTGGAGACGACGCCGGGCAGCTTTCGGAACAAGTCCTCCATTCCCCAGAAACATCCACCCGCCAATACAGCTCGTTCGGTCATCGGTTTATTACCTTTTTCACTCGTTAAGACTAATTCAGAGTTCTGTTTACGCAGTTCATTGATGCCGCGGATTGCAGCGTCGGCATCAACATGAAAGTCATTAAAAACGACTTGCCCGTTCTTGTTAATGATCACCACCCAAGGCGTTCCGCCGGTACGGTATTCATGCATGATTGTCGGTGTGCCCGCGGCTCCAACACTTTGCCCGAACGGCATCTTCAAATTGTATTTTTCGGCGGTTTCGGCCAGCTTATCAGCCGTGTTGATGTCGTGCCCTTCGAACACCGTTTGTACGACTGCAAATTGCACATCATCCGCTTCACGGAATGCGGCGGCCACTTTCTGCAGTGTCGGAAAACCGACTTTGTGGCAGCCCTCGCACCACGACCGAAAGAAGTAGAGATAGCTGACTTTTCCGAGGAAATCATCGGCTCTGATCGATACTTGGTTGTCGGGCAATCCAACCCAATCGGTCGCATCCAAGTCGGGAGCTGCGGTTCCCACGATTCCCATTTCACGTCGAGGACTTTGGGCATTTCCAGCGTCAGCGGTCATTCCCAATATCGCCATGCTGACCAACAGTCCCCACGTACCGGTTTGTATATCCATCTGGATGGACTCCTGATTTAAAAGTTGCGTTTGGTTTGACTGTGTTTCCATAGCATAGGTGGAATCGCGATTCCTGCTGGCCTGTATCGACCGGATGCGTCGCAGAATACCTGCAGAAACTATACCCCCGGATGATCAAGATCATGCCCGCACCACTCTTTGATGCGTATCATCGTTTTCGAAGTACGCAGCCGTTTGCGACAAAAGACCCGATAACGGAAAGAACGCTTGTTCTGCTCGGACGCCAGTGCCTCAGTGTTCCGCGGCGGCTTCGGCCGTTCCGTTATCGGGTTTTTAAAGATTAGCGGCCGATCAAGTGGGCTGGGTAAGTCGGCGACTGCACGTCTGCCTCGCGACCGATTTCGATCGAACGTTCGGCGGTAAGAGCAACACCGTCAATGAGCCGACAGCCGGTTTGACGTTATCTACTTGTTTGCCCATGCGTTAGCGGATCTGGGCGTCCTCAATTTCGTCGAGTGCGAGAAATGCATTGGCAATGCTCTCGCCAGCGAACTTTCGTCGCCACGATTGGCTGGATTCATTGCTTGATTTCAGCGCGCGGCAGTACAGCCACAACGAAACGGAGAATCCGACGATCCCAACAGCCAGCGAAGGGACAAGCGAATTTCGATAGAGCACCACCTGGTCAAAGCCGATGGCAACGCAAACGGGAATCCACATCAGCCACCATACAAACCCGATGATGACGCCGGCACGTAGATAGCCGGATCGGACGTCTTCTAACTTGCTGCGAATCTCTTCAACCGATTTCGAATAGTCGATTCGTCGGATTCGGGTGCATACGATTGCTGCTTGCGAAATCACGATCACGCCGTAAACGTGCACGATGATTCCGCAGCCAAGACGATGGGGGATCTGCGTGTTTCGTGCCCAGCATTGCACGCCAATCAAGATCAATGCTGCGCCGAACATTGCCTGCAACACCTGCAAACGGAACAGTGGTCGCAGAGATGATTCGACATGATTCATCAACTGACGACGTGTTAGCAGCAACCGCCCGGCCAGTTCCTGTTGTGCTAGGTTCGCGGAACTGGCTGGCGATGCCACTGTGTCGGTGCTGGTGTCCGAACTAGCGTTGTGGATCAGTGTGGGCGCTAGTGCCGAGTCATTGGCCGAAGTGATCGACTGCATGTCTGACTTAATCTGACTGGCTCGCTGGTAGCGACGTTGTGGTTCTTTTTCGAGCGTACGCAGCACGATGTCGTCAAGTCGGACGTCAATTTCGACTTTCGTCGACGGCGCCGCAAACCTGCCAATCGGAAGCTCGCCCGTTAGCATTTCGTAAATCACGACCCCTAGTGAGTAGATGTCAGCTCGGTGGTCGACGTTGTGCGTGCTTTCGAATTGCTCGGGCGCCATGTACCGTGGCGTGCCCATGACTTGATGGGTTCCGGTCAGCAACGACTGCTGGTTTTCGTTACCCAGTATTCGCGAGAGTCCGAAATCGGCAACCTTCACGGAACCGTCGAGTGACATCAGAATGTTCTCGGGTTTGATGTCGCGATGCACAACGCCTTTGTCATGCGCGTACTGCAGCGCGTCGCAAAGATGCGGCACGATCGCGAGTGCGTGTTTGGGTGCCAGTTCGCCAGCCTTTACGACTTCTCGCAGCGTCGATCCTTCGACGTATTCCATTAAAAAGTAATACGTGTCGGCGACATGGCCGAACTCGTACAAGGCGACAATGTTGGGATGGTTTAGTTTTGCCAGCGTGCGTGCTTCGCGAGTAAACCGCAATGCGAATTTGACATCGTGACCGAACTCTTCGGGCAGGATCTTGATCGCGACCACGCGGTCGAGTCCCTCTTGGCGAGCCTTGTAGACGGCCCCCATCCCTCCGGCCCCGATCAGTTCAATGATCTGCAGCGCTGGAAACAATCCGGCTAAATGTTCAACGCTCATTGGTGAAAACGTGCCGGTGGGTTTACCGCCCTGATTGATCGCATCATGGATGACTTTGGCGTCGGTTGGGAACCGGTCGGTGTATTCCCCGGCGGTTGGTGTCTGCCCAATTCGCCGACGATAGTCCACTTCTAACACGATCAGTTCGCCCAACAGTGCGTCACGCTGGCTCGGCGATTCTTCTGTGTTGTCAAGCGATTCGATCACCGACTCGATTGATGGCGGTTGTCCCGATTGCCATTTCTGTTCGAAATCGGCACACAGATCATCGATTCGCTCAAGGGCTGCGATCGGCAGTTTTTTCTCGCGCATGTTCATGATGTTCAAAGACTTCTTGGTGGCATTTTTCTCGGATCAGGTGCAGACGTCGCTCGATTGTCCGCTCGGAACAACCAAAACGCTCGGCAAGTTCCGCATTGGAGTATCCCTCTAACTTGGCACCCGCTAAATCGCTGAGTTGCCCGACACCCAAATGCGAAAAAAATTCTGCAATCGATTCCTGCATCATCAACACCATTTCGGGCGATGGCTCGTCCCCGATCGCTTCGGCAAGATTTCCGTCATCGCCAGCGTGATCTAGCGATTGAACCTGAACGTCGCCGCCGCGCCGTTGGCGTTTGTCATGCCTTCGCTTGTCGACGACCTTTCGCGCCGACATGCGCAGTAACAGACGCCACAGATCGTCACGATCGGACAAGTCCGGAAACCGCCCATTTTCGGCTGCGACGTAAAAGCTGTCGAAGACGCTCAGCACGATGTCCTCCTCGTCCGATACCGCGCGGTTTTGACCATACAGCCGGGCGCGAACCGCGCGGACGAGACGGTCAAAGTAGTGCTGCCAAATCTGATTCGCAGCCGCCGAATCACCAGCCTTCACCAACTCAATCCAGTGGCTGACGTTCGTGTTCTTCGACATTCGCTAAGACCAACAGAAACCATACGGGCAGACAACCAAGATCACACCATTATGTTACCAATTCCAGCGATGGTTCCGAAATGAACAACGATCGACAGGCGCAGTGGCTGTTCACTTGACTTCCATCGTCTCGGTCAAACCGCGGGGAATCGTTGGCTTTTCAAGGGCGCTGCCAGATTCGAAGCTACCCGGTGAAGCGACACGGCGAACAAGAAACCAAAGTGTCAAAGTCACAGCCATGATCGATATCAGTGCGGCAGCACCTTCGAATAGTAGGGCCGATCGCATCTGGTGAACGGGTTCCATTACCTTTTCGAGACGATACTGAACTAAGACTAAAAGGTCGGCATTGTCGCGGACATTGGCTGATACGGCAGGCTTTTTCCGATCGTCACCTTGGTCAAGTGGTTGGGGTAATTTGACGGGTTGGATCGCAGCAATCCAGGGACCGTCGTAGGCGTCACCATCGTCGGCACCGGCCAATGGATCCAGATAGTCGACGTCGCCGCCACCAAGCAAACGGTCCATCATCTCGGTCGACATTTGGTATTTCTCGCCCTCTAGTTTCTTGCCCGCTGTTCGCCGCGAGTCCATCAGCGGATGCTGCAGTATCGTGCCACGCGAAGTTCCCTCACGCGCTTCCACGAGGACAGCAACTTGATTTGCACCTTCTTTGCTTTGCAGCAGTTCAAAGTCACCCAGGTTGATTGTGACGACAAAGATTGCGTCGGGCTTGCTATGGTCTTCGGTCAAATAGATCGGCGTGCTAACAGCAACTTTCCACAGTCGCGTCGCTGTACTTGGGAAAGCCGCCGACAAATGCGTCGCATTGAGCGGTGCGATCTCGCCAATCGAAACGCCCGACTTTGAATGGTCCGTGCGTCCACCGTGAAAGTAGGTTCGGTAACAGAAGTTCCGTCCCGCGCTGTTTTCCTCTTCATCAACTTGTTCGTCATAGGCGATCCCTAGGATGGTGCCAAGGGAGTCCGTGATGAACATTGTCGCCAGTCGTAAGCGACGATCCTTGGCGTTTTCGCCGGTGTAACGGGCGAGTCGTTCCGCCAGAATTCTGTCCAGTTCAGCGCGTTCGGTGACCGCTAACAGTCGTTGACGCGGATCGCTTTCGCCATGCGTTCGGACGGGGGAGCCCATCGCGGCGATGTCGTTCAACGATGACTGAATCTCGGGTGCATCAAATGTCTGTTGCAATTGGGAAACCAGATTCGAACGCGATGCTTCATCCGTCGTCAACTGGAAGTACCGACCGATCTCGCTTTCCAAGGTTCGTGCCGCAAAACTTGCCGCAAGCTTGTTGCTGCCAAACGCTTCGGTCCGAAGCGCGCTCATCGTGCTGACGCTGGCTTGTTTGATACTGCGGTAGCCGAAAAACGAAGTTGCCAACAGCACCAACAGTGGCCCCACAATTCCCAACAGCATCAACGGCTTTCGCGATCGCGACTCGTTGCGGCGATCCAGGTCGTCCAGGATTTGTTGGATATTGCCGTAGCGTGCTTCGGGCTTGACCGACAAGCATCGCGAGATGATTCGGGCAAGCGGACGGTCCACACCGCGGTGTTGCAGATGTCCGTCGGGAAGGGATCCGCTAGCGATCGCTTCGCGGTACCGTTCCAAGCGTTTGGTGAGTGATCCCGCGGTGTCGATTTGTCCAACGATTTGATCGCTGCGGTAAGGTGGTGATCCGACGAGCATTCGATAAAGAATCGCGCCGACCGCGTAAACGTCCCAGCTAGCGTCCGGCGTCGAATTCAGATCGGCCTGCTCGGGAGCCATATAAAACAACGTTCCAAGTGCGGGTGTCTGTTCGTGTGACAATCGACTTTGGCCAAAATCGGCTAGTCGCGGTTCGCCGTCATCCCCCAACAAGATATTGGCTGGCTTGATGTCGCAGTGCAAAACACCTTTGCTGTGACAGTGGCTTAGTCCGACGCAGATCGCGCGAAACATCTCAACGGCTTCGGTGACGGGCAAACGGGGGCGAGCTTCCAGCAGGTCTTCAAGTGACCCTCCCCCCACCAATTCCATCACGTAGTAGGGCGGATCCGCATCCCAGCCAACTTCTAGTACTTGGACCACATGCCGGTCGGCGGACAACGTTACAAGATTTTTGACCTCGCGACTAAGCAGGGACCAGTTCACGCCGCCACGATGCAGGTAGAATTTGACGGCAACGTTTCGCCCAGTATTCAAATTAATGCCAACCCAGACTTGCCCAAACGCACCCGACCCTAGAAAACGGGTCAAGCGATGCCCTGGAACCTCCGCTGGCGGCGTCGTCGCACGCATCGACAGCTTCTTGCTGGTCGATTGTCCATCCTCGGATTGGTGTTCGGTTTGGTCGTGATTCATTTCGCGCCGCTGGATGTAAGACTCGCCAACTCACACTCTCGAAGACAACACCAAGCGTCATGCAACAACACTCGCTCAAGCGTCTCGCCCGTATTGTATCGGACAACTCACGATGCGCACTCGTGTGGACCATCAGTTTTGCGTCGCTAGCTGTTTCAGTACACGCACAAACGTTCCCTTTTGCCTCGCCGGCTGATAAATCACTGATCGAAAATTCGGCAGCAGCCACCCCCGCGCCGCTTGATGGCAAGGATGGTCGGGACTTGTCGGTCCGCAATTTCCGGCCGAAAACTCAACTGCGTACTCCGGCCCACCCAAAAGCCCACGCAAAGTTCCCGGTCGTCGACGTCCATACGCATTTCCACTTTAAACTTCGCGACAGTGCCGAAGCACTCGATGACTTTGTCGCCGTGATGGACCGGAACCAAATCGCCGTTTGCGTATCGTTGGACGGTCAACTGGGCAGTCAGTTTGATGCGCACCGAGCCTTTCTGTGGAGCAAGTATCGCGACCGCTTTGCGATTTTCGCCCACATCGATTGGCAGGGCGACGGCGACAAAACGGACCCCACGACCTGGGCTTGCCATCGCCAGGGTTTTGCCCAACGAACGGTAGAGCAATTGGCTGCGGCGGTCGAAGCCGGTGCCAGTGGCCTAAAAATTTTCAAGCGATTTGGACTCGGCTATCGTAACCCCGACGGCACGCTGATCGAAATCGACGACCGTCGTTGGGATCCGATTTGGGCCGCCTGCGGCGAACTTGGAATCCCCGTGATCATTCACACGGCCGATCCGGCGGCGTTTTTCGAACCTGTTGATTCGACAAACGAACGCTGGGAAGAACTGAGCCGGCACCCAGACTGGAGCTTCTATGGAAAGGATTTTCCATCGCGAAAGGAGTTGTTGGAGGCCAGGAACCGAGTCATCGAGCGTCATCCGAAAACGAACTTCATCGGTGCCCACATCGCGAATCATTCGGAAGATTTGGCGACCGTCAGCGAGTGGCTTGATCGGTTCCCGAACTTGTACCTAGAACCCGCATCGCGAATCTCCGAACTCGGTCGTCAACCTCGTACGGCTCGCCAATTCTTGATTCGATACGCCGATCGGCTGATGTTTGGCACCGACGGTCCTTGGCCTCAACCGCGGCTAAGACTCTATTGGCGGTTCTTCGAGACTCGCGACGAATCATTTCCCTATAGCGAGAAAGTGCCGCCGCCACAGGGAAGGTGGAAAATCGACGGCGTCGGGCTGCCCGACGAAGTTCTGGCTAAGCTATACCACGAAAACGCGGCACGCCTGATCCCTGGCGTTCGCGAGCGAATTGATAAGTTTCGCGTCACGCATCCGACCCTTTCGACCACGAACGAATGAACAAGACTGATAGCCCGTCGCCAAGCTTTGCGATGATCACGTGTGCGCACGGTGCCGAACAGGCCGTGAAGCAATCGATTGCACCGGAGGGATGGCGACTCGCGTTTTCTCGGCCTGGTTTCGTGACTGCCAAACACGACACGTCTCAGACTTTGCCGACCGGCACGTTCATTCGCACGGTTGCTAGTTCCATCGGTCAATCCAAGAACGAGCTTGGTTCGGCCCAAATTGTCAAACTCATTTCGTCGCTCGAAGCCGCCGACCCGGCCGCGCGTCCGTTTGACCAATTGCACGTTTGGTCGAAAGACCGGGTGGCGATTGGGCGCTTCGATTTTGAGCCAGGACTTGACGAAGTCGCCAACGCGATCAGCGAGGAAATTTACGCTGCGATCAGTGAGAAATGGCTTCGCTGTGATGCACCCAATCGAATTGCCGAGCCAGGTGAACGCGTCCTTGATGTCGTACTGGTGGAGCCGTCGCATTGGTTCTTTGGTACACACTCGGCCACGGTTTGGTCGACTCGGTGGCCGGGCGGCGTGCAGCCCATCGATCCCGCCGAAGAGCCCGTGTCGCGAGCTTATTACAAAGCTGCCGAGGCCATCACTTGGTCAGGATTCGATTTACAGCCTGGCGATTTAGCGGTCGAGATCGGCAGCGCGCCTGGTGGCTCGTGCGGTCGACTGCTAGAACTCGGCTTGCGAGTGATCGGCGTGGATCCCGCCGAGATGGACCCGCGAATTGCCGAGCACCCACGGTTCCGGCACATTCAAGCTCGCGGCGGCGACTTGCCACGTCGCGAATTTCGCGGCGCGAAATGGTTGTTGGTGGACTCGAATGTCAAACCGGATCAGACGCTTGTCACCGTTGGCAACATGGTCACCAATCGACAAAGTGATTTTTGCGGTTTGCTGATCACGTTAAAGCTAGTCGACTACGACGCGTCGACCTCGATTGATCGATGGCGATCAAAAGTCGAATCGTGGAACCCCAAGTCAATCGAAATTCGTCAATTGGCACGAAACAAATGTGAAGTTTGTTTCGCGGTCGCGATGCCCGACGGCGATTGATCGTCAAGCACAGTTGATCAAGCAATGAGCGTGAAGCAATGTGCGTCAAATTCTGGATAGGCAAAAAATTCTGGATGGGCAAAAAAATAGCCATCACTTTGAACAGTGATGGCTACGGTACAAGTTTCGAAATTTGGTGCCAGCATTGGCGTGTCAATCTCGTTACAACTGTTCGGCGGCAAACGTGTCGCCTTGTCCAGGGTCACCGGTTTCAAGGCCCTTCATGAACCACCGAACGCGCTGAGCGCTGCTGCCGTGTGTAAAGCTCTCTTGGTTTGCCTGTCCTGTGCTGCGTTTCTGTAGCGTGTCGTCGCCGATTGCCGCCGCTGCTCGCAGGCCTTCTTCGATGTCACCTTCTTCTAAGATTCGTTTTTCGCGTTGGGCATGGTGGAACATCACGCCCGCGTAGAAGTCGGCTTGAAGTTCCAGTCGTACTGACAACTTGTTGTATTCGACCTCTGGCAGGCTTCGGCGAGCCTTGTCGAGTTCGCTGGTTTTGCCAAGCAAGTTTTGCACGTGGTGGCCGACTTCGTGCGCGACGACGTACGCTTGGGCAAAGTCGCCTGGTGCGTTTAATTGACGTTCAAGTTGGTCAAAGAACGCTGTGTCCAGGTACACCTTTTGGTCGGCTGGGCAATAAAACGGACCGGCTGCTGACGACGCGGTGCCGCATGCACTTTGCGTTTTTTGAGTGAACAGTTCTAGCTTTGGCGTTTGGTACTTTAGGCCGCTCTGTGCGAACAGTTTCGTCCAAACATCTTCGGTATCGGCCAACACCGTGCTGACGAACTCGCCACGTTCGATGTCTTGTTGGCTCAGTTCCTTGCCGCCCTTTTGCACCGCGGCCGGCTTGGCTTGACCGGCCTGTTGCATGACCTGACGCGGATCACCGCCCAGCAGGCCA
>JBAUHR010000866.1:0-1907 GCA_049680385.1 Rubripirellula sp. | reverse complement strand
GATCAAGGCTCGGCGAAGTGCGAAGGTGATGTTCGGCGAGGGTGTCGAAGTCATCGGCGACAAGAAGATCAAAGGCCAAACGACCGAGATCACGACCGAAGTTGAGCGTCGGGTGCAGTCGATGTTGCAGGATGTGGCCTGACGAGTCGCGTCAGTGTGTTGGCTACTCGTCTTCGCTACTCGTCTTCGCTACTCGTCTTCGCTATGCGTCACGAACCATCCTTCGGGCGGTTCGGGCAAGTTGAACGCTTTGTGGTACAGGCGTTGTTTCTGTTCGATCCAAACTAGCGACTGTTTGTGCAGCCCGGTCGGTTGGCGACGGATGGCGCGGCGGGCCAGTTCTTTTGCTTTCGAAAAATCCTGGCCTGCGGCGGCGGCGATCGCCAAGTTGTGAACCGCGGCCGTTTGCGTGGGATGCTTGTTGAGCGTTTCTTGCCAGACTGTTTCCGCTTCGCCCCATCGGCCTTTTGACGCTAGCGTGTTGCCACGCCGGACTCCTTTGCTGCCGGGCATCCCATAGGGAATGGCAAGCTGGACGGGTTCGCGATCGACCCAGGGCGAAACCAAACGATAGGATTGGCGTACCGCGGCGGTGGTGAGTGCTTCGGTGGGATCAGCGATGAACGCGATGTCGGGATACGTTTCTTTGGCCGATTCGAGATCGACAACCACCGGGCGACCGCCGACGTGACGATTGTCGCCGATCGACATCAATCGCCACGAGATCGCTAGCGGTGCGGTGGGATCGAATTCGGTGTCGGGTGTGTGTGTTCGCGAAATCACCTGACCCCGAAGCACGTAATCGATGTTTTCTTGCCTGGCGACCGATGCCAGAGCGATGTCGTTGACGTCGTCGGTGCCCGAGACCAATCGAATTGATTCGGTGCTGGCCATTTTCTCGGGATCAACGGTAGCCATGTTGCGGCCCGAATCTGCGGGCGCCATCGCCAACATCTTTTCTCGCAGCGGCCCAGCGACTTCTTTCGGGCCGGTCACCGTCGATACCGCAACTCGTTTCCCGACGGTCGATTCCAATTGCGGCGGTTGCCAGACTGCAACGTGCGCACCCATCCGGCAACCGGATGCGCCCAGCACAATCGCGGCGACTAGAAAACGAAATAGAACCATGGTCGCGTGGTAGGCTCTTTCGCGGCACCACGTCAAGGTAAAACGCCGCGTTGCTAGCAAACGCGGTTGCGATTTACGGAAGCTTTCGTAGCCATCGGCGTCCAGACGATCGAAGGAATCCTGGACATACCGAAACTCTTGACCCGCTCACTTCCGTGGTTCCACTTGATCGTTTGGCGTCCTAGCTTGCATCGCCAAGCAGCGGCTTGATCTTTGCCATCATGCTGTCAACGATCGGCTTTAGCACGTCACCCACGCCCGGGATGGCCATCGCTTTTTCAATCGCTGCTTCGACGGCTGGTAGGTTGCCCTGCACCGCTTTGACGATGGGTCCGCGTACGAGTTCAGGAACCGCGGCAAAGCCAGCCGATGCTGCGTCCAACTGCTTGTCCATTGTTTCGAGTTCCGGCAAGGCAGCTTTTGCTGATTCGACGTCGGTGACTTTTTCGAAGGTTCCGCCAAGCGACTTGAACATGCTAGGCAACTTGGTGACGTCAAACTCGGGCATGGCGACGGCCGCCGCTTCGGCCGGGGTAGCTTCGGCCGGGGTAGCTTCGGCCGGGGTAGCTGCCGCGGCCGGAGCGTCGCCACCTTCGTCGCCGTAACCACCATCGTTAGGCGCATTGGGATCTTGAGGGATGACGATGTTGTTTTCTGGGCCCGTTGAGCGGATCCCGTCGAAAATGTACCGGTAGCAACCGTAGCCAACCGCACCCAAGATCACGAGCGGGACCAAGATCTTGGCCAGACCTCCGCCGCCACCTTGTGCAGCTTGCGGT
>JBAUHR010000865.1:0-2764 GCA_049680385.1 Rubripirellula sp. | reverse complement strand
CCTCCGCACATGGGAGGTGAAGAGTTGATCCTTCTGAAAGATGCATTTGAATCGAACTGGATCGCGCCAATTGGTCCTCACGTCGTCGGTTTTGAAGATGAGATCGCAGAGTATGTAGGTCGTAGTCACGCAGTTGCTCTTTCCAGTTGCACCGCAGCGTTGCACCTGTCGCTGCAAGTGCTGGGCGTTCAGCCCGGAAACGATGTGATTACTTCGTCGATGACGTTTGTCGCAACAGCCAATGCGATCTGTTATACGGGAGCCAATCCAGTCTTTATCGATAGTGATGAAGCGACATGGAATATGGATCCAAATCTATTGGCAGAAGAATTGGAACGCCGAGCGAAGGCGAATAATTTGCCCGCCGCTGTGATGACCGTCGATGTGCTTGGGCAATCGTGCGACTACGATTCGATCACCAAAATCTGCGACTTTTACAACGTGCCTTTGATCGAGGACGCGGCGGAAGCTCTTGGTGCGAAATACCGCGACAAGTGTGCAGGCCGTTTCGGAAAACTCGCAAGCTTCTCCTTCAATGGCAATAAGATCATCACAACGAGTGGTGGCGGCATGCTGGTCACCGATGACCAGGACCTTGCGCGCAGAGTGCTGCACCTTTCAACGCAGGCAAGACTCCCGGCAGCTCACTATGAGCATGCAGAAGTTGGATACAACTATCGGATGAGCAATCTCTTGGCTGCCGTTGGCCGCGGGCAATTACGAGTGTTGGACGAACGCGTGAACCGACGTCGCGAAGTATTTGAAACCTACCGCGCGCGACTCGCCGATATCCCAGGCATCAGCTACATGCCCGAACCCGAAGGCTATCGATCAACCCGATGGCTGACCGCCATTTTGATTGATCCAAAAGAATTCGGCACGTGCCGCGAAACATTGCGTCTGGCCATGGAAGAAAACAACATTGAAGCGCGGCCGCTTTGGAAACCGATGCACCTGCAGCCGGTTTATACAAACCGTCAGATGGTTGGCGGAGCGGTTTCTGAAAGGATCTTTGACCTTGGCTTATGCCTGCCCAGTGGATCATCTCTGACGGAAACACAAATTGATCGCATCGTTGAAGTCGTTCAAGCGGTGCATGCACGCGCCACCGGTCGGTCGAGCAGTGCGGTCGTGAGCTAAGACATGTATGAATCGATGCCTATCGGGCGGATACCCAAACCAACCTCAACAACTGTCGTGGGCTAGTGACCGGCGAAGTAATTGACTTTGCTTACGATACGACAACCGCCTAGCTCTTCACCCAACTTGACCAACGATTTCGGTCGCCTCCCCATTCACAACTTTTGTTATGCAAGCCACTGACCAGACCCACGCAGTTGAACCACACACTGGCGCCTTGCCAGACAAGCCACCACTGAGATTCCGATGGTCGCATCGCAGTATCGTTCACCGAGTGCTGGTAAAGCTATTCAATGCTGCTGCAACGCCCTGCCCGTTCTGGATTAAGTACGGGGTTGGCAAATTTCGACGCCGCCATCGCTTGCCATATCGCTTAATACGTCCCGGCAGCACTGTGGTGCAGATCGGCGCGCCTTGCGACACGTTATTGGCTGGACGTTCGCGTGGAATGTATTTTAGTCTTTTCAATGGCACCAAGGGGAAGACTGTCATCATCGAACCGGCTGACCAAAGCAGAGATGCGTTTGCAAAAGTGAAGAAAAAGCAAAAACGAGATGACCTGATCTTTGTCCACAGTGGCGCTTGGAGTTGCAAGAAAGACCTAGCTCTCTACGTTGACCCAACACATCCCGCGACGAATTTCACGGAAGGAACAGTCGACTACTCGGAAGAACGCATCGCCGAGTTCGATAAGATCTTGATCCCGTGCGATACAGTAGACAACTTGGTCAATTCTGCCGGCATCGACAAAGTCGACTTGGTCAGTATCACAACCAATGGCGCGGTCACGCAGGTACTGGAAGGGATGACACAACTAATGAACTGTGGCATCGAGTACATCTGTTTGGCTCGTCACGATCACTTGGGCGACTTTGGCGAAATCATGCGAGGCTATGGGTTCACGGAATTCGGATTTGACGACCGCGGGACGACCTATCGTCGTATCGATTCCAATGCGTGATCAACAGCAATATTGGCAAGCGATTGATTAAATGAGCAAACTGGATTCAGTTTTGAAGCGAACGATGGACATCGTCGCAGCCTCGCTGGGCTTGCTCGTCTTTTCGCCCGTACTGCTTTTGATTGCCGCTTTGATTTGGCTTACCGATGGCCGTCCGATCTTCTATTGTCAGAAACGAATCGGAAAATTTGGTGAACCGTTTACGCTGCTGAAATTCCGTTCGATGCGAAATGAAACGGCTGCCAATCAACCGCAGATCACTGTCGGCGGCGACAGCCGAATCACAAAGATTGGCCACGTACTACGAAAGACAAAAGTGGACGAACTGCCCCAGTTGCTAAACGTGCTGCTGGGACAGATGAGCTTGGTGGGACCACGACCAGAGGTTCAGCAATACGTCGATCATTACGATGAACAGCAACGTAAAGTTCTGGAATTGACTCCTGGGATCACCGACCCAGCGTCGCTGAAATATTTCAACGAAGAAGAAATACTGGCCGCCTCGGATGATCCAATGAAAACTTATCTGGAGACAGTAATGCCAGACAAAATCAGTCTCAATTTGCAATACGCAAAGCGAGCTAGCGTGCTTGGAGACATCGGTGTCATTTTGCGTACTCTCCATCGTGTTTGCAGACTTACCGCCTAGTTACCACCTTAACG
>JBAUHR010000864.1:0-7468 GCA_049680385.1 Rubripirellula sp. | reverse complement strand
GGTTTAAGGTGTTAGGTAACAGGTGTTAGGAAATCCGTCAGTCGACGCTGCTTCCTAATACCTAACGCCTAAGACCTAAAACCTTTCTTCTTCCCGCCCCCTTCGTCTAGCTGGCTCAGGACACCGTGCCTTTCCGCTCGGAAACGCTCGTTCAAATCGGGCAGGGGGTATTTTGCTTTGATTTTCGCCACAAGCGGGCAATCTAGCACTGGCGGCGAAGCGATTGATCGCTGCTAGGTGACATCGCTTCTTGGTTGACATCGCTTCTTGGGTAACATCGCTTTTAGGTGACCAGGACTGCTGCCACGACGACGGCAGCGGTTTCGATTCGGTAGATCCGCGATCCCAGGTCGACGCCGAGAAAACCGTGTTGGATGGCGAGCGCAACTTCTTCATCGGTCCATCCACCTTCGGGTCCAATCGCAGTCGTAACTTGCGACTCGCCGCGGAATGAATCCAGCGACGCAGCGGACTGAGTCGGGTGAGCGATCAGACGTGGCCCCACGGTGGTTGACTCGAAGTACTCCTTTGCGGACACCGTTTCATGGATTTCCATCAATTGGTTTCGCCCGCTTTGTTTGCAAGCTTCGATTGATGCACGACGAAGTTTATCCAGAAACGTTTCCTTCGGCGGTCGCTGGGAACGCTTGCCCAGGATCGGTGTTAGCGAAGCCACGCCCAGTTCGGTCAATCGTTCGACCAGCTCTTTCGCGCGATCAGGTTTTGGCAATGCGATGGCCATGTGAAGTTTGCAATTTGGTTCACGATCAAACGCTTTTGCCTGTTCGGCCTGGCATTGGCATTCATTGCGTCCGAGCGAAATGGCGGTCGCTTCGGCTTCGTACCCGCGCCCGTCGAATAGCGTCAGTGGGTCGCCCACGCGGATTCGCATCACACGGATGGCATGCTGAGCCTCGTCGGACGGCAACGGGACGAGACCACCCGTTCGTGGCAAATCAGGAACAAAATATCGTCGCGTCATCGGTGGCGTTTACGGCATGTGGCTAAAGAAGGTGGTTCGATCACGCCGATCATAACGAAGTTGTTGCGATAACGGTTCTTAGACGCCGAACTTGAGCGACAGGGCGAAATGATTGTGTTGAATGACTCTCTTTGCGGAATGATCCGATGGACTACCTCACCTATTGGGGCCTGACCCGACGACCGTTCGCCCAGGACGATCACGAGTTCTACTTCGCTGGTGGATCGCAGCGTGAGGTCATGGCCGGGCTCGGATATTTTGTAGCCGGCACGTGGAATTCAGCTTTTCTGGTCGCCCCGCAGCGGTCCGGTGCGACGTGGCTGCTGCGTCAATTGAAACAGACTTGCGGGTTTGGCGACTGTGCCGCCGAGGTCGTGCTGACGTCGGGCGCTAACGCCACGGACTGCACTCAAGCCGCCCAATCACTCGCTGACGCCATGGGCACGGCATTGGCGGACGCCCCCGGCGCTGACAACAACTGTGAAACTGATGCGATCGATCGCATCAGTCGATCAGTCCAAGCGTCATCGCAAAAAGGGATTCGAACGGTTTGGCTGATCGATGACTGTACGGCAGCGACTGCGACGTTGGCACGCGACCTGGTAATGGCGGACGGGGACCTGTCCGTCGTGATGGGGACGACACGCCAGAATCTTCGCAGAATGACTTCCGCATTTGGACGTTGCTGCATGCAGATTGAACTCGATGCCTTAGACGTTGCCGAAACGTTCCGTTACATCGCCGCAGGGCTCCGGCATGCCGATTTCCGATCCAACCCGCATGCGTCGGCGGTGAAACCCGACGAGCCGGTCTTCACTGACACCGCGATCGTTCGAATGCACGAAATTTCGCACGGCAGGCTGGCTGCGTTGGCAGCGGTCGCAGAAGCGTCGTTGCAACTAGGGGCAGCGCATCAGGTCAGTGTGATTACGCCTGGCGTCGTCGAAACCATCATGGCAACGACGCCTCAGTCCAATGACGCACCATCAGCCGCTGAAAAAGCGGCTTAGGTTGCGAGATTCTTAAGACGTCGTTGTGTCTGACGAGCTTGGACGGATCTCTATCTTTGACGACAGGTCGGTCGTGCCGGCTGTCGTTCGAGCAATTGCAAAGGCAATTGAGCGTTCATTTGTCGATTTGACGTGTCCCGTCAGGCAGGGGCCTTTCTCGTCCATGGTGCACTGCACGTCCGGCAAATCGTTACGACGCAGCGCAGCAACGATCTTCTCGCACTGGCTGCTGTCAGTTTCAGATGTGGAATCGCCGCCGTCGGTGTGCTGGATTTTGCGGTCGATTGGGTCATTCATTCGTTCGTACCATTGGTGAAAAGCAGGTTGTGTTGCTATCTGATCGCCCCCAAGGTGTGACAGGGTGAGTTCGATTTGACGCCAGCACAATACTGCGACGGACCACCTCACTTTAGCGGATGGAACGCCAACCCCCTAATCTTTTGCGGTAAGGCGAATTCCCTTCATCTATTTCAGGCTGCTGCTGAAGGTGTCTTTTTGACCAGCCGTCGTTGTCGCGAACCTCAGTCCCGGATTGGTCCACCTTACCAGCACCCGCTGATTCCTTAGAATCTTCGTCCATCGATGGGCTGCTTCGCCCGTTTTCCGATGGACTGTCCCGATTGGGCTTCGACTCTAATATCTCTTGGCTTCGACCTTATGCCTCGCTACAACCCCGCCGAAATCGAACCTCGCTGGCAATCGTTCTGGGAATCGGACCGCACGTTCGCCACACCCGAACTGCCCACTCAAGCCGCAGACGGGACATACAAAAAGCGATACATCCTGGACATGTTCCCCTATCCCAGCGGTGATGGGCTGCACGTCGGCCACCCCGAGGGGTACACGGCGACAGATATCACGTCTCGTTTTTGTCGTGCTCGCGGCGAGAGCGTGTTGCACCCGATGGGGTTTGACGCATTCGGTTTGCCCGCCGAAGAACACGCGATCAAGACAGGCGAACATCCGCGCATCCAAACCCAGCGGAACATCGACACGTTCACTCGCCAGTTGAAAATGTTGGGTTTCAGTTACGACTGGGATCGAGTCTTGGCGACGACGGACGAAAACTATTTTAAGTGGACGCAGTTCATCTTTTTGGAACTGTACGACACCTGGTTTGACGTCGACCAACAAAAGGGTCGCCCGATCGCCGAGTTGCCGATTCCGGCCGATGTATCCGCGCAAGGTGACGCGGCCATCGAAGCGTATCGGGATTCACAACGACTGGCGTACGAGAGCGATGCGTTGGTGAATTGGTGCCCGAATCTGGGCACGGTGCTTGCGAACGAAGAAGTCCAAGACGGCAAGAGCGAAGTTGGCGGTCACCCCGTCAAACGCATTCCGCTGCGTCAATGGATGTTGCGGATCACGGCCTACGCCGAACGATTGCTCGACGGCCTTGATGAATTGCAGTGGCCGATCGGCATCAAGAAACTGCAACAGGACTGGATCGGACGAAGTACCGGCGCCGAAGTCGACTTTGCTGTCGGCGACCAAAACTTGCGTGTCTACACGACTCGTCCTGATACGTTGTTCGGCGCCACTTACATGGTGATCTCGCCCGAGCACACCATGGTCGATTCGTTGACAACGGCCGAGCAATCGGCGGCCGTAAAAGCGTACTGCGAAAAAGCATCGTTCAAGAGCGATCGCGAACGAACCGAAGGCGACAAGGCCAAGACGGGCGTCTTTACCGGCAGTCATGCCATCAACCCCGTCAACGGAAAACCGATTCCAATCTGGATCGCGGATTATGTGTTGGCCGGCTACGGTACCGGCGCGATCATGGCAGTCCCGGCGCACGACGTCCGCGATTTCGAGTTTGCCAAGCAGTACGATTTGCCAATCATCCAAGTTGTCGAAGCTCCCAAATCGGACCCAAACTACGACGACTTCGTTGCAGGCGAAAAGTGTTTCGCCGGGTACGGCGTCGCCATCAACAGCGGCAAGTTTGACGGACAAACGACCGAACAAGTCAAAGCCGCAGTGACAGCTTGGTTGACCGAGCAAGGCACGGGCGCCGAAGCGGTCAATTACAAATTGCGTGACTGGTTGTTCAGTCGCCAACGGTTCTGGGGCGAGCCGTTTCCGATCTTGCACGAAGTTGACTCGGACGGAAACCCAACCGGTGCCAAACGCGGCGTGCCGGTCGACCAACTTCCCGTTCGATTGCCAGAACTGGATGACTTCAAACCGCACGGTCGTCCAGAACCGCCGCTTGCCAAAGCAGCCGATGATTGGTTGTTCGTCAATCTTGACGGCAAACGTTATCGCCGCGAAACCAACACGATGCCCCAGTGGGCCGGTTCGTGCTGGTACTACTTGCGATACATCGACAACAAGAACGACGCGGCGCTGGTCGATCCGGCCAAAGAGAAAGCCTGGATGCCGGTCGACTTGTACGTGGGTGGCGCCGAACATGCGGTGCTGCACCTGTTGTACTCACGTTTCTGGCACAAACTGTTGTACGACCGTGGCCATGTGTCGTGTCCCGAACCGTTTGGACGACTGGTCAACCAAGGCATGATCTTGGGCGAAGTCGAATACACGGGCTATGAAGACGAAAACGGAACGCCTGTTTCGGCCAGCGATGTTCGCCGAGACGCCGACGGCAACTTGACGGGCAAGACCGGCGAAACAGTCGTCGCGAAATCGATCAGCGAAGAGGAAGTCGACAAGAAGGGCGATGGATTCGTCTTAAAGTCGAACTCGAAAGTTCGCATCGAAAGCCGCGCACATAAGATGTCCAAGAGTCGCGGTAACGTGGTCAATCCGGACGTGGTCGTGCGCGAGTACGGTGCGGACTCGTTGCGTCTGTACGAGATGTTCATGGGGCCGCTTGAAGCGACCAAGCCGTGGGCCATGACCGGTGTGGGCGGTGTCCGCAATTTCTTGGATCGCGTTTGGCGAATGGTCGTCGATCAAGATTCGGACGACGACGTGCTTGCGCCCGGACTTACGGACGCCAAGTGTGACGAAGAACAAAACCGCATGTTGAACTTGACGATCAAACGTGTCACCGAAGACACCGAAAACATGCAGTTCAACACAGCGATCGCGCGGATGATGGAGTTCACCAACTTCTTCACTCGTTCGGAAACTCGTCCGACCGAAGCGATCAAGACCTTCCTGGTTTTGCTCGCTCCCTACGCACCGCACCTATGTGAAGAACTGCATCGACGTCTCGGCGGAACCGAATCGATCGCCAGGGAAACTTGGCCGACGTTTGACGAAGCGGCGCTGGTCGAATCCAGCATCGAAGTGCCTGTTCAGATCAACGGAAAGATCAAGGCGAAAGTCAACATCGCTCCAGACGCAACCAAAGAAGCTCTCGCCGAGTTGGCGCTCAGCGATCCCAAGGTCAAGGAACTGATCGACGGTAAAACGATCGTCAAACAAATCATTGTCCCCGGCAGACTCGTAAACCTAGTCATCAAATAGCGGCCACCTTGCTTGCACCCTAAGTGGCCCCGCGACTCCGCTGGCGGGTGCTGAACACAAACTTTGGTTTCAAGCCTGCGTTGCAGTTTTGATCCCGCCAACGGAGTGGCGGGGCCACAAGGGTTGCCCGCTTCGCCAACCATTCGTGCCCCCGCTGGCAAAATCACGGACTCCTTTCGAAAACCCCAAACAGAGAATCAGATGAGCATTGGAATCGGTATCGTTGGTGTTGGCATGATCGCCAACTTTCACGCTCGCGCAATCGCAGACGCCAAAGGCGCTCACTTGGTCGGCGCGACCAGCCGGCGACCAGAACCAACGGCCGAGTTTGCGTCGAAACACAACTGCAAGCCGTTTGAATCTTTGGAAGCGATGTTGGCCGATCCCGAAGTTGAGGCCGTGTCGATCTGTGCCCCCAGCGGTGCTCACTTAGACCCGGCCATTGCGGCGGCCAAAGCTGGCAAACATGTGATCGTCGAAAAGCCACTGGAAGTAACCACTGAGCGATGCGACCAAATCATCAAAGCCTGTGATGATGCCGGCGTGCGTTTGGCGGTGACCTTTCAAAGTCGATTCCACGAGTCGAGTCGATTGATGAAAAAGGCCGTCGAGTCAGGCCGTTTCGGAAAGATCACGATGGGCGACGCTTACGTGAAGTGGTTTCGCAGCCAAGAGTATTACGACAGCGGTGCATGGCGAGGCACGTGGGCGCTGGACGGTGGCGGTGCGCTGATGAACCAAGCGATCCACTCGGTCGACTTGTTGCTTTGGTTGATGGGACCGGTCGCCGAAGTCAGCGCGATGACCGCCACGATGACTCACGAGCGGATCGAAGTCGAAGACATCGCCGTCGCGACTTTGAAATTCACAAACGGTGCTCTTGGTGTCATCGAAGCCACCACGACGGCGTATCCCGGTTCGCTAAAACGGATCGAAATCAGCGGCAGTCACGGAACGGCAATCCTAGAAGAAGAAGACATCAAGCAATGGCAGTTCGCCGATGAAACAGCAGACGACGAAGCGTTGCGACTGCGAATGGCGGGCAAGACCGAAACCGGTGGCGGTGCTGCCGACCCGTCCGCGATCGGACATCACGGTCACACGATGCTGTTTGAAGAAGTGATCGCAGCGATCAACGAAAAACGTCCTTCGGTGCTGGACGGTCACGAAGGCCGCCGCAGTGTCGAGTTGATTCGAGCGATTTACGAGAGCGCCCAAACAGGGCAAACCGTCAAGCTCGCTTAAAGTAGCGACTCGTTCTACTTTTTCGCCACCAAGCTGACGCCGATGATCGCAATCGCCATTCCGGCGATGTGTTGGATCGAAGTCGGTTCACCCAGTGCTGCGATCGCCAGTCCCATCGTCAGCACTGGCCCGATCGACCCGATCACGGTCGTTCGCGTCGCACCAATGCGAACGATCGCTTCGTTGATCATGAAGCTTGGCAAGACTGTACACACAAACGCCAACAGCAAACCGTAGACGTAAACGATCGGATTCGCTTGGACCAGACTCTCGATTGGCTCAGTTATTGCGAAATGCACGCCGACGAAGAATGTCGATCCAATCATCGCCATGCTGGTGAATTCACGACTGCCAATTCGCTGCATCGTGGGTTTGGCAAACAGAATGTAGAACGAATAGCTCAGCGCCGCGCCAATCACCAACGCGACGCCCTGGCGAACATCACTTCCGCTGGTCAGCGTCTGTTCTTGACCATACATCAACAGAACGCCGAGGTAACAGAGCACAATCGACATGATGATTCGTCGGTCGATTGTCTCGCCTAGAAACATCCAAGCCAGCAACGCGACCATCGCGGGGTACGTGAACAAGGTCAATCGTTCAAGCTGGGCCGAGATGAGTTCGAGTCCGGACAGATCCAGATAGGAAGCCAAATAGTATCCAAGAAACCCTAGCCCGAGCGAACGGGCAATATCCGTTCGGCTGATCGGTTTCTTGTCGCTTCGGCTACGCAGTTTCCAAAACACGAGCACGTAGAACGGAAACGCCAACGACATTCGCAGTGTCAATA
>JBAUHR010000863.1:0-4408 GCA_049680385.1 Rubripirellula sp. | reverse complement strand
TGGCAACAAACATCGCTGCATAAAACTCTTCACGGCGTTGGGCGTTTCCCCCTCGGTGAAGATCGTAGTGAAGTAGTCGTCAGTGAACTTTTTGCCGAAGCTCACTCCATGCACTCCGGTGACGCATTGGACTGCATCATGGGCGGACGCAAACAGAAACTGCGCATCGTTGGAATCGGATTGTCGCCTGAATTTGTTTACGTCGTGCAGCCCGGATTGATGATTACCGACAATCGGCGTTATGGCGTTGTTTGGATGCCGCACCGACAAATGGAAGCTGCGTTCAATATGGAGGGCGCCTTCAATAGTTTGTCGATTGCAATGCAACCGCGAGCCAACACCGCTGCGGTGATTGCCGCCGTCGATCGAATAACGCGGCCCTACGGCGGCACCGGTGCGTATGCTCGTGAAGATCAGATTTCACATCACCGTGTTGCCGACGAAATGTCACAGCAAAAAACGATGGCCTTTGTGATACCGTCGATCTTCCTGGCAGTGTCTGCGTTCTTGTTCAACATAGTCTTCACGCGATTGATTCACCAACAAACGGAACAGATCGCCGCGTTAAGAGCGTTTGGCTATCGTTCGCATGAAATCGGCTGGCACTACATCAAGATGGTTATGTTCTGGGTAATGCTCGGATCCGCGATGGGATGGATCGCGGGCCTTCGAATGTCATGGTGGCTGACGTCTGAGTTCTTGCGGTTCTTTCGCTTCCCGACGATCGAATACGAATTCGCGACCCGCCACGCAACGGCTGCCATCGGCATCGGCTGTCTTGCTGCACTCCTGGGAACGTTCGCGGCGATCCGCCGAGCAATTTCACTGCAACCGGCCGAGGCAATGCGGCCCGCCGCGCCGAAGGAATATCGCGGACTGATCGCCGAGCGCATCGGACTGTCGCGAGTGATTTCACCCGTTGGACGCATGATTGTGCGAAGGCTGGAGACGAACCGTTTGTCCACCGCGTTTTCTGTTTTGGGCATGTCGTTGGGCGTCGCGATCTTGGTACTTGGTTCATTTTTCCAAGACACTGTCGACTTTGTCATCGACTTGCAATTCAACAAGGCTCAGCGGCAGGACGTCATGCTGACCTTTGTCGAAACAATGTCTGCCGCCGCCCAGCACGATGTCGCTCATATGCCCGGTGTCACACGCGTGGAACCGTTTCGCAGCGTCGCGGTGAAAATGCGAAACGGTACGCGTTCGCACCGCATGAGCCTGATGGGTCTGAACGCTCGGCCAACGCTATACAGGGTTTTGGATGATGACCAACAAGATGTTAATCTTCTCAGGACCAGCGGACTGACCATTTCACAAAAGCTCGCTGAGGTCCTGGACGTTAAACCGAATGAAAATCTGACCGTTGAAATCCTCGACCGCGACCAGCGAACGATCGAGATACCTATCGCACGTGTCTTCCCCAACTACACGGATCCGTCGGCTTACCTGAATCGGCACGAATTGCACAAGATTTTGCAGGAATCGGAACAACTTTCGGGAGCTTTCGTGTCCGTCGATCCAAGTTTCCTGGACGAACTTTACGCTGAAGTCAAGCGAACGCCCTCCGTCGCAGCAGCGATTGACAAACACGCTTCAGAAGCCAGTTTCAGAGATACGATCAGTGAAAACACGTCGTTGATGCGGATGGCGAATGCGATTTTCTCGGTCGTGATCGCATTGGGTGTGATCTACAACTGTGCAGTCATCATCTTGGCCGAACGCGCTCGCGATCTTGCCACACTACGGGTGATGGGATTCCGTCGCCGTGAAGTGTCGATGGTGTTGATCGGTGAGCTTGCCGTCATCACGCTGCTATCGATTCCGGTCGGACTTCCGATCGGATACGCCTTCGCATACGTCACGACGATTGCGATGGATACAGAAACCCATCGCTTCCCACTCGTCATTCAGCGGTACACCTACGCTTACGCGACGCTCGTGATCTTGATTGCCTCTGGCGCGGCGTCGTTGTATGTGCGACGCCTCTTATCATCGCTCGACTTGGTCGCTGTCTTGAAAGTGAAAGAATAATGCGTCGTTTCGCAAGCAAACTCATTTGGCTAATCATCCTTGCTACGATCGTGGGATATTTGATCTACGGCTTCTTGCCCAAGCCAGTTGAGGTCGAAGTTGCAGCACCCACGATCGGATCTTTGCAAATCAGCGTCGATGATGACGGTGAGACTCGCATTCGAGAAAAATACATAATATCGGCACCCGTAACGGGAAAAATGCTTCGTGTCGATCTGCATGCGGGGGACGAAGTGATCGCTGGAGTGACTGAGATCGCTCGGATCGAACCGTCTGACCCGTCGCTGCTGGATGCTCGTACGCGAGCTGAGGCAGAAGCGCGAGTTCGCGTCGCTACGGCCGCTTATTCTCAGTCGACGACCGCCGTCGATCGAGCCAAGGAGACACTCGAGCTGGCCAAACAAGATTTCGAGCGCGCAAAGAAGCTGATCAAAGCCGAGCCATTTCGCAAGCCGAATACGATGCCACTGAAAACCGTTTGCGACTCGCTAACGCCGACTTGCGTTCAGCCGAATCCGCGCAGCGTGTTGCTGGCTACGAAATCGATCAAGCTAAGGCCGCTGTTGACTACATCACGTCCACGTTCGATCCCGCCGAAGAAAACCTCTTCAAAGTGGTCTCGCCAATCAATGGAAAAGTGCTGGAAGTCTATCGCGAAGATTCAGGCGTGATTAGCTCGGGCACGCCGATTGTGCGCATTGGTGACGCGTCTGATTTAGAAATCGTCATCGACATTCTTTCCACCGATGCGGTGAAAGTTCGTCCCGACGACAAAATTATCATCGAACACTGGGGCGGCGACCAACCGCTGTCAGCAGTCGTACGACTCGTCGAACCGTCCGCGTTTTTGAAAGTGTCCGCGCTGGGCGTCGAAGAAAAGCGTGTCAACATTGTCGTTGACTTCGTCACCCCTTTTGAGGATCGCACGACACTCGGTGATGGCTACCGCATCGAAGCGAAGATTATCGTTGAAGAAACTCCCTCGGACTCCCTCAAAGTCCCTGCGGGAGTGCTATTCCGTCAAGCCGACGCTTGGCACGTGTTCCGAGTTAACGACGACGTTGCTGAACTTGTCGAGGTCAAAGTCGGACGCTCCAACGGCATCGAAACCGAAATTCTCGAAGGCATCGGCAAGGATGACAGCTTGATCAACCATCCAACCGAAGAGATCCTTGCCGGATCGAAAGTGACGTTCGAAAAATAGTCAGCTGCAATTTGTCGAGATCCGTGACCGCAACATCTTTTCACTCCGGCGTTAGGCGTTGCTCCACCTCCTAACACATCAACCCTGATTCAGCGCGAGCTGCATTCGCGTCAATCGAATCCGTATCGCGCATGCCGACGGGTTGTTGAATTGTCTTCGCTGAACGTCTCGACGCCATGACACAAGGTTTCCGCTCAAAAGTGTGCGAATCGACAGCGTTGGCACACCAATTGCCATATCAGAGCAGGACACTCACTCTCAACCAACTACAAGGAGATCTACTATGAAGATTGTCACTGCGATTATCAAACCCGCAAAACTTGACGCGGTACGCGATGAACTTGCCGCTATCGGAGCCGTCGGCGTCACAGCGACGAAGGTCAAAGGCTTTGGCCATCAGAAAGGACATTCAGAGACCTATCGCGGAGCCCTCCATGAAATTAATTTCAATCCCAAGATTAAGTTAGAGTCCGCTGTGGACGACGCGATGGTCGACCAGGTTATCGAAGTCATCTGCAAGGTCGCGCACACGGGACAAATCGGCGACGGCAAAATTTTTGTAACGCCATTGGAAAGGGCTGTGCGAATACGCACCAATGAGTCGGGAGCAGCCGCACTCTAGATTTCCCGAACGTCCATTAGGGACACTGGCAATATCACGCAGTAAGGCGGGCTGCGATTGCTTGAAAATCAGCATCGGAAACCAAGGCCGTTTCGGATCGAGCTCTTCATCGCCTCTTCTAAATTTCTGTGCACCAGATTGCTGCTCTGGTCCTTGTCTGCCCATCGCAAACGTTTGGCAACCAAAGCGGGACGCGAATCACTGGTGATCGAATGTCTTCCCAATGCTTTACCCGACGCTTTGCCCAATGTGTAAACGTTGGACCGAAGCTACCGACGCTTCTACCGTTGACCCTATGACGTCGCCATCACCATGCACGGTGATCACTTCACTCCGATATGAATTTTTTGGGGGCACACGACGCCGACCACGTGCGTGCACTGACGCACACCCTTTGATTTGAAAATGGGCAAATCCGACGTTGGCACGAAACCTGCTGATTCGTATGGGCACACCCCTTACACATTTGCAGGAGACACAAAGATGAAAGTGCTTTTGCCCATTGACGGTTCCGCTGCTGCGAACAAGGCCGTGGAGCATGTCCGATC
>JBAUHR010000862.1:0-41649 GCA_049680385.1 Rubripirellula sp. | reverse complement strand
CCTTCGGGCCGCTGAATGTTTCGTGGCCATGTCGGTTGACCTCCCTGCCATGAATGGACTTCTTTGACCTTGCCGATCTTACCGTCATGGACCCACTGAACGGCGGTTCGGTAGGCAGAATGAGATTGGATTTGGTTGCACATCTGGGTGGTCAGACCAAACTTCGCAGCGGCCGTTTGCATCTGCCGGGCTTCGTGGACCGTGTGAGTCAGCGGTTTTTGGCAAAACACATGTTTCCCCAAGTGCATTGCCGCCATCGAAATCGGGGCGTGCATGAAATCGGGAGTCGACACTAGAACGCCATCAACGTCATTGGACTCGTCAAGCAGCTTTCGCCAGTCGGCGTATTGCCGCGCCGCGCCGTACTTCTGTGCCGCTTGACCGAGATGGCTGGTGGAGGAATCAATATCGCACAGCGCGACAACGTCCACCGCCGCACTGGCGGCCACACCGTTTAAGTCGCTCCAGCCTTTGCCACCGGTTCCGATACTGGCGATCCGAAGTCGCCGGTTCGCTCCGTAAACTCGCGAATAGCTGAGAGCGTTCAGGCCAATCGCAGTGCCTGCGACGGTGGCTGATTTTAGAAACCGACGTCGGGTGGGAAAGGAGGCCATGGGGATTCTCCGAGGTGAGCTCAATGGGGAGGGAGTCGCGCGAAAGGCGGTAGGCTGCAAGACGTCCGATACGCTGTTTGCAGAAATTCGCCATTTCGCGGTGATCATGTTATCTCGCCCAAGCACCCATCACAACAAATGAAGGCAGTCGTGTTGATGTTGCTGAGTGGCCGCTACGCAAAAATTCAATGACGGCATGACGGTCGTGGTAGGATTATCGGTGAGATTCGTTCGAAAGCTGACGGACGACAGCAACAAGTGCGGCAGCGTTGGATCACAATGTTTTTTTGTATTGTTTGATGCAGGTTGTTTTGTTTGATGCAGGGCCAGACTGAATGACGAAATTTCTAACGCGCACGACAATGGCGATCGCGTTCTTTTATGCTCCGTCCTCGTTTGCCGAGGAAACTACCAAAGTCGCCGGGCGTCCCAGTGCGGATCAGATACAGTTCTTCGAAACGTCGATCCGTCCATTGTTGGCAAACCACTGTTACGAATGCCACGGCGAAGAAACCCATGAAGGCGATTTACGTCTGGACTCGTTGGCGGGAATTCTGGCTGGTGGAAAAGCAGGGGTACCGGTTGTCGCTGGCAAACCCGACGGTAGCTTGCTGCTGACCGCGATCAACCATCGCGATAGTGAGCTGCGGATGCCGCCGGACGAACGACTATCTGATCGCCAGATTGCGGACCTGACTCGCTGGGTCGAAATGGGGATCCCGCATCCAGAGAGCGGCGAAGTAGACATCACCCCGTCGCGCGACAGCATTGACATCGAAGCCGGCCGCAAGCATTGGGCTTTTCAACCAATCGCATCCCCGGACATTCCAGATCAGTTGGACGCTGGTGCCAATCCGATCGACGCGTTTGTCGCCCAGGCATTGGATCAACACGATTTGGTGCCACTTGAAAGAGCTGATAAACGGACGTTAATTCGGCGTGCCACCTTTGACCTGACTGGGCTTCCACCGACGTCGGATCAGATCAGCGTCTTCCTTGCCGACGATTCAGACGATGCGTTCGGGCGAGTTGTGGATCGATTGCTCGGGTCGCACGACTATGGTCAACGATGGGGACGACACTGGCTCGATGTCGCACGCTATGCGGACTCCAACGGATTGGACGAAAATGCAGCCCACGGGAATGCTTGGCGCTACCGAGATTACGTGGTGCAATCGTTCAATGATGACAAACCCTACGACCAATTCGTGACGGAGCAATTGGCCGGAGATCTTCTTGACTCGCAAAGTGACATCGATCTGAAACATCAGCGACTGATCGCGACAGGCTACCTTTCACTTGGGCCCAAAGTGCTTGCAGAAGTCGA
Organism: Rubripirellula sp.; assembly: GCA_049680385.1. Taxonomy (GTDB): domain Bacteria; phylum Planctomycetota; class Planctomycetia; order Pirellulales; family Pirellulaceae; genus Rubripirellula. The sequence continues at coordinate 39,708 of JBAUHR010000862.1, read as the reverse complement.
TGGACAAAAGATGGAAATGGACATTGTCGATGAGCAGATCGATACCATCGGCCGCGGGATAATGGGACTGACGATCGGCTGTGCTCGCTGTCATACGCACAAGTTCGATCCCCTCGGCCATGACGACTATTACGCATTGGCCGGGATCTTCAAAAGCACCCATACGATGGAGTCATTCAAACTTGTTGCGAAGTGGAACGAGGTCTCCATCGCCACTGCTGACGATCTTGCGATAAAACAGAAACACGACGCGCGTCTGGCAGAAAAAAAACAACCGATCGACGATCTCGTCGCGAACGCAACGAAGGCACTGGCATTACCAGCGGACGAAGCGATTCCCAAAGACGTTGAGACGCGGTTTCCCGAATCCGTTCAGGACGAGTTGAAGAAACTTCGCGAAGAACTCAAACAGATCGAAGACGCCGCCCCCGTCATGCCGACTGCGATGGCGGTTTCGGACGGCACGATCGCCGATGCAGCCATTCATGTTCGCGGCAGTCACCTGACGCTGGGCGAAACGATCCCGCGTCGTTTTCCACGCGTGCTGTCCGCGGACGATCAACCGAACCTGCCCGATGACCAAAGTGGCCGGTTGCAGTTTGCTCGCTGGTTGACGAGCGGGGACCATCCCCTGACAGCTCGCGTGATGGTCAATCGCATTTGGCGATGGCATTTTGGTAAAGGACTTGTCGCGACCGTTGACAACTTTGGCGTACAGGGGCAACGGCCGACTCATCCCGAGTTGCTGGATTGGTTGGCGCGACGGTTCATGGACGGTGGCTGGTCCATCAAAGCGATGCATCGCACGATCATGCTATCGGAAACCTACCAGCGCAGTAGCCATGCTGATGCGAACAACGCAGCCATCGACGGCGACAACCGGTTCTATTGGCGATCGGAAGTTCGACGTTTGGAGGCCGAAGCGATCCGCGATTCACTCTTGTTGACCAGCGGTAAACTCGATCGCACGGTCGGCGGACCGGTGCTGCAAACGCCCAACCGAACGCTTGTCTTCAATCATACTTCGCAGGACGCATCAAACTACGATACGACGAGACGATCGATCTATGTCCCCATTATCCGCAATCATCTGTACGACGTTTTTCAACTGTTCGATTACACCGACGCCAGCGTGCTGACCGGGAACCGCGACACGAGTACCCTGTCGCCACAAGCCCTGTTTTTGATGAATTCCGAATTTGTCGCCGAGGTAACAGCCTCGATGGCCGAGCGGTTGTTGATGGAGTCATCGTCGCGTCAATCACGCGTCGCAAGACTTTTCGAAGAATCGTACGGACGACTGCCAACCGAAATTGAAACGCAGCGTGTTGAACAATTCCTGACACAGATGGAACAGCACACAGCGGCTCGCGATCAGGTTCAAGCGTGGCAGGCATTGTGCCAGTCGATCGTTTCGTCCAGCGAATTCATTTACTTGAGATAACACGTCATGTTTTCACGACGACAGCTCTTGCAAAGGTCCGCGATTGGGTTTGGTGCGTTGGCATTGGATTCTTTATTGGCGAAACAGTCTTCGGCGATGGGACTGTTCACGCCGCATCATGCGGCGAAGGCCAAGCGAGTCATTTTTCTGTTCATGAAAGGTGGCCCATCGCAGATGGACACCTTTGATTACAAACCACAACTTCAAAAGAACGACCATAAGCCGTTACCGTTCGAGAAACCTCGCGTCCAGTTTGCTCCGACGGGCGACCTGCTTGCATCGCCGTGGAAATTCAAACAGTACGGCGAGAGCGGTATCGCGGTCAGTGAGCTATTCCCCAACGTGGCGAAGTGCGTCGATGATTTGTGCATCATCAATTCAATGCATGGATCCAACCCGGCCCATGGTGGTGCCTGTCTGAAAATCCATACTGGCAGCGATACGTTCGTTCGGCCCAGCATGGGTTCGTGGATCACGTATGGGCTGGGTACCGAGAACGAAAATTTGCCGGGCTTCATCACGATCTGCCCCACGCTGGCGCACGGCGGGACAAAGAACTGGAGCGCGGCGTTTCTGCCAGCCAGCCATTCCGGGACACCACTGGGAAACGCTAGCCAGTCATCCGAACAAGCCCGCGTCAAATACATTGACAACGCGAACATGTCCCGAGACTTGCAACGAATGCAACTGGACATGACCCAATCATTGAACGCGAACTTTCGTGAGACGACCGGCCCAAACGCTCAATTGGACGCCCGGATCAAGTCGTTCGAGTTAGCTTTTCGGATGCAAACGGAAATGCCGACGGCGCTCGATTTGGCGGATGAAACTCAGGCGACGCATTCGATGTACGGAATCGACGATCCCGGCACGGCAGACTTCGGTCGCCAGTGCTTGATGGCTCGCCGGTTCGCCGAACGGGGAGTTCGGTTTGTGCAAGTGACGCATAGCAACACCGACGTGCAGTGGGATCAGCATGGCAACCTTCGCAAAGGTCACTCACAGAATGCCAAAGAGGTCGACAAACCGATTGCCGGTCTGCTGCGGGATCTGAAAGCACGTGGGTTGCTGAAGGACACGCTGGTACTTTGGGGAGGCGAGTTTGGACGAACGCCGACCTGCCAGGGAACGGGGCACGACGGCCGGGATCACAATCCGGAAGGCTTCACGATGTGGCTTGCCGGTGGCGGAGTGAAGACGGGCATTCAGTACGGATCGACCGATGAATTTGGTTTCTATGCGACCGAAAACAGAGTCCACATTCACGATCTGCACGCCACGATCCTGTATCTGTTGGGGCTCGATCATCTGCAACTGACACACCAACATGCTGGCAGGGATTTCCGGTTGACGGATGTGGCTGGTCATGTCGTCAAGGACATCATCGCCTGACTTGGAATGTTCCCGGAACCGGTCTGGTTAAGTTTCGCTTGGCGTCATTGGTTCAAAGACTGGGCATAGCTTTTCAACCTACCTTTGTTTTTCTCAAGCATGGTTAGTCCAACCAGCAACAGGATGCCAGTTGTGATTCCAAACACCCACCATGGCCACACGGCGTCGATGGATTGTTGAGCGTGCCGGACCATGCTGGCGGCACCTAGGAAAACAAAAATCGCACCCAAGTATAAAAACGGTGCCACTCTCAAGACGACGCCAGCCAACATGCCAACAAGTGCCAGGACGATCAACACGATCGGCCCCGAGATCGACGTGCCGATCTCGGCAATCAACATGTCGGCCGTGCTGCTGATGTAGATCAACAGCGTGGCGGCATAGCGAATGGCCGATGTGGTCGCGTGGTTCAATCGTTGGCGATAGAAGTGTGTCACCGCCAACACGCAAACGGCGGGCGGAATCAGCCAAGCTTGGGGATGAGCGAGGAAGCCCCAGCCTGGTTGCTGGACAAGCATCACCCATAGCGCGGCATTGGCCAGCACGACAGCCGAAATTCTCGGCAGCACGCTCTTCCAGATCGCCGAAATCGCGAGGTAGTAAACCGCGCCCAGGCCAAGCACGACGTCGTAGCGAACTTTGTCGCCGATGAAAGCCCAGTTCCAGTCGCTGGTGAATCCACCACTAAACCAGAATCCGATTAGCGGAATCAGCGGCAGGTAGAGTGCGGTTTGTTTCAGTGTTGTTTCGATCACGCGGTCGCCACGACGACGAGCCCATTCGGTAATGCCGACGCTTGCGAAAGCCAAACTCATCACGATCAATGGCCAGTAAGCTCGCAGGCCAACCAACGCCCATGGCGACTTACAAAGATGCAGGTGCAGCCAGCAAATCGCTCCGATGCATTGGGATGCAATCACCAGCGACCGCCGTGCGCGATCCGACAAATTCCAGATCGATTGCCACTTCGTTCCTGGGCCACTTAGCACGGCAACCAATCCAGACAAACCGCTCAGCAGCGCCAAGCTGACCGCGACACCCCCGACCATGGTACGAGAAACGCCGTCAATTTCGCCGCTTTGACGCACAATGGCTTCGATGACCAGCATGACGACAAGCGAACCGATTGCCGCGACCGCGCCCGAAATCGCACCACTGCGGAACGCGGACGACCATCGCTGGCTGATCTGTGGGCCGGCTAGCTTGGGAAAGGCAAACAGCCACATCGGAATTGCAACGACGGCGGCGACAAACCATCGCATGGATGTTTCAAGCAGTGGGTGGTCCACCGTGGATGTGCCGATGCTGGCCATCAAAGCGGCCGTTGTCATCGCCATGCCGACCGCAATGTGTCGCATGCGTGATTGCAGTGAAATTTCGGCAAGCACGGCCATCGCCCATGCAGCCATCGCGACCGACAGCACCGTCAACTGAGTGACCCAAACGTGACGTTGATCGGCGATGTCGAACGCGATCATGAAAACCGAAGCGGCGATGCCCGCGATTGCAACCAGCGACGCGACTTGCGACGTGTTGACGGTCGTCTTCATCAGCGGATTGGTGTCCGGCGAGGTCGACGTCGGGGCTTTGCGCGCCAGTAGCGGCAGCAAGTGCGATACCAGTGCCACAGCAAAGCCCGACGATAACGCCGCGACCATCCAGCGGATTTGCATGTCGGTATCGAACTGATTTGCCGTGTGAACCGACAGCAGAGTTAGCGATGCGACACCGACGGCAACCAAATTACCTTGGCTAAGTTGACGTTTGGAAAGAGCGATGCCGACGATCGGGATCGCGGCGTAGGCCGCCAGCCGAATCCAAAGCGAGACTTCGGCTAAGCCGGAAACCGGGAACGCGGTGCTGCCCAACACAACGTTTGCGATTTCACCGATCACGGCGATCGTCAGCAAACTGACCAGTCCTCCGTCGGGGCTGGCAGACTGGGATTCGGTTTGTCGTGAACTGCTGATCCGCCAAACGATCCACCATCCCGTCGCCCACACGACTGCGACGGTGACGAGCACCCACTCGCCGGACGTCGACGGAATCAAGTTTTGCCATGCAAAGAAGCTGGCGATCACGGTGAACCAGCCGACACTCTGGCTGAATCGTCGCGAGGCGGTTGTGTGGTTGGGGCTAGCTTGGACCAGCGCGACTTGGAAACCGGCCAACGCGAGCGAAGTGATGACGAGCCATGGCGTCACGCCGACCAGGGTCAGTCGCCCGCTGGACCACGCCAGTCCAAACGTTAAGACGGCGACCACCGCAGTGTGTACCAAATCGATCGTTCGAATCGATGATGAAGGATCACCGGGACGATAAAACGAATTCCAAGCCGACCGGCCAACCGAGGCGGCCGAACCTAGCAGCCAGACGCCAGCGATCACCACAATCAGTGGCGGCCCGCTCAACCAGCCCATCGCGTACGCGGCATAGGCGACTTGGCCAGCGATCAGGGTGATGCCAAAGGGGCAAGCCAACTCGGCACGTGCGTCGTCGAAGCCCAAGAACTTGCGAATCTGAGGGACCGTGAAGATAACCAACACCAATAGCGATAAGATGAACCCCGACGGACTGGCCCAAGACACCAGTAGCGGCAATCGAGTCAGGATGGCTGCCGTCACGGCCACTGCCGACCCGACTCCGATCACGCTCGCCAAGTTCAGGCTGCCTTTGACGGCTGGTGCGAAAGTTTGAGTTGTCGACGGTGCAGGAAATCGAATCGCAAGCGTTCTGGTCAGGACCGACCACGCGATCAAACCAATCGATGCGATTTGCATCCATGTTACAGGCGATCGTGTTAAGGTTGCCGACAATACGACCGTAGCGGCAGCAAACAGAGTAGCGGAAACCGCAGACCACTCGATCGATTGCTGTTGCCGAGACCTATTCAGCAACATGATGGCGCTGATTCCCCACCAAATACCGACCGCAACGGCGGGGAACCAAGGGGCAAGCTGGCCGGCAAGGATGGGCGTCCACCAGTACTTGGCCAGCAGCGCCGCCGATGAGATCGCGATGGCCACCGGCGCGGCAATGCCAACTGTTTTGAAGGTACTGCGCCAACAGGCGGCCAGCCACGCTGTGATCGCAATCAACGAAGTCGCCAACACCAACTGCTCGGGTGCAGTCACTGGTAATGCCGACACTCCGCGACCAATCGACCACGCCAAGGCTGACGCGGCAATCGTGGCCGCGGCGCCTTGTTCCCAGGCCGTCGGTTCCCGGTCAAGTCGCTGCCACGTTTGCCAGACGACGATGCCGACTAGGCCAATGAAAGTGACGATCGGCAATGCGATCGGTGACTCACTGAAGCTGACTTCGTGAAAAATCGCAAGCAACATGGTTGCCAGTGGCCAAACGGCGCCAATAAACGCCAAGCCGATCGATGCCAGCCACGCTTGCCCGTCGGGCATCACCTCAAATCGAGAAGACGGGCTTCCCAGAAACCCAATCCGGTTTTGCAGCAGCGGGTTTTCGAGCCGAGCAAGTCTGCGAACGACCAGCCAAGCGGCAACCACCGCAGCCAACACGATCGACCAACCCCAAGGTGCCAAGCCAGACTGCCAGGCATCGGAACTGAACAGTGTTTGTGACGCGTAGGCATATCCCAGAACGGTGACGAAGGCCAATGTTGCGATCTGGGATAGACGCAGCACGATGTTCGATCGGCTCGCGCTTGCTGACCACAGCAAGCCTGCGGCACACGCGGCCAGTGATATCGCTGATGCGGATGCATGGTGAGTCGCGGTAACACAGGCTACGATTGCGACGATGATCCACGCGGCGACGCCCAGATAATTCCAGTGACGCGAAACGGGTTTCGTTTTTAGGTACTCACAAATTGCCATCCAAATCACCGCCGAACCGATGCCAACCTGCATCCAGATCGACATTGAGTTGATTGTGACGTGCTGGCCGATCGACCAAGGATGCAGAATCGACATCCCGCCTAAGACCGTCGCCGCACCACCCAGGGCTAGCCCAGCTTGGCGCTGGCCGCGTGATTGGCTTTGCGAAATCCACGCTCCGGCCAGCGTTCCGATTGCTAGGACGACCGTCACGGCCCAAACCGGAACGACACCCATCGATGCGACCGGTGACACGGATAAACACATCGCGGAAATCGCAGCCAAGCCGATCCATCCGCCAGCGGATACTTTCATCCATCGTGAAATCGAACGAGAAATCGGTTGAGCACGCAAAGCCCAAGCTACCGCTGCCGAGGCAACACCCATGGCGGCGGCGACCAGCATCGGTTCACCGCCGATGACTCTTCGTAACAAGTTGAGTTCGTTCCACGGCAACCCGCTGATCCAAGTCGGCGACGTCAACATGGCTGCTAGCCCAACCGGCACTGTCGCCAAGGCGACCACCATTGGTTGTCGCAGCCAGCGTCCAATCACCAATCCGCTGATCGTCCAAGCCAGGGCCCAGCACCACAGCCAACCGGCGCTTGTCATGGCCGGTGGCAATATCGCGACCGAACCACCCAAGCAAATCACACAAATGATCGCGGCCGTCACTGACCCGACCGCGCTGCGTGCGGATGACATCAGCAGTCGTGCGGCGCCCGCGATTGCGACCAACGCAGGAATCGTAGCAATCGCGATTGCGATGGATTGAGTTGAACCGGTGACAAAAACGGTGTGTCCGATCGCGATCGCAAGCGAGAACAAACCAAGTCCGATCACCATGAAGTGAGACCGAACGTGCGAGGCACCCATGGTGGGTTTTCGCAGCCCCATGCGTGCGACCATTGATACTGCGATCGCGACGGCGATCGACGCGACGGCGACGATCCAACCAGCGCTAGCGCCAAACGTGCGAACGCCCGCTGGCATCAGCGGCAGGATCACGGTCGGTCCCGCAACCGCCAGCGTCATGGCCGCCGCCAAGTGACGTCGCACCAATGCCTTGCCACCTCGGTAAACCAACCACAGGTAGATCGATCCCGCGAACGCAATCGCCATCAGCGTGACGGGATCGTTCAGATGCACTGAACTGGCGCCAGTCCCCGCAGCAGCCAATCCTGCTAGCACACTAAGCGGGACCAGCAACGAAGCAATCACCAGCACCGCGCGGCTGGTGTGTCGCAGTTTCCATCGACCAAGCGTGTAAAAACCGCTGGCGTAAATCGCTGCGTTGGCGGCCAAGAAAATCAACGACGGAATCGCCGGGTGCGTTTCAATTAGCGTGTTCCACAGACTGATAACCAACCCGATCGAACAGATCACGATCAACATGCCGGCGACAAGCTCGCCCCAGCGAATGTTTCGCGCGGCCAAGAACGAACCGATCACTTCCGAAGTCGACAGCGCCGGCGTCGCGTCATCAGCAACTGGCGAATCGGCAGCACGGGCTGCCAACCTGTGTTGCAGGCTAGCAGCCGGCACTACTTCATTGGTTGGCTCCGCGTCGCTAACCAAAGTCGCTTCAACGATTTCTTCGCCCGCGTCAGGTTCCTGCCGAATGGGTTCCGGCGTCGTTTGTGTCACCGATGAATCAGTACTGTCAGTTACAGCGGTTGTGTCGGCCAGTTCGGTCGCCACTTCATCATCCGGCTCGGCAACGGGTTCAGCTTTAGACTTCGGAATCCGGTTCCATTCCAAGTCGCGCAGCGTTTCTCGCAACGCGACTCCTTGGGCCGTGTCGATGAAGCCCTTGCCCATCAATCGGCTGACGACTCGGTGGGCGGCTGCCAAGTCACGCTGTTCGGACGTCGCATCGCCCGGTTGGCTGTCTTGGGGCTCTTGGACCGCGAAAAGTCGGATCAAACCGCGGATCATCACCCAACTGCCGTGCCCGACGACTGTGACGAAAGCCCAGATCACGAGGAGGAACAGCAGGATTTCCATGATAGTCGTCAGGTTGGGAGCGAATTGGCGAGGCAGAATCGTCGTTGGAAGCTTAGGTGCCAGAGCCCGCCTGGGGCGGAATCACTCGCGCATTTCGGGCGGGAATCTGTCATAATTCCTCTATGAGCACTTTGCCGCAGGGATTGCCGGACTTTGAGTCCGTCATGGCCGACTATTTAGAGCGAATCGAGCAAGGCCAGGAACCTGATCCGGCCAACTATTTACGTGCCTATCCGCAGTATTCGTCGGACCTGAAGAGCTTCTTTCGCAACCGAGAATGGTTTGGCGAGTCGCAACCAGCAGCACCGGTTTCGCTGGCCGGCACCCGCGTCGGCCCCTACCAAATCGAGGCCGAGATCGCCCGCGGTGGCATGGGCGTTGTCTATCGAGCCCGCCAGCAAGGACTAGACCGACCGGTCGCGTTGAAACTGATCAGCAGCGGTGTCTTGGCCAGTCGCGAAGAACGAACGCGGTTCCAAATCGAAGCCGAAGCCGCGGCCCGTCTGCACCATCCCGGCATCATCGCGATCCATGAAATTGGATCCTGGGAAGGCTACGAGTACTTTTCGATGACGCTGGTCGAAGGGCCGACCTTACAGCACCGCGTCGACACCAAAGACTTTGACGACGAGATCGCCGCGCGGACGGTTCGCGACATTGCTCGCGCGGTCGCCTACGCTCACCGAGCTGGAATCGTCCACCGTGATCTGAAACCAGAGAACATCTTGCTTAGCGAGGACGGGCGACCGTTGATCACGGATTTCGGTTTAGCCAAATGGCACCGCGAAGGAACCTTGGTCACCCGGACGGGACAAGTTTTGGGAACACCCCACTACATGAGTCCTGAACAGGCATGTGGGCGAGGCGACAGTGAAGCATCGTCCGACATCTATTCGCTCGGCGCGATCTTGTACGCGCTGATGACCGGGCGACCACCCCACGAAGGCACGTCGGCGGCGGAAGTGCTGCGCAGTGTGCTGCAGGATGAACCGGAGGCTCCGCGACACCATCGACGCGATGTTTCACCGGTCTTGGAACGGATCTGTTTGAAAGCGATTCGTTTCGAACCCGACCAGCGCTATGTCAGTGCCGACGCACTGGCCGATGATCTGGACAAGTTCTTGATCGGCGAAACGACTAGTGCCGAGGGCAGTGGTTTGATCGACCGGGTGGCTCGCGAGATCCGCCGCGATCAACACCAAAGTCACTTCGTCAACTGGAGCCGAACGTTGTTGATGTTGGGGGCCACGATCTTCGTATTCCACGTCACAATGTTCATACTTGGCGAACTTGATTATCCGCGTTGGTTCGCGTTCTGGTCGCCCCGTTTGGTGATGTTCGTGTTGATCTTGGCGATCATTGCACGCGCTCGCGGTGGCGGGTTGGCACCACGAACCGTTGCCGAACGGCCCGTCTATTCGATTTGGTTAGGTTACTTGGCAACGCTGGCAGTGATGAACGTGTTGCTTGTCCTTGGTGACATTGACCAAACCCGTCTGTTCTCGATCGCTGCGGCTCTAAGCGGGTTTGGATTCATCGCGATGAGCGGCCACATTTGGGGCGGAGCGGCGATTTTGGGCGTGGCGTTTGAATGCACCGCCATGTTGACCGCGCTGGCCCCGAATTATGCGCCGATCATGTTCGGCACGACTTGGTTGATCAGTTTGGCAGTGCTAGCGAATCACTATCGGCCACCAAAGTCGGCTTAGGAAACTACATTCCCTTGGCTAAACCCTGCGTCGTCGTCTCGATCGTGAACACGCTGTCTTGCGCGGTGATGAACAGGTGCTTGTTTTCGGGCCCGGCAAACGTCACGTTCGCCGTCCACCCGCGAGGCACGGGGATCGTTGCGACTTTTTCGCCCGACGGTGCGTAAACAGTGACGCCATCGGATCCGGTCAAATAAATTCGGCGCTCGACATCGATGGTCATGCCGTCGCTACCCGATTCGCAAAACAGTTTGCGATTGGTCAGCGAACCATCGTCGGCGATGTCGTACCGATAAGTTTTCTTGTCACCAATGTCGGCAATGTATAGCTTCCGGTTTTTCACATCGCCAATGATGCCGTTGGGCTGAACCAAATCATCCGCGATCCGGGTCAGAGTGCCGTCGGTCGACAAGCGGTACACACCACGCGGATTGTCATCGGGAATCGTGTGCGTCCAGTAAGGTCGCTTGTACAACGGATCGGTGAAATAGATCGATTCATCCGAATCTACCCAGCAATCGTTCGGCCCGCCAAAACGCCTGCCATCCACTTGGTCGATCAAGACTTTGTGTTGTTTTGTGCTGACGTCAATCGACCAGAGTTCGTTGTTGCCATCGGCGCAGGCGATCAGCGTGCCGGGTGCGACAAAGTACAGTCCATTGCTGCGACCGGCCGGCTGCATCCAAGTTGACGCTTTACCCGTCGCAAAGTCGAAAAAGACAATCTGATCGTTTGGCTGATCGGTGAAGTAGACATTGCCATCCGCATCGGCGTTTGGTCCTTCGGTGAAAGAGTAACCGTCACCGACCAATTCCACCTTTGCATCATTGGCGACGATATCGGCCACTTCTTGTCCATGACCCAGCACGCCAACAAAACTCAGTGTCGCAAGCAAAACAAAACGCATGAATAGACTCGGGGGTACGCAGGGCAAAAGTAGGATCAGTCCACCATCGGCGACTACTTTACCATGCCGAAGTCCGCACGTTTTGCCAGAAGCGTCTAGGCCGTCCTCACAACGGCATCGTCAGGAATAAAAGCCGAGCCGAGTAAAGGCAGAAGCCGAATTGGAGGAATAGGCAGTCACAACCTTTGTCCAGATTGCCGTAAATGCTACTGGCCCGTTGTCTCTCTCCTGGTCCTCCGTGCTGTCAGTTTCAAAGCCCTGAGCAGCTACCTTTTTCCTGCCATCCCTTTTGGTTCGCGCACCGCGCTTTGATCGCGTTTCCTTCAAGTGCGCTCACCCAGCTCACGTTAACTCCGTGAACGGTTGCGCACTGAGCACACCCTGCGAACGGAGTCACAGAGCCGCGAAGGGTGATCCGAAACGAGCGTCCCTGCGTGGTCCCACGATTCTGTTCCCATGGGTGGGCCTTGGTGGGTGGATGCCGGCGTTCTTTGCGGGCACGCTATTTAGCGGGCGTGACGCTGGATCATTTGCATTAGGTCTGCGGTTGGTTCTCGCAGCGTCATCACTTGGGACGTTCCGCCCGGATTGTTGCGGTCGCGTACGATGACGATGACTTCTTGGTCGCTGCTGATTGCCGATGTTTGCATGACTTGTCCGAAGTCTTGCGGAGCTCCGTTTGGCACGCTGGCGATGCGATCGGCTGGCGGCGTTTGTGGTGGCTGGTTTTGTGGCGGCTGAATCTGAGGCTGGGGTGCCGACGCGATGGATGCGGCCGAGTTGGATGCGGCCGGGTTGGGCTGGTACAGATGCGATAGGTTCACGCGGTCGAGTTGCCACTGGACGGCGCCCGATCCGGCATAAATTCCGACGTCGTTCTTGTAATCGGCTGCGTTGCAGACGCCGACCAATCGACCTTGTTCGTCGAACAGTCCGCCGCCGCTGCGACCGTCGATCGGTGCACCGTCAATTTCGATATTCGAGGCACCGAGATGTTGGTTGTACTTGTTGACGCCGGTGATTCGCGTGTCGCGTCGCGATGGATCGTCGCCACGATCGCAGCCAAAGCTGAATACGGTTTGTCCGTTGCGTGGCAGTTGGTCCAGCGTCACCACGGCGACCGGTTGAACTTGGAAGCCGGGGCGAATCGCGACCAGAGCGATGTCGCGAGTGTCGGCGTCAAAGTCGATGACTTCACCCATGACCGTGCGAACTTCGCCGCCGACAAAAATGTCGACTTCGATTTTTCCTTTGCCTTCGTTGTCGCGAAATAGGTGACCACAGGTCAGCACCAAGGCATCTTCGCCATGCGTATCGATGATCGTTCCGGTGCCAGCGCCATAGCCCTTGCCGTCGTGGACTCGCAATCGCACCGTTGCCGCTTCGGCACGTTGTACTGCATCGGCCGCGGACATGTTCGGCATCGCTTCACTGCGTGCGTCGTTGCTTGGGGCTGCTGCGGCAACCAGTGTGTTGGGATTGCTTGGGGCGTTGGATTGGCCAAAGAGTGAACCAGTCGGTGCTGGTCGCGATTGGAACGATCCAAATTGGGATCCAACTGGGGCTAGCCGCGTTTGCGGTGCGGGGATGTCATCGAACGAACGCTTGACGGCGCCGGTGGCAAACAACGGGCCCGCCGGATCGGTCGCGATCGCTCGTTGCAGTTGATCAAGTGACTGGATGCCGACCAACCGAGTGACTTCTTTACCGCCCGACACGACGATGAAGGTTGGCGTCTTGCGGATGCCATATCGCGATGCGACGGCGGGTTCGCTGGCCACATTGACGTGACGGATGGGGACTCCGCTTCGTTCAAGTTGGGCCAACACCGGCTTCATTGCTTGGCAGGGCACGCAATGCGACGATGAAAACTCAATCAAGATGGCGTCGGCGGCTGTGGCAGCCGAACTGATCAAAGTGACGGCGAACAACCCTACAGTTGCTGCCCATGCGAACATCAGCCTCGTCACGTGCGTCCCTCCGTGGACCAGTGTCGGAGATTTCGATTCAAACGTTTTGGGCGGCCTGCATCCTGCCGAACGCCCAATGCCGAAAAGTCACCCACCTTTTGCGGGTGCCGAGGGCGATAGTGCGGCAAGCGGTACCCGCGCGGCAAGTGCAATGAGCCGCGAGGTCAGCGGAACTTTAGTTTTTTCGTGTTTCACGGACGTTTTTCGCAACCATAACTGTCGATATTTGCGAAAGAAACGGGTTTCGACCCAAAACAACACACGTCGTCGAGTTTGGGCAAGACGACTACAATTCCGATCCCCTTTTCGTTCGGGGCTCATTCCGAAATTGACATACGACTTTCATGACACGAAAAATTCTCGTCACCAGCGCACTTCCCTACGCCAACGGTCCGATCCACATCGGGCACTTGGTCGAATACATCCAGACCGACATTTGGGTGCGATTTCAGAAACTGCGCGGCAATCGATGTCTGTACATCTGTGCCGATGACACGCACGGCACAGCGATCATGATCCGTGCTCGCAAGGAAGGCCGCAGCGAGGAAGAACTGATCGCCGCGATGAGCGAGTCGCACCAGCGTGACTTTGCTGGATTCGGGATCGAGTTCGATCATTACGGCAGCACCAACAGCGAAGCGAATCGCGATCTGTGTCACCAATTTTGGCAATCATTGCGTGATGCGAATCTGATCGCCGAGCGCTCGATCGAGCAACTGTTTGACCCCGAAGCCGAAACGTTCTTGGCCGATCGCTTCGTCCGCGGCACCTGCCCGCAGTGTGGTTTGACCGACCAAGCAGGCGACAACTGCAACAATGGCCATACCTATGCACCAACCGATCTGATCGATCCCAAGAGTACGCTCAGTGGCGCGACGCCGGTGTTGAAGGCGGCGAATCACTTGTTTGTCGAACTTGAAAAACTGCATGATTTCTTGGCCGACTGGGTTGAGAACGGTGACGCGTTGCAGAGTGAGATTGCCAACTATTTGAAGGGCCACTTCCTGGCAGATGCGCTGCGTGACTGGGACATCAGCCGTCCGGCACCGTACTTTGGTTTTGAAATCCCTGATGCGCCCGGCAATTATTGGTACGTTTGGTTCGACGCGCCGATTGGCTACATCGCCAGCACGGCCCAGTGGTGCGAGGCCAACAACGAGAAACTGGCCGATTGGTGGAAGAGCGATGACTGCGAGATCCACCACTTCATCGGCAAGGACATCACGTACTTCCATACGCTGTTTTGGCCGGGCATGTTGAAGACAGCCGGATTCAGTTTGCCAACGAAGGTTCACATCCACGGATTTTTAAACGTCGATGGCAAGAAAATGTCCAAGCGTGACGGAACGCTTGTGTCGGCCGAAAGCTATTTAAAATACGCCCACCCGTCGTACCTGCGTTACTTTTACGCGACTAAGCTTTCGACTCGCGTGGAAGACTTGGATTTGGGCATCGAAGAGTTTGCTGACAAGGTGAACAGCGACTTGGTCGGCAAGGTGGTCAACTTGGCCAGCCGAGTGGGCAAGTTCGCCGGTCAAACCGGATTGGCAGATACGTATCCAGACGATGGCGGGCTGTTCAAGAACGCTGCCGAAGCGGGCGACGAAATCGCGGCTGCTTACGAAGCGGGTGACTTCAGCCGTGCAATGCGGAAGATCATGGAACTGGCCGACGCTGCGAACCCGTTCGTTGAACACGCCAAGCCTTGGGAAATGAAGAAAGACCCGGCTCGTGAAGGCGAACTGCGAGACGTCTGCACGATCGCGCTGAATCTGTTCCGACAATTGGCGATTTATTTGGCACCCGTCCTGCCTGAACTAGCCGGCCAGTGCGAACGCTTGCTGGGCGATACGATCACGCACTGGGACCAAAGCAAGACACCGCTGTTGGGAACAGCCGTCGCGAAATTTGAACGCATGTTAGACCGACTCAACCCCGAGGAACTACAAAAGATGATTGACGAAAGTAAAGAAGTTGCTGATGCCGACGCCGCTGGTGATGCGATCGCGGACGCCGCCGCGCAGTACAACGACAGCGATCAACCGCTAAAGGACGAACCGCTTGCCGATGAAATCACGATCGATGATTTCACGAAGGTCGATTTGCGAGTCGCGCGCGTGATCGCGGCTGAGCATGTGCCAGAAGCGAACAAGTTGTTGAAGTTGACGCTAAGCCTAGGTGGCGACGAGCGTCGTCAGGTCTTTGCGGGCATCAAAGCCGCCTACGAACCCGAAGCCCTGGTCGGCCGGTTGGTCGTGATGGTCGCTAACTTGAAGCCACGTAAAATGCGTTTCGGACTAAGTGAAGGCATGGTCACGGCATCAGGCCCAGGTGGTGCCGAAGTCTTCGTGCTGGGTATCGATGATGGTGCCAAGCCTGGACAACGCGTTCACTGAAGGCGAGCGGTCGTAGCACAGGCTGCTAGCCTGTTTTCACCGCGCAAAAGGCACGAATGGCTTTCGGGTCCGACTATGGGCAAACCGCTTCAATCGTTTCGCCGTTATCTGCTTGATCGGATGGTGCTGCGCCCGTCGCGAGCACACATTCCGCATGGCGTGCAGACTCGTGTGATGATGGACGTTTGCGGTCGATCGCTGGAGTGTTTCGTGCAGCGAAACTTTGACGACGACGGCCCAGCCGATTTGTTGGTTGTGAAGTTTCCCGGCACGGCCGGTCGTGCCGAACGGTCGTCGATGGCGCCGGTTTCGATGCTGGACGGTGTGCGTGGCGAAGTTTGGACCTGGAACCCGCCAGGGTACGGTCGCAGCGAAGGACGAGCCAGTTTACAGTCGATCGCAATCGCCAGTCGGCAGTTCTTTCGCAACGTTGTTCAAGCCGGCTACGCATCCCGAAACGCAGACCCGCGAGCAATCTGGTTGTGTGGCAATTCACTCGGGTGCAACGTTGCGCTACATGTCGCTGCGACGATGGAGCGCGGTGACGTGTCAGGCGGTTTGGTCTTGCGGAACCCGCCACCGCTGATTCCGGTGGTAATGCGGATCGCTGGCCAATATCCACTGGGGCAACGGGTGCGGCCGATTGCGGAAAGTCTTGGTGACGAGATGAATGCGATGAAAACGGCGCCGTTGGTTTCCTTGCCCGCCGTTTTTATGCAATCAGGAAAAGACGAACTGGTTCCGCCGTCGATCCAAGATGAGCTGATCGATTGCTACGGCGGTGATCGGCGAGTCGTCAAGCTTTCCGGTCTGAAACACGCGGGTATCGCGTCGCCGGATCAAGAGGCGTTGATCGAAAAGGAAATTCGTTGGCTATGGAATCAAACGGGCAAGGAATCCCCCACGTGCATGACTCAGTAAGCAATTCGCAATCAAGCGTCGGCCAGTCGGATGGGCGGATCGTTCGGGCGGCAGCGACCGCCGATGCGGAGGCGATCGCCGAGATCTACAATCATCATGTACTCGCCGGTGGTGCGACTTTCGACGTGTTGCCGTGGACCGTCGCGCAGGTCAGCGATCTGTTGCTGATCGAATCGCCCGAGACCTGGGTGGTTTGCGTTGATGGCGAACGGATGCTCGGTTGGGCATCGGCGCGTCAGTTCAGCATGCGCTACGGATTTCGCATGAGCCTTGAATGGGCGATCTATCTATTGCCCGAATCGATCGGAAAGGGTGTCGCCGATTCGTTGATTGTTGAAGTCGAGCAACGTTGTCGCGAGGGTCAAGTTCACCATCTGATGTCGCGTGTGATCGCGGCGAACCAGCGCAGTTTGGCGTTCCACTATCGCCACGGATATGAATTGGTCGGCGTTCAGAAAGAGATCGGCAACCTGAACAATCAGTGGGTCGACTTGGCGATTCTGCAAAAGATCCTGTGATCGGTGACGGTTACCGAACTTCATTCAGCACGCCGTGCTTCTTGCAGCATGCTGGCCAGTTCGGTCATGACCAGTGACGATGGCAGTGCATAACTGACCACTCGTCCGGCACGGGCAATGTTGATGCCGATCACTCGTCCCGATGTGTCCAGGATCGGACCGCCGCACTCGTCCGGATCCAACACTGTGTCGTGCTGGATCACACGATCGAAACCGCTGAGTCGGTCATTGCGCGGACCGTTGACTCGCGAATCATTCTCGGATTCTCGCATCATGTTCAGGTCGCGAATGCGGGCGTCCATTTCCATGGTTTCGAGTCCTTGTGTCTTGCCGGGGCGCAAGATCGTTAGACGCACGTCTTCGCCTGGGAACATGCCGCGCAAGGTTTCCATCACACTGTTCTTGCTGACTTCGCGATGACCGTTGATCGCGACAATCAAGTCACCACGAGCGACCCCTGCGGAATCTGCACCGCTGTTCGGATGGACTTCGTCGACTAGAGCGCGGCCGTCTGCGTTGTCAACCAGCAATACGCCTAGCCGACCCTTGTGTTCGATTTTTCGCGGTTGAACGCCAAGGACCCCAATCCCAACGGGGCGCCCCGTTCGGCCCGGGCTGATCAGAAAACTAGCCACAGGCGGCAAGTAGTCTTCCATCTTTAGCGGCGTCAACTTGATCGGCGCGTCGATGCGAAGCAGGGCCAAGTCGTTGCGACGACGAACGGCCGCGACGCGGGCAGGATACAAACGTCCGTCGTACAGTCGAATGCGGATCGGGTCACCACTCAGTTCGCTTCGCTTGGTCAGCAAATAGCCGTCCGAGGAAACGATCGTCGCTAGCGCTACCGGGCGTCCGCCGCTTAGAACTTGGGCGACCGAGTATTGGACTGAATCCGAGATCGGACGAATCAGCCGCGTCATTTCGGAATTGTCGCGACGTTCATCAGCGCTGGCCGTTAAGGGCGTCACGGACGTTGCAAGGATTGACGTCGCCAGGATAAGCAACGGCGAAATTATCCAACGACGACTGCGATTCGATACGAGATTCATGATTGCTAATGTTTTCATAGACAAAATCGTCCTCTGACTGATGCGAAGTCCGATGGATCTAGTCGGCACGACCGACCTCTACACTCACTCGTATTCGATCGTTTGAACGATTCAACCAAACGGACACTCGCTCACCTGGCATCGTGTCAGCGACCGCCGTTTTTAAGGAAGCAAAATCACTGATGACGACATCACCGAACTGTTCGATAATGTCACCCACCTGCATACCGGCTTCTTCGGCAGGTGATCCGGTGCGAACAATTTCGATGACCGCTCGCTTCAGGCTGGGGCTGCCCGTAACGCCCAAGACGGGACGGAACCCGGGCAAGAAACCCCAAGCATCGTTCTGACGCATTCGATCCCACGACGTGCCGTAGAAGTCGACTGGAACGTGAAGGTTTTCGGCGACATCGTTTCCGATCCGGCTGTGTACCGCAATCAATCGGCCGCTGAGGTCAAACAGGGGACCGCCGCTATCCCCGCCGATCAATGCGCAATCGGTTTCAATCGCGCCCTCACGAACTCGCAGAATTCGGCCGACTCGCGTTACCGTGCTGCGGTTCGGGTCGTAGCCGCCTGGGTGTCCGGTCGCGATGCACCACATGCCGGCGACCAAGTCTTTGCTGGTTCCCAGTGAGGCGTGTGGCCAAGGGCGGCCACCGTTTTGGTTCAGTTCGATTTTCATCAGTCCGGCATCGACGTTGCGGTTCATGCCAAGCGTGGTGGCGCGAACGGTTCGTCCATCCGACAATGTCACCATTGCCAACTTGCCCGGACGCATCGCAACGTGGGCCGCAGTCAGTACAAAACCACTTTCGGTGATGATGACACCGCACCCCTGTGCCGGTCCAATCTGGACGCTGACGGTACACGAGTCCGCAAGTTTGGATACTTTGGTCTGTTGAGCTTCCATCAAACGCAACTGAGCGACGCTGGTTGGAACGCCGCCCAAACTTAGCAGTGATTGCAGTTCGCTCGGGACTGACACTAGCGTGCCTCCCGAGGTGGAGTTCGACGAGGGTGCTGGTGAAGCGGATCCTAGCGACGAGGGTGCTGGTGACGAGTAATTCCGCTGATCAAAGCCGTTGTTTGGCGATGGCAACGGTTGGTTCCCGTAACCAGGCGGGTATGCGTCCGAAATTCCTATCGATGGGGCAGGTGACGGCGGAGCAAAGGTCGTCTGGGCGGCAGCGGGCGACAAGCCGATAACACTGATCATGATCGCGACGCCCCAGTGCCAAGCCGCACTGCTTTGCGGCGTACGCAAGCAAGCCGCTGCGAAAAGCTGCGAGACGTTCGCCGCAGCGTAAACTCGGACCGTCGATCGTGTTGGACGTAGTAGACGCAAGAATACTCTCGGAAATCTGAAGTGCCGGGCGGGTTCGCCTCATTGTATCCTGATTGCAAATTGTACTCGGTACCCGCCACTTGGAAAAAAGGGTGCCAAGAATCATGCCCCGTAATATTCTGCTCAACCCCCCCGGACTTCCATGAAACCGACTTCCTCGAAACGAACACTGATCGTCGGCCACGGATTTCTGGGTAAGAAAGTGGCTCAGATGGCGGCCGAGTCGGGCGACCAAGTTTGGGCAACGTCGCGAAAAAAGCACAAAATCAACGCAATGAGGGGCACATCCGTCCGCCCTGTGCAAATGGACTGGACCGATCGGCGGACGTTGTCGGACCTGCCCAAGGTCGACCGAGTCCTGGTGGCGGTCAGTTACGACGCGTCGAGCGGGATGTCACGATATGACTCGCAGGTCGGTGGTTTCGCGAATTTGCTAAGCGTTTTGCCGGCCGAAACAGACGTTTGCTACATCAGCACCACTGGGGTTTACCACCAAACCGACGGCCGCTGGGTCGACGAAACGTCACCGGCATGGCCCAGCCGCGAGGGGGGGCGTGTCCATTTACAGGCGGAGTCGTTGTTGCATCGCATGCGTCCCAGCTCGCCTTGGACGATATTGCGTTTTTCCGGCATCTATGGCCCTGGCCGGGTGCCTCGATCGGCGGATGTGATCGCCGGCCGTCCGATTCCGATGCCTGGCGATGGACACTTGAACTTGATTCACGTTCATGACGGCGCGGCGGCGGTGATAGCCAGTTGGCAGCCTGGAAGCAGGCGGTTGTATCTGGTCAGCGACGACAAGCCGGTCAAACGGTCGGATTTTTACCTTCAAATTGCGGCCCAGGTCGGTTCCGCGGCACCAACATTCACCAGCCCTCCGCCCGACGCGTCGCCGAGGATGCGATCCGACAGCAATAAACGCATCTGGAATCGGCGGCTGAAGTCCGAATTGCTGCCAAGGTTGACCTTCCCGACCTACCGCGAGGGACTAGCGGATCTGTTTTGACTGAGATTCTGACCTAGAACGACAATTTAGAGTCGGGTTCTCGTTGTGCCTGTCAACTTCCTACAATGCCTCGCCGGCTGAACTATTCTCTTCTCCTGTTTCGTGACGATCGCCCAATATGTTGACTCGCAAACCCATTTTTCCTGGCGTCATCGAACTGAATTTCCAAGCCGGGGAAGTGTTGGGATGCAACGTCTACTTGGTCTACGACGCTGATGAATGGTTGTTGATCGACATCGGATACGAAGAAACCGTCGACAATTTTGTCGAGATCATCCGCCAGCTTGACTTCCCACTCTCTCGCTGCAAGACGTTAGTGGCGACTCATGCCGACGTCGATCACATCCAAGGACTGGCAAAAGCAAAAGCGTTGCTGAAGACATCTGTGACGGCGCACCCGAAAGCGGTCGAGCCGCTGCGGACCGGCGACACGCTGATCACCTTGGCCGAAATCACGGCTCAGAATTTGAAACTGGAAATGCCGCCGGTCGAAATCGAACATCAAGTCAATGACGGCGACATCATCAAGGTCGGCTCGCTCGAAATCGAAGTCTGGCACACTCCGGGGCACACCGACAGCCAGTTGGCGTTTCGCATGGGTGATGTGTTATTGAGCGGCGACAACATTTATCGCGACGGATGCATCGGAGCGATCGACGCGCACCATGGCAGTGACATCAAAGCCTTTGTCAAATCGCTTGAGCGGATTCGCGACAGCGGCGTCAAATGGCTGGCGCCAAGTCACGGTCCCATCTTTGCGAACGATCCTGAATTCATGAATCGTACGATCGACCGCGTGAAGGGTTATTTGAAAATGGCGGACTTCGGCACGCTTGCCGAAGGATGGCCGTTGATGGACGAGTGGGAAGACGAAGTCGCTGACGGCATTCTGCCCGAAGGTCTCGGCCCGGTTAGCAGCTAAGAACCAGGGCCATCCAGTTCTTCCAAGTGAGTTGGCTGCGGGCTCGTCGATGCCCAGCTTCTCGATCTGAGTTTTCCTGAGCGATTGTCGAGTCGGCCCGTGGCGTCGGCGCGAACCGATCACCTGGCTTTCGCGGACGGGATCCCTCGGTAGGTGAGTGTGCGCCAAAACCATTCGACTGGCCCCATCTTGAAACGGTTCAACCAAGCAGTGCTGGCGATGATCTGGATGGCGAACAAGGTAGTGAACACGATCAGCACTTCGATGGGTGATAGCCGATTGTAATAGCCCAACAGAAAATCCATGAAGACGATGTTCATGACCACCGATTGAAGCAAGTAGTTAGTCAGAGCGGTGCGTCCGACTGCCGCAAGTCCGCGGGAAAGTGGTTGAAGGAAACGCGACTGTAAATGTCCTGCGTGAACGAACCACAAGATGCTGCCGGCGTAGCCGACGCTAAGGATGATCGAACCGAATTCGTCGCACAGTGCTCGGCCCAAACGTATTCCAAGCGATGGTTCATCGAACGTGGCTAGCCAGACGCCAACCAGTTCGATACTCAGTCCCACCGCCAAGCCAATCACCGCCGCTCGCCTCTGTCGTTCGACGTGATGCGGCCGGATCCAACCGTTCTTCATGATCGCGGCACCGAGAAAGAAGAACGAAACGACTCGCCAATTGAACGACATGAAACTAGAAACCACCAGCCAGCCAATGAAGTCGACTGGCCGGATCATCAGAACTTCTAGCACGGTCTGAGGCCTCGGGCTTTCGATCTCCCCAGCGTCGATTTTTGCTGACATCAACAGATTTTCAAGATCGAACCCCGCCCACAGCAATGACAGGATCACGCCGATCGTAAATGGGATTGCCGATAGCCACAGCAACACCTGCGGTGATTGATTTCGGAAGCCGAACAAGATGGCGCCGACGATGGCGTAAAGAAACAGAATGTCGCCTTCGAATAAGACAAAGCCATGGACGATTCCAAGGCCAGCGAGGATGGCGAGTCGCCGACGATAGATTTTCGAAAATGGCAGTCCATTCGCTTCCGCGCGCTGGTTTTGCAGAACCAGCCCTATCCCGAACAGCAGCGAAAAGAGGGTGACAAATTTCGTAACCAATAATCCGTCGAACACGCTCCAGGCTACTGCGTCCAGCCAGCTACTTGTTCCGGTGTCTGGTTTTGGGAACGCGAATGCTTCGGACATCGGCCGAGCCGACAGCCACGCATTGACGAGCGAGACGCCGCAGAGTGCAAATCCTCGCAGCACATCCAGCCCAAACAAGCGTTCCGGTGTTGTCGTGGGGGTGGCTGACGCTTGCGCTTCGGTTGAGATCACGGCTTGATTCATTTGTCGTAGTCTAACGTTGGACCAGGTCTCCGGCGTTCCCATTTGGCAGTTCATCCGCCAGGCGGATGGTGATGCACTGCGTTTTGCTATCGTTCCAGTTGAGTCGCATTGACGCAAACCCATCAATGTTGGTACCTCCGCCATTACTATGGCGAAATCAAGTATCCAAAAAGCGGCATTGATTGCGATTGTGCTCGGTCCGAGTGCATTGGTTTCTGCGCAATCTCCGCTGATCCAGCCCGAATTACAGTCCACCGCTGCTGCTGCGCCAGACGTTGATCGCGCGTGTGTGCTGCTTCGTAACGACAACGTCTTGTTTGGCCAGGCTCACCAGGTTGGCCAGTTTGTGGTCGTTCGTGGCGGCCAAGATGCCGAACTGCAGTTGCCGCGACAGCAAGTTGCCTGTTGGGCACCGTCGTTGCGAGATCTGTACCGGTACCGCGTTGACCATCGACACCGATCCGATTTGCCGACGCACTTGGACGACGCTCGGTGGTGTGTTCGCTACGACTTGTTCGCCGAAGCGGCGATCGAACTCGATGCTGCTCGCGCGATCGATCCCACCAATCGGCAGGCCGCCTCGATTCAGGCACAAATCGATCGAGCCCACTCGCCCAATCCGCGTTCGGCGCCCGTGATTCAGTACGACACTCAGTCCAGCGAACAAGTCGAGCAGGTCGATTATCAAGACACCGCTGCGGCCATGAGCGGTGTTGATCTGGCGATGTTGCAGTTTTTCGCTGCCAACGTTCAGCCAACCCTGCTGAATCGGTGCGGATCGTGTCACGATCACACCTCAGGTCGCCCTTGGTCGATGATGGTCCCCGGTTTGGGCGCGCGCGCATCGTCACGAATGACACGCGAGAACTTGGCCGCATCACTTGCGTTTATCGACAACCAGACTCCAGCCAACAGCATGCTGCTACAGAAAGCTGTCTCGCCACACGGTGACACCGCCGCACCGCTTGACCTGCGTCACGCAAAGTCGATCGAGGCGCTGACACTGTGGCTGACCGTGGTTGGAAAAAGCCAAAACGAATCGGTCGAAATCAAGGCTGCGTTTGAAGTTGCTGACGAGGGTTCTGGTCCAGATTTAGGACCGCTGCTTAGCCCTGCGGCACAATCAAATCCAGCCGCCTACGTTGCTGAACGCCCGGTTCATTCCGCCGCGGAAGTGGCTCGGCCCGAACTCAGCCCGGCCGCGGAATCAGTCGAGAATGCGACGACACCAAGCCGCATGCCAGTGGTTAGCGATCCCTTTAGTCCGGACCTGTTCAACCGCCGACACCACGGCCAATGACCGCGTCGTACTTGAACGCCACACCGGTTCCTGGACGAACTCGTAATGCAAGCCGTGACGGTTTGTCGGTCTAGACGGTTGTCGGTTTAACTGAGTGTTATCGTCACCACCTGCCTCTCTGGCGGGTGTTATCTAGAAAAGCACGCCGCAGGCGAGGTGCGTGTTTCTACAGCAAGGCAATTCGAGTTGCCGACGCTTGTCCTTGCGGCGTTACGTTGACGCTGATGAAGCTGGTTCCTGCCGGCGTCACAGTGTCGACACAGGCGTTGATCGGGCAAGCCGCATCGAGGTTGGCCAAATTGCGGATCGGGAATAGGTTTTCGCCCAGTGCCTTCAAGCTGGCGATGACTTCAACCATTCCGCCACCGGCGCCCAAGTTGCCCATGTGTCCCTTGGCCGTAGTGACCGGCGGTTGATCGTTGGGGCTGCCGAAGACTTCCGCGATGGCTTCGGCTTCTTGCCGATCGCACTCGACCGTGGCGAGTCCGTGAGCGTGGATGTGTCCAATCGATTTGGGATCGGCATCACCAAGTGCGCCTCGCAAAACGTTGGCGATGGCTTGCTTTAAGAACGAATTCTCGAAGCCGGCCGACGGCCCGACCGCGCTGCTGGCGTACCCGACGATTTCGCCAAGGATCGTCGCGCCGCGTTTTTCGGCGTGCTCTAGCGACTCGCAAACCAAGGCCCCCGCACCTTCGCCCACCACGCTGCCGTCGCGAGACTGGTCGAACGGACGAGACATCGTGGTGGGGTCCGTTTGGTCGGCGGCTAGTTTTTCTTGCAGTGATGCGTGCAGAGTTCGCAGCGCGTGGATTCGCGAACCCGTCGATCCGACCACCAAAGCGTCGGCGTGACCGCGCTGGATCGTCGAAAAGGCTTCTGCGATCGCCGCACCAGCGGAGGCTTCGCGAACGGTGATTGAATTGTTGGGGCCGCGCAGATCGTTGTAGATCGCGATATGGCTGGCCGGCATGTTGGGCAGGTACTTCAGCAACCACAGCGGGCTGACTTCGGGTTTGCCCGTTTGGCCCCATTTTTCAAACTGGAAATTGCCGTCCTCGTCCAAGCATTTCTTGATGCCGGCAGCGAACTCCTCGGGCAGCGACATGATGTAGTCGCATCCGTACAGCACGCCGGTTCGGTCGCGGTCACGGTTGTCTTCGGTGATGCCAGCGTCGCCGATGGCAAGTTGGGCCACCGCGACCCCCATTTCGATCTCGCGGCACATCACTTTGCTGCCCTTTTTGATCGTGCGGGCGAGCGTTTTTTCCATCGGACCGTAATCCGAGATATCGCCGGTGAACCCGATGGCTTCGGCGCCATGGTCGATGCACAGAACGCCCTGCGGGACCTGGGTCAACGGGCGGATTCCGCTGCTGCCGTCTCGCAACGCAGTGATGACAGAGTCTGGGTCATTTCCCAGCGGGCTGACAACACCAAGACCAGTGATGACGACGCGGCGAGACGAAGGGTTTGCCATGGACGATTGCGACGTGAAAGCGAGACGGACGGACCTGTGTGGCCCGGCATTCTAAACGGCAAACGGCCGATCGACCATGCGGCCCTCGTATTCGGTGTCAACTCAAATTTCGGGTAAGCAGATCGAAGCAGGGCCGGTTCCCACCGGCCAAACCGCTGATTCGAGTGGCCTGCGGAAACCGGCCTTCCCCAAAAACAAGCTGACTCGGACGATTAGTAGCGGCCTCGGTTGGCTCCGCCTGGCTGGGTTGCGACTTGAGGAACGGTAGTCGATGGGGCCAGCGTCGACGATAGGTTTTCAGATGCGTCGCCGCTAAATTGAATGAACATCAACGCGTCGGCTCGGCCCGCGGTCGAGCCCGTGAAGGCACTCATGTTCAGCATCGGAACCGCCGATTGGGCCCGTTCGGGGCTGGCGATGACGCCGCACGACAGCAACAGCACCATGTCCGATGGCCAGCGGAATCGTTCGTGCAAACGCCAACTGACAACCTGCGGAACGTCGATGCGGGCACGGTGGACTTGGTTGTTGGGCAGCGGCAGTTCCAGATCGACGTGGTTCAGTTTGTCCACCTGGTCGATTTCGGCTTTGATCATGCAATCGATCGCGCGTCCATCGGTGCTCAGCAGCGGGCTGAGCGACAGTCGGTAACCTTCTTGAACTTCGCCGGTTTCCGGTTCGTACGGCGGCCATGCCTGTGGGGCTGGCCGGATATTGCGGACATAATTGCGACCGCGTGTGCTGGCCAGCGTTTCGGTTTGGCCGTTGTATGTGACAATGTTCAGGTCCTGAACTTGGCGAGTGTCGGTGCGTTGGCGAAGCATGTTCAGCACCAATGCTGCGTTCTCTTTGCTTAGCAACCACGCTTGCACGCCGGGCGAGTCGACGCTGACGTGTTGCATCAACGTATGAGCGCGGCTGCGCCAGTTCGCGTTGCCGACCGTCAAGACGCGAAGGTGCAAAACTTGTGGCTCTTTTTCGCCGGCGACAAATCGATCGACGACGCCGGCAATGACTTCGTGCATCTCGCGAGTGTGATAGACGGAAAGCGATTCGCGATCGGCGCTCATGAACCCAAATGGTGCCGTGAACCAAACGTCGGTGCCCGTTTCGCGAAGCACCCAGTCGATGATCGCCTGTTCGGGATGGTCGTGCTTGGTCAAATAACCACAGTACGGCCGCAAATCGTAGACGCGGTGTTCTTGGCCAGCGGTGCGAGGCAGTTTACCGCCGTTTGAAACGACGCCAAACGAATTGGGAGCGGATGCGCCCGAACCGCCAAAAGCGTTGCCCGGCAACCGTTTGGCGGCGGGGTTTTGCATGCTCGGCGGAGTGTCGCTGATTCGTGGAACCGCGGTGTTTGTGCCACCTGGCAACCCCATGCCGCCCTGCGCAAAACCAAGGCTAGAGATCGTGCTCAGAATTAGGAAAATGGCTAGGCGGCGCATCGTTTTGGTTCCCGTCGGATCGGCTCCACAGATAAGATTCACTGTGGCTATACCGGCAATGGGAAACTCGAAGCAAGATCAGATCGATTCACCCATCCGCGCGGGTGCACGGACTGGGGATCGGCGATCAACAAACAGAGGGGCCTCTTTCGTTGCTCCCTGACCGCTGGCTCGTGGTTGCTCTATCATCTGCCTTGTTATCTTTGCGGGCATCGCTGCGTGATGGTCGAGTTTGTTTTTTTGAGGTTGGGAAATTTCCGATGATGAATCGACGGATGTGGCGTGTGCTTGGCCTGGGTGGTGTTTCGTTTGCGATGGTTGCCATCGGCGGCTGCTCGAAATCACCCGAACCCTCATCGCCCGAACCCTCGACGACGCCGGCGTATGCGGCGACCGAAGGTGAATCTGATCAGCAGACACAGTTGCCGCCGGCACCTGATCTGGCGTCGCTGAGCGATCGAAAAATCGATGCTCCGTCACCTCAGCCAGCTCGGCCGATTGCCGAGACTGACCGGGTGGCGCCTGCGAACGAAGATGCATCCGCGGAAGTGCCGGCAACCGCCCCCGTGGATCCGCCCATGTTGACGATCAAGGAACCGGCGGCCGAAGCGGTCGCGCCGCCGGCTGGTTTGCCGATCGATGACGGGTCAATGGCTGCGGATGGCGAGCTTGCCGAACGACCGCTGCGAGCCGGGCTGACGCCGGACCAGTTGGTCGAATTTTTGGCGGGCGCGGACCGTGACATGCAAATCATCGCTTCGGGCCAATCGGGAATCAGCGATCCCGCCAAGGCTCGGCAAATGTTGCTGCAGATTATCAAGATGAAATTAGAAGCTTCACAGCGATTGGCGGTTGATCCGGCGGCGACACCCGCGATGGCATCCGAGGGTGCTCGTGGCGAACTGCAGGCCCTTTCGCATATGGCGGCGCTGGGCGATTTGAAGTCGGCCGAGAAACTCGAAAAATTGGCGACCGAAAAGTTGTCGTCGCCCGACCCACGGTTGGCGTCAGACAGCCGACTGGTGCTGATCGGGTTCGCGATCGAGAACCTGCAGAACGGCCAAAAGGGCGCGGCCGCTCAAATTGTCGGACACGTCGACGCGATGGCCAAGGCGACCGCGGCGGACGACGTGCCGGCGATGATGGTGATGGGCCAGGCTCGGGACATGCTGGCTCGGTACGGGCAAGATGCCGAAGCAAAGAAGGTACGCGACACGATCATTGATCTGTTCGCTGATTCCCCCGACGCCTCGATCGCCGCCATGGCGGCTCAGGTGGCTGGCAATGTCAAATTCGACGGTATCGAACGACTGCGTGAACAAATCGCGGCCAGTTCGGAAACGGCGGACGGCGGCGACGTCACGGGCGTGGGCAAAGTCACGGGCGAGGGCTCCCAAACGGTGACACCCGCTGCGTGGGCGGAATCGGCAGAAATGTTGATCGACGAATCGGCTGATTTGCAGACGGTGCAGTACTTGGCTGGTGCGGCACTTGAATTCGAAGCGGCTAGATTGGACGCAATGGCGGCGGCGACATATGACGTCTTAAAACGCCGGTTTGCCGATCCGCAATCGGCGACGGGCCGGGAAGTGGATTTGGCGGTTCGTGCAAAGCAGGCGCGAGAAAAAGTGGTCGGCCGCGTGTTTGATCCGGCGTTGCCGTCAGTCGATGATTCACCGCTCAGCATTCTGGATTACCGCGGCAAAGTCGTGCTGATGCCTTTCTGGGCGACCAGTTTTCCAGAATCGCTACAGGTTGTGCCGATGCTGCAAGAATTAGAGGAAGCGAATCCGGACGACGTTGCGATTGTCGGCATGAACTTGGATGTGGCGGGCGCCGAACTGGATCAGTTCCTGCGCGACAACCCGCTTGGATTCCCCAGCTACCGAGCGGATTCTTCGGCAAACGAAAAAGTGGCCAATCCAGTGGCGGCGCAGTTCGGTTTGGTCTCGATGCCGTTCGTCGCGATCTTGGATGGCGACGGGCGAGTGGCCGAACTTGATTTTACCGGCCAACACTTGGCGTCAACGGTCAAGCGTTTGGTGGCGCAAAAGAAGAAGTAAAAATAAGAGCGAGCGATCGCGGTTTGGTCAAACGTGAAGACTGCACGATGCCCGGGCTTTGGTTTCGATATAACTTTCACCTCCCTGCGGGGAGGTCGGACGCGGTAGAGGCCGGGTGGGGCTTCAACCCGCGGACGCCCTCTCCTCGCTTAGGCTCGACTCTCCCGGCGGGAGAATGAAAGTGACAACTCCCAACTCCTTAGTCTCCCAACTCCTTGCGTCCCAACTCCCCTAACGACTCTCATAACGTCGGGCGAGTTCCTCGGGGCGGGTGCCGACGGCATGTGCGAGTTGAAGACGCCAGTTGATCAAGGTCTGACGAATGGGGCCGTTGTGTTCCCAGCGACGTGAACTGATTTGTAAGGGGCCGGGCAGCAGCAGCGGCTTAGATTGCTTTCTTAGCTTGCGCGAAATTCGGACGTCTTCCATCAACGGGATATCGTCGAAGCCTCCGATTCGTTTGAAGACGTCACGGCGGACGAAGATACCTTGGTCACCGAACGCAACGGATCGCCAACGGACTCGCGCCGCGTTTCCCCACTCGATTGCTCGGTAGATCCGTTTGGGCGAATCGATCTGATGTTGAAACGCGCCCCAGAGCGCGGTCGCGTTTTGGATTTTCGGGTGATTTGAAATCTGTGTCAAACTATCCGGTGCAAGTCGGTTGTCGGCGTGCAGGAACAACAGCCAACTGGCCGACGCCAGCATCGCGCCCGAGTTTTGCTGAGTTCCACGACCGGGCAATGATCGAACGATCGTATTTGCACCAGCCCGGGTCGCCTGCTCGACGGTGTCATCCTGGCTTCCTGAGTCGGCCACAATCACCTCATCCGCGCCGGCCGCAATCGCCGAATCGATAGCAGCGGCGATACGTTCGGACTCATTTCGCGTCGGAATAACGACTGCAAAGGATTCAGAATGGATCAGTGGTCAAACGTTCGGGGTTTAGGAGGTGGAAAAAACGGTTTGTCAAACAAAAACATCAATAAACTAGATGTAAACCAGCGGCCGAGTGGTGATTGCTAACGCACGATCGCCGCACAGAGAACTGCAGTTTTCTGTGCTCGGTTTTCTAAGTGGGCAACTACAATCGGTGTCAGAGTGTCGCCTCGACAGGCGAATCGTAAATGATCAATTCAGAGACCGTCAAATGAAGCGTCATTTCATTGAAATAACCGGCAAGACGTTGCTTGACTTGGTCAATGAAGGCGAGGTCGATTTAGGGGAACTGCACGACGCAGGTGTCTGTGGTGACTCGATCCTTCGCATCAACAAACACGGGGAAATCGAACTGCGGTGCCGCAGCCACTGGATGATGGTGGGCGGGCTAATCGGCAATTTCGAAGAACGATTGATGAAACTAACCGGCCTGGACTGGGCGACGTAGGTAGGTTTGGTCCAAGCAGGCACCGTTTATTCTTTGGGTGTGGTCGCGGAAGCAATTTGGCCACCGATCGCCAGGACTTCTAATTCATCGGTTAAACGTTTTTCGAGGTCTTCTTTGCCATCGAATCCGACGTGGACAGATTCGACCAAACCGTTCTTACCAATCACGATCGTTTGCGGGATTGCGTCGACCGAAAAACCGTCCGCGATCTTTCCATCGGGATCTAGTAACACGTTGAGTTTCAGTTTTCGTTCGTCCAAAAACGCCTGCACGTCTTCGCGTTCTTCGCCCGTGTTAACGGCCACAAAGATCACGCCTTGATCGGCAAAGTTGTCCGCCACCTTTTTGATGACCGGCATAGCGGCCAAGCACGGCGTGCACCACGACGCCCAGAAATCCAACACCACAACTCGCCCGTCAAGACTCTTGGAATCAAACTTCTTTCCGTCCGCCGTTTCGGTGGTGAACTTGGGGGCGGGCTTCCCTAGCAGCGGATGTTCGCCAGTTACACCGGCGATCGATTGAAAGTAATCGTCAAGCGATTCGTACTCGGTCGCTTCCTTGGCCGGGTCAAACGCAAAGAGACTCTCGTCGACTTCGCCCGTCACTCGCCAAGTTAAGAAGTCATATCGCACCTGGAACGAGAAACCCTCGGGGACGTGAACCTGGTCCGACGCAACCAACATTGGCGTCATGTCGATCAACATACGCAAAGGGCGAGGCGAATCTTCGTCTGTCACCCACAGATCCCATTTCACACCGTCGGCTTGCTCGCCGCGGATATGAGCGGCGGGAACTTTTTCGCGAAACGGCAATCGATCGACTAAATCGATTGACTTCATTCCCGCAATGATCGTGATCGTCGGATCCGCACCGGCCATGGTCAGTGCCAATAGCGGTTCCGGGTATGGTCCCATCGGGACTGGAAGGTTGGTAACTGCATCCTGGATTTTGATCACTTCGGGCAATCGAAAATACGCGTCCGGCGCCATCGCTGCGACGAACTGTTTTCCGTCACAATACAATCGCGTCCGATGATCGGGTTGCTTCAAATAGACAGTGAACTTGTTGGGACTCGCCGACGCGATTTGGAAGGTTGACGTTTCTGACTCGACTACTTGGCCGCTGAGCACCGAATCCGAGAGCATTTCGACGGTGGCCCGAGAAACGTCGGCTTTGCTGATCGATTCGAACAACGGTTCCAAGATGGCTCGCAAATCTTGATTGATCTCGACTTCCGCGGAATCCAAGTCCGTGTTCGCGCCGGGTGAGTCGCTAGCAGCCGCGTCAGCCTTTGCGGGTCCAGGCGATTGCTCTTGTCCAATCGCATTCGTCGCAAAAAAGGATGCAAGGACTAAGCAGGCAGACTGGCGAAAGAGGCGATTCAACATGACGTCGGAATTCAATGAGCGTAAGAAAGTTGGCAGCTAGAAAGCATGATAGGAATTACGCAGCCAGATGGCTACGGTCCGCCACATTCGAGAATGATGCGCTGACAAATGAGCCGATAAGAACAACGCCACAAAAACAACGCCACGGTGAGTCACATCCTCGCAAATCAACACGATGGCGCGCGGACGAGCCCGGCGATTCGTCAATGGACTCGTCTGCGGCTTCACGTAGGTCTTGGAAACGCCGGCATCACGATCGCGACAAACAGCAGAGCGATGGCCACGGAAACGGGGGCGACAAACAGTCCGAATATTCCCATCAGCGCCAGCCAGAAAGCGGGGTGAACGACAACTGGCATGATGAACCGGCGGATCGGACGCAGGCAAACCAACAAGCCGGTTACCAATGCGAGCGTCAGCAGGTTCATGATCAGGTTTCGCAAACCACGATCGTTCGTCGAAACCGATTGCAAACTGGGCGGTTGGTTTGCAGACGACAAAGACATCACTTCGCTGGCGAAGAAACCGTCCAGTTCTGAAACATCAAAGGTCAACTTCGCAGAGGGCGTTTTGTCGCTCAAATAACGGTTGACGTAGTCCGCCATTCGTTGATCCAACAATTCCCACTGCGTAACGAGGTTGGGCGTCGTCACCGACGCAAAATCGGCGATCGGTTGCGAAGATCGGTTGGTTGGCGAAGGCTCCTGGTCACCCGGCTCTTGCGAACTGGATTTCGATCCAATCAGGGCCAGATCGTTTGAAGCGGCCGCTTCATCGCTGCTGGCGAATCGGGGTTTGTGGCCAGCAATTCGTGCCAGCCGAGCATAGCGGGCTGCCCACGGCGCTAGCCATGCTGCGATTTCTTCGGTCGGACGTTCGGCAATCGTATCGACACCATACTCGACTGACTCAACGGTCGAACGAGCCAGCGCAACTGCCCTTCGTTGTCGAGCCAAATCGATCACGGTTGGGCCGGTAACACGAGACGTCGCAGACTGTAAATGCCGATCACTCGGTTGATAGACCGACAACCAATTCTGGGTGACGGGAATGTCAACCAAACGTGGCACGTAGTCACCTTTCTTCGCAACCGACGTGGGCACTTGGATCAGCAATTCGACCGATTGCGACATGCGGCTGATCGATAGCGGCATGCGAACCCGATTCTGCGGATCGCTGGAATTGGTGCGGGATCGTTCGGACGGTTTGTTTTTGAAAGTCGATGGTGATACCACGCCGGACGTGGAATCACGGGTAACCGCATCGCTGGCCGGTGGGGCATCCGGCTGCACCACGATCGACTGTCCAGCACTCCATCCACCCAAGCATTTTGCGCCGATCGGCAAATCGACCTGGATCGATTCAAGGCCGGCTGGGAACAGGTCCCAGTGGGCGACCACAAGGACTCCGTCGTTTTGAACAAAAGCTTGGTTGTCCTGGGTCAGTGCGATTGCATCGGTGTCGATCGTTGGCAAGGGAGCCAAGTCCATCGACCACGCGCGGCTAGCGGCCAAGTAGGTCGAACGTTCCGACGTCGTTTCGACCGCGCCGGCCCATACGCTGGGTAGCGCCACTGCTTCGACCGCACTGGTTCGCCACTGGATCGATTCGTTGGTCAAGCGGTCAGGGACGCTGATGTGAACCCTGCGTTGGCCAAACCCCAAAACTCGCACGCTGGGGACTCCAACACGACCAGCGTCTGAGCTTTGCAATTGCCCAGACACTGTCAGCGTTTGTTTTTTCAGGTCGTTGCGATCGCAGCGAATGCGAATGATCTGTTGCGCTGGATCCGTCGCGGGCTGACGCGACCAGGATGTGGTTGGTGAGACGTCAAACGATTCACACCACCGCGTGGGAACTTCGACATCGATGAATTCCGGAAAACGATTGCCGGAGAACTTTATCTGCGTCTGTGTTTTCCAGCGACCTTCGTCACGAGTCAAAGTGATCAGTTGCCGGCAATCAAATCGAGTCTTTTGTGATTTGATTTGAAAGACACCGCCAAGATCGCCGGGGGATACGGACGAGGAGTCGATGGTTGCACTGTAAGTTGAATACGGAATCCAACCATGAGCAAGCGAATCTGATGTCGCAAGCGGCTTGGCCGCGATGGGTTCCCATTGTACCGGTTGGATCACTCGCAACTGCGTCGAGTCGTCTCGTGAGATCGTGTAGGTATCCGAAACACGCATTCGCCCGGACAAGTGAAGTCGTGGTGGCGTGAATTTCAAATCACGCGGCAGAGGCTGTACCGTCGTCGCACGAATCACGACGGGTTCGTCGCTGGTAAAGTCGCCGAGCACGTAGTTGTAGTTACCGTCGCTGCGAGTTCGAGCAGGTTCGATCGGGACGTTGTCGACCGACAACTGAATCAATTGCATGGACTGCGGAACCGACAGCCAACGCCCCGTTGTCGATTCATCGTCCGGTACGAAGGTCGCTTCGAATTGCAGTTCCAAACGGTCGGGTAAAACGTGCAACCGATGCTGTTGAGTGGCAGTGGCGATTGCTGCGCGGTTGTCCTGGAAACGAGGGGGCGGTAGCGATCCGAATGCAACCACGGCGCGATCGATTAACCCGCGATATCCCGGCCATGCCGCCATGAATTGGTCCACGGATAATGGTTCGGTCAGCCCTCGATCAAAAGGAACCAAACGCATTGACAGATCACAGTGAAACGCGATCCAAGCGGGGGCGTTCTCGCCGAGTGCCGCCGCGATCACTTCGGGGATGAACACCGAATACTCCGAGTCGCCATCGCGCAGGGGATCGGCTGCAGATCCAGACTGAATCCCGGCAGAACCTGGAACCCTAGCCAGTGAGTCGTCGGTGACATCGACATCAGGCAATGCACCGGATACCACCGTGTTGCCGTCGTCTAAAATCACAGCATCGGTTGCAGCGGTTTGAGTGGTTCGCGCTCGTGACCACAGCAAGCGAATTGGACCGGGCGAGTCTTTGACGGCTGACATTGTCATCAACCGCCGCGTGGGGCTGTAAAGTTCGGTCCCGGCCAACTGCCAGTTCGCGGATGTCACCCA
This sequence comes from Rubripirellula sp., assembly GCA_049680385.1. Lineage (GTDB taxonomy): Bacteria > Planctomycetota > Planctomycetia > Pirellulales > Pirellulaceae > Rubripirellula. Next base: position 4,803 of record JBAUHR010000862.1, on the reverse strand, counting down.
AGGGATCTCGGCGTCGCGAATGACGAACTGAAACGTTTCACCCGCCGCAATCGCGGTCGGCGGATCGACTTCACATTCGATCACCGTTTGTGTCTTTCCGGCGTTGATCCAATAGCGTCGTCGCAGTGGCTCAGTGCCGACACCACTGCCAGCGGCGCTATGTCGGTATTCGATATTCAGTGCGTCAACTGGACCGAGTTCGGTGGTCCAGCGACGAAGATCGGTTTCTGGCAACAACCGCCCCTGCGGTCCGCCAAGTCGTACGGCGCCGATGTTCTGTTCCGATTCAAACGCTAACGTTGACGCAGCGATGGGAGGTACAGGTAAGTACAGTTTGTTCCAAGGACTGGATTGTTTTACGTCCGGGACCATCGTGATTCGTAACCGAAACACGTCGCCTTTGGGAAGCAGCACGATCAGTTGCCCTTTCGCATCAGCGACCGATCGGACAATCCGATCAACATCGTCAATCCATTCGACGCGGCGCACCGATGCAAACGGAATTGGCAATCGAACGTGGTTGCTGCTGCGACGATTGTTGGCCAAGTGAATGACGTACTCGGCTTCGACGCTAGTTTCGGGGCCGTATAAGTTGGGGGATCGAATATCCTGGGCCACCGCAACGTCGCCACGACCTAGTTCGCTTGGTCCTAGTTCGCTTCGTCCAACTCCGCTGCGACCGATTGCATCGGATCCGGTGGCAGTGGCGTCAAAGGAATCGGAACGTTCGGTGCGAATGTCAAAGTCATTCGAATCGAAGACACCGCTGGTACTTGCCGAGTCTGTCCGCGGACCGACGGTGCTGGAATCTAACGGTGCCAGCGACGATGGTAAGGCACCGAAACCGGAATCGCCCGCGCTAGCGACTTCATCGCCTGGACGGGCATCCCGGACTCTGACTTGGTAGTCAGCTGATTGAAAGTACGGCTGAACGATCTGGTCAGGGATTTCCTTCCGAAACAGCCATTCGTTGACGGATTTTGGTAAATAAACAATGTCGCCGCTGATTTGGCCATCGGCATCCATTGGAACCAACACTGCAACCGAACGACTTTGACCATCGCCCGGTAAATCATTTGGCGATAGAACGGTTTCGGTAGGTGAGGCAGTCGAAAGGCTAGCACGTGGGCCGTCTTGAGCGGATGCGACCAACTGCATCGTTCCCGACAAGAAAACCGCTAGCAGCAAGATTCGTACGATCGCAGCCCATGACAATTCGTGCGATCCATCGACTGACCGCCGATGGAGCGTTCCGATTGACCGCGTGTTGTCGTCGTCTGGTCGTCGGGTGTGTCCTTTCCAGGATCGTACCGTCGCCAACATTGCGGCGGCGACCACTGGCACAATCAACCACCCGATGACGGCAAGTTTCCAAGTCCACCACAACAGTGTCATCGCCGTCAAGACAGCCACCATCATCGCGGCGATCAAAGGTGAACGTGACGCAACCATCCAACCAATCGCGAACGTTAGTAGAGCGACAAGCCAACCGAGTGCCAGGGCAATATTGCGGCGAACCAACAAGGCAGTTTCGGTCGGAAGCAATTCGACGGCATCAAGGGAACTGCTATGCCGATGATCGCGATAGAGCGTTGCGGGTGAAAAAGTGTCCGGGGCCGGAACGAGTTCGAATTCCCGTCGCATCACCACGCCCGAGATGTCGATCTGAGGCATCCTGCAATGACGAAACCATCCTTTGCCAAACTGGCTGCGATTCCAAACGACTCGAATGACTTCAGATTTCCCTCTTGGTTCAAGCACAATTCTGCGACGCGGAACTGACAGGACGTCGATGGGTTCACCATCTCGCGTGATTGACATCAGTTGCAACTCGGGCGAGTAGCGGATGATGAACGGTGTGGCTGGCGAAACTTCATAGAACGCTTCGATGTCATCTTCGCCACGACTGGATGCCGTCATGCGAACGCTTTCACGCCAAACGATCGTGACCGCGCCATCGTCGTCGGCTTTCGCAATAACGATCGATGGCTGTTCGACGGCGTCATAACGCAAACGCTGGTGAATCACAAAACGATCGAGCGTCGGCGAGTTTGTTGTCGAGTGTGTTGCTGAACCGTTTATTGAACCGTCGACGACTTTTTTTAGGCTGGATGATCGATCGCTTTCGTCAACGACTTCGTCTTGTTCAGCGGACGTTTCAGGCGGATCTATCAACGGCACCAACTGGACCGAGGAACTCTTTTGTTTGACCACCAAACCACGCCCAACCCGGACCTCGCTGCGCTGCGATGCTGCGCCGGGAACGCTCGGCAATTCCAAATCGATGTCACCGGCGGGCGTGTACCGACGGCGTGCTATCAATGAACGACCGCGAAGATTCAGTTCCGAAACGTCAATCGTGTAGGTGCCGCCCTCGCCAACGGTATCTGCCTCAGTCGCCCCGATGATGACATCCGACGCTGGCAGGCTGGTCGACTGGACACCATCCTCACCGCTAAGTGACCACTGGTACGGTGGTCGACTGTCCGGCGGACCGGATTGGACCTGTAGTTCGGTCAATTGCTGGCCTGCCGATTCAATATCGATAACCAGTTGCTCGGCCAGTTCGTCGCCTTCGCGTGCGATCCGAAGCACCGTCGAAACGCTAAAGGTTACGTTTGGCGTTTCCAACAAGACTTCGGGCGTCCGTCCCAATTTGGGGGCAAAGTACAAGGTTGGTCGATCGCCACCGGAAAGAAACGCAAGCTGGTCTGGTGTAAGGTCAGTTGCGCGAATTCGGTCACGTGTGAGCGCTGCCTCGCCGCCCCAGTTGAGATCGGGTGGCGGAACAATCGACGCAAACAACTGGCTGTGAACGCTATCGACGCGAGCAAACCAACAATAGGGAACTACAACAATCGGCCCAGTCGCGGGGATCACACGAGTCCCTGTGATGTCGATTACGATCTCTCGTGACCGAGCCATTGATTTGACGGCGTCGATTCGGGGTGCTGCCGATCCCGGTGGCAAGGCACTGCCGTCATCGACGAAGCTGTCGTCACCAGCAGTTGCTGGACGACTCGCCCGAGTGTCCTCCCACTCGGGCCAAAGCACGATCATGTTAGTCGCGCTGCGCGAATTCGGCGACTCAATCACGCGATCCGAATTTGCAAACACCAACGAATCGATATTGAAACCGTCTTGGATGCGAAGCCGAATCGGTTCTAGTCGATCCGCGTCCACTAAGATGTTGATCCTCGCCTTTGCCGTGACCGTCCCCTTGCCGACCTCCGTTCGCAGCCAAGTGTTGGTGCCGCCGACTCGTGGGCGCTGAGCGAAACGGACTCGCGACCAAGGCGGTGTCGGATGCAAGTCAAGTTGTTTTGATGTTTCGGCCTGCGCATCAGTAACTGACGCATCTGTTACTGTTGAATCAGCGCCAGCAGTACCTTGCACAAGCGAACGCAGCGGAGGCCCCGAGGCGTCGCGGATTCGGATGCCATCTATCGACCGAGGTTTGCCTTGAATCCACATCGGAGGCAATTCCCAGTCTACGATTTCAAGCGGTGGTGCGACGGCAATCTGGACTTCATCCATCGCCGAACCGTAGATGATCGAACTGCCGTTTGATTCGCCGGTCGATTCATCAATCCAGCTTGCGATCGGCAAGTGGCACCAGCCATTCCAAACCGATTGGCCAGTGATCATGATGGTCGTGGACGTCAATCGCGGACTGATCGCATCGATTGGAACGTCAATCCGAATGTGGTCCGTTCGGTCATCGATCGACTCGGTTCTGAACGGAACCTCCGATGCGTTCAATTTGATCGACGTCACTGTCGCATCGGAAACACTGAGCAACGGTAACGGTCGGTCGACAGGAACCTGGACCGACATCCGTTGGATCCAGCGAAGTCCACCTTGATCGATATCGTATTGGATTAGCGAGCGGCGAACGATGAACGCCGAATCTGCGATTGGGGACTTCTCCTTTGTCGTCCGAATCGTCACCGAGTCCAGTCCACCAGCTTCGATTTCATACCACCGAGCATCACGATCTGTCGATGCGTCGGTCGCGTCGTTCGGCGGTCCGGGACGCGAACGCAAGACACCATCCATGACTTCGACATGAATGCCCGGAGCCGCGGAAAAAACGATCCGGGTTTGTGGAGTACGGGGCATTCGCAATGTGAACTCGTGCCCGGTCGCATAGGGTCGTCCATGCAGTTTCCACTGAAATTCGATTCTCGCTGTGTGGGCGTTGCCACCTTGGAACACGGCGACCAGATTGCCATCGGAACTGGATTCCAAACGGGGCAGTCGATTCGAGGGCGTTGTGCCTCGGGCCGTTGGTTGCCGCAGTGCAAAATTCGCACGGCCAAGCGAACGCCGGATCACGACATCGCGGCTGGATTCAAGATCTAGGAAGCTGCGTTCACTGACCAGCATGTCGTCTTGTAGTTTGACCCAGTATTCGCCACCTCGTAAGCGACAGTCTTGAGTGTCGGACGACTGTTCCGAAACTCGATCAATCGCCGCTTTTAGCCGTTCGGTCGAAACTGGACGATAGGTTTCCGGTATCAGTTCGGCCATTTGCGATTGGTAGATTCCAATCGGATAGATCGGTCGGCCATCGGGAAGTGAACGAGGAAATCGCAGGCGGGGCGATTCGGCAACAGGCGAGTCTTCAGCCACCGTGGGTGCATCGGGCACAGACACACCAAGTCTATTGGCGTCCTCTTTATTGGTATCCTGATCTGCATCCGATTGCCGTATTTCGGATTCTGATGCGTCGGATTCTGAAACGTCGGATGCGGGATCATCTGATTCCCCACCCCCCCCATCCGTCACATTGATTGGCTC
>JBAUHR010000861.1:0-9196 GCA_049680385.1 Rubripirellula sp. | reverse complement strand
CATCAAGGGTGCGCCGCAAGATTGTTTCCAGCGTGTGTTGCCGATCCGATGTCGACGGGTGAAGCCGGTCGCCATAGGTGCTTTCCAAAACCAACAAATCGGCACGCTCGGGCGACACCGGATCGCGTAACAGCGGATCGTTCCCCGTCCCCAAGTCGCCCGAAAAGACAACTCGTTTGCCGTCGGGCAAATCAACCTCGAACAAGGTTGATCCCAACACGTGACCGGCCGTTCGCAATCGAATCTTGATTCCGCCGGGAACATCATGCCAAACGTTGTAGGGCAGCGGACGAATCAGTTGTTGGATCTTGCTTTGGAATCGCTTGATCAAATTTCGCGAGCGAGTGAAACCAATCTTAAGCGAGTCCGCCATCACGAGCGGTAGTAGACGAGCCGTTGGAATGCTGCAGTAAATCGGTTGCTCAAAACCAGCCGCGATCAGATACGGCAATCGTCCAACATGGTCGGCGTGAACGTGAGTCAGCAACATGGCGACGACGCCCTCGATCGAAAACTCGATTTCGGGGTTGGGGTGTTTCGCCGCGTCGTCACCTTGAAAAATGCCACAGTCCACCAGCACGCTTTGGTTCTTTTCCCAAAACAACTGATGGCAAGATCCCGTAACGCCATACTGAGCGCCGTGATGGATCAGTTTCATACCAAAGCCAATCGGGAGTAAGAGTTCAGGGAGCAAAACACTGAAAGACCGCTAACAGACCGCACAAATTAACATTCACCGACTGGCCTGCCGACCGGGCCAGTCGGTGACGGGAATCCAGACAGCGGGCAGCGGACCAGACTTGTCACACCCCTGGGCGATGATATTGGTACCGCCGGCCAAGGATTCTCGGCGGCTTGCAATCAACCTTAACTCACAACATCGTCGGATCACAATCATGGCTAAATTTTACGTTCAATCGGGTACTGTCCGCACCATCGTTCAAGCTGAATCGAGCCGCAAGGCCGCACTATGGGCGGTTCACCAAACGATGCAACAAGTGTTGCCGGTTGCCGATGACATGGACCAAACCGCAACCAGCAAAACCGACCGGGCCAACCAGCAAGGGTTCAGCGTCTTGGCGTCCCAGGTCAGCGTCAGCGAACGTGGATTCGATCGTGCCGACGGTGTCACGATGCCGACGATCGAAGTCGTTGCCGAGTGGAATCAAATGGTGACGACCCTGGATCGTTTGGAACGAATGCTGTACCAAGCAGCGTGAAACTGGCACGTCGAAGATACGCGAACGACAGACATCAAACAGCCCAACAAAAACCAAACGCGATCGAGAACGTCCCGATTCACCTTGATTTCAGTTGTGCGGGTTCAGTACAAGGGATTTGCTCAGTAAGAGTCCCTCCCCAACCTGCCCAAGTCGCGTCCTGCATTGCCGTTTTCCACGGCAAGTGATGATCGCGGCTCTCGGTCCCTCCGCAATTCGTGCTTTGATGACTTCAACTATCGTTGACCGATCGGTTTCACGCGCGGTGGCTGTCTGCCAAATTCCAATCGCCTCGCTGCTGTTGTCATTTGGACTATGCCTATTGCAGGCGTCACCGGCAACGGCCGACCCTAACAGCAAGTCCGCATTCGAATCCGTCGCCCTATCGAGCGGCACGACGTTCGTTTCGCGAAACAACGACATCTCGATCACAAGCGAATTTGCCGGTGGGCGAATGAACCGATGTGACCAAATCAGCGATGATGAATTTGTGATCACGATCCAACCGGAACGCGATCAGATCAATGACAGCGCGTGGTACGCGTTTCGAATCGAATCGACCGCCGCGGAACTGTCGAACGTCAACAACGTATCCATTCGGTTGAACTACGTCGGTGGAACTCACCGTTATGATCCCAAAATCAGTCGTGATGGTCAGACTTGGGAAACCGCGGCGCACCTAGTCACTCGTCGGCATCCGGTCGGCAAAGAAATCGAAATGCAGATTCCGCTAGACGGAAAACCCATCTGGGTTGCTGGCCAAGAACTGCTTGACAGCGAATCGCTTGACGCCTGGGCCGATCGTTTGAGCAAACAGTCGCATGTTAGCCGCAGCGTCATCGGCAAATCGGTCCAAGGTCGGCCTCTGCATCGTTTAGACATCACCGAATCCACACGCCCCGACTATGTCTTCATCATCGCTCGACAACACCCGCCGGAAGTATCCGGGGCCATCGGCATGATGCACTTTGTCGATACGATCGCCGGCGAAAGCGAACTTGGCAAACAGTTTCGCGATCGCTATTCGGCTGTCGTGGTTCCCATGGTCAACCCCGACGGTGTCGCACAGGGTCACTGGCGATGCAACGCGAACGGAGTCGACCTGAATCGTGACTGGTCTCACTTTAGCCAACCGGAAACGCGAGCCGTGATGGACCAGTTGATCAAGTGCCGAGCCGTTGACGACAACGACCGTGACGAACAACGTTTGTGTCTGTTCATCGATTTCCACAGCACGTTTGATGACGTCTTTTACACGACTCCTCGCAAATCAAATCTGTTTCCCAAAGACTTCACTCAAGACTGGCTGGGAGCGATTCAAGGTCGCTTTCCGAAATATGAAGTCAACCAAGTCGCCGACCACAATGTCCATCGCGCCACCAGCAAAGCCTGGGTCGCCCAGACGCTTGGCGTCACCGCGATCACGTACGAATTCGGTGACGAAACCAACCGCGACACTATCCGATCAGTCGCCACAGGAGCAGCCGAAGAAATGATGCGGTTGCTGATCGACTTGCCAAACAAGCGAGCGCCGGCGGTGCAAGTGGCAACCGCCAACGCGTCACCCGTTTACTCGAAACAGTAAACGGTTTCTAAGCCGCGGATGATCAATCGACCATCAGCGATTGCGGGTGAACCCAAGACACCATCATCGAGGGTTACTTCGCTGATCACTTCGGCGGAATCGCCTTGGTCCTCGACCACGACACCGTTGCCGGATTGATCAAACGCGTAGATCCGATTGCCCGCGACGACGGGGGTCGCCCATCCACTGCCCATCGATCCGAGACGTTCTTGCCAACGCATTTCGCCGTCGCGTAACGTGCCGCCGACCAGGACTGATCCTTTCAGGGCATAGACACGGTCTTCGTGAGCGACAACGGAAGCGTTCTTGGGACTGAGCTTGCTGCTACGCCATGCTTCGATCGGCGAAGAAGTGTCTGCTCCGGCGTCTTTTGCGTTTTGGACCGAATCGCTGCCGACCAGATCAAGCACCAGCAAGTCGTTGCCTGGCAACATCAATAGTCCACCGCTGGATGTCGGCGATGGAATGGTTCCGCGCCCCTCGCTGATTTCCCAGCTCGTTTCCCCCGTGCCTGGATGAACCGCCAACACACTCTCGCCGCTTTGCATGACCACTTCTTGGCTGCCATCGCGCCGGTTGATCAACAACGGCGACGACCAGTTCGAATTTTGTGGTCGATCGATCCGCCAACGCGTGACTCCGGTTTCCAAGTCGATGCCAGCGGCAAACGAGTCACCCTTGGATTCGACCTGAACGACCACGACATCGCCGGCAATGATTGGTGACGAGGCCATGCCGACATCGTTGCCGGCTTTGGGATATTCGAACCCAAGTCCGCGAACCCACATCAAGTCGCCAGACGTATTCAAGCAAACCAAATCGTTGCTGCTGAAGAACGCGACGATTCGTTTACCGTCACTCGCCGGTGTCGGCGCTGCGTTGGCGCTGGACGAATGACAGAACGGTCGTCCGGTCGCGTCAAAGGACTGTTCCCATGTTTTGTCTCCGGATTTCAAATCGAGTGCGGTCACGAAAATCTTTTCACCGTCGGGTCCGGCCGAGCTGGTCGTGATGACTTGACCATCGACCACGATCGGCCCGGCAACGCTCTTGCCGGGCATGTCGGCTCGCCAAGCTAGGTTGCCGCTTTCATCGGTGTCCAATCTTGCAGGCCCGGTCGCAACGCCGCCACTTCCGTCGCCTCGAAAGGCCAACCAATCCTCGCCGATTGATTGGGCCGAAGTGAACGTGACCGTTGCCGCCGTGGCGACAGAGAAAAAGATCTTCGCTAAGCGTTGTTGTTTAGTTACCACTGATGAGTCCCTTTCCGTTGAGGTCGGTCAAACGAAACTGGAATCCCCAATCCTGCGCCCAACCTTCGGTTTGTTCGTTTTGACAGTTCTTGATCAAGATCGTGTTCTCGCCCGCCTTCAATTCCACCTGAGCGATGTATTGGTCCAGGGCAGTGCCTGAGTGATAAATCTTGTTGGCGATCAGTTCATTTCCGTTGATCCAAACTTTGTTGGCGGCAATCGACCCGAGGCGTGCCTGGGCGGTTTGCGCGGTAGGCGATTGGAACGTCGTGTAGACATAAGCAGTCGCGCCTTTCTCCTTGTTGAACGCCGCCGCCAAATCGACGTTACCGCTGTCGTCGTCTGCCGTGATGTCTTGCCAGACGACTTCGCCGTCTTTTCCATCGGCGGCTGGATTGAATTCAACGGTTGCCGTTTTCGCGTACTCTTTTTCGACCGAATACGCTGTGTCGAAACCGACGCCACCGACGTTGTCAAACGGGCCGATGGCTTTCCACGGCATGATCATCCCAAACGCTTTCGCGATACTGGCTGGCTCGCCAAGCCCCTTCAACGCCGAAACGGCACTTTCGAGTTGGCGTGGCTGGCGTGCCGAAACGAGTGCCTGAGCGTAGAGCGACTTGGCAGCCGCTTCGTCACCATCTTTCTTGGCTTGTTCTGCACGGCTGATCACCTGAGCAACTGCCATTTGCCGCAGCGGCAAACCTGGATCGTCCAAGCACTCGTCGATACGCTGGGATGCCCGCTCCGGTGCATCCAACTGAAACATCTCCATGGCAAGGCCGCGTCCGAACATGTTCTTCGAACGGTCCATGGCATAGTCTTCCAGCATGTCAGTCGGTGACGCTGCCGTTCGTCGTTTGATGTCAAACGCGATCCCTCGAATCCAGTTACGTGACACCGGATCGGCGCCGGCCATCGCGTCCAATAACTCAGGCAAGCGATCAGCAGGCAATTGACGCAGCGTCGTGACGGCGGCGGTCGCTTTGCTAAGGCCGGCCGCATCGGGCGAAACGGATGAAACTGCCGCGAGCGCATCTTCGGCAGACATAGGAGCGGCCGCGATTGCCGGTGCCCCACTCAGCAGCAGAGCAGCCGCGATCGCCAGGGGCAAACGGCGCGAAGATAGAACGGTATCGATCGGTGTCATGGAATCACCAGAGAAAGCGGACGACGAATTACACTCCCAGAGTGTACCCGGATCGACAAGCAGCGACTTTCAATCGCCGCGATACCGCTGCAAAGCTTTCCAACGAAAGCCGATGAAGATCTACTGATTCGACTTCAAATAGCCGGCACTGGTTTCAAAGTACCGTTTTCGGCGGCCGGCGGGTTGGTCGTCGGGTGCGGCAGCCGCTTGCAGGTCGGCCAGATTGGCGGCGCAGTACCGGCATCCGACGGTTTCGATATGAAACCGAATGTAATCCGAATGTTCGGCTTCTAGGGCACCGAGCAGGTGCTGGCCCATCTCGTCACGTGTGGGGCACGACAAACGCGAACGTCGCCAAATCCCACCGATCGTATGCAAGCCCGCCGCTTCGCGACCACGCACTTCGATCAAACGATTTCGCAGCTCGGTGTTGTTGCGCAGATCTTGTTCCAACAATGATGACCGATTCGCAGGAAGGGCTTCGTCAAGGAAGGCGGCCAGTTCAGCGTCGGTATAGAAGCTCATGGTTGGATTTCACTTAACCTTCGAAACGGCTCAGGCACAGCGAGACATTCTGGCCGCCAAAACCGAAGCTATTGTTGAGGGCGTATTTGACCGAGGCTTCGCGGGCAACGTTAGGCACGTAGTCCAAGTCGCACAGCGGGTCTGGGTTTTCGTAGTTGATCGTCGGTGGCAACACCGAGTCGCGAATCGCCAGCAAGCAAACGATCATTTCGGTAACGCCGGCTGCCGCGATTAGGTGTCCCATCATGCTCTTCGTGCTGCTGACCGGAGTATTGGCAGCGTCGGCGCCGAAAACTTCGCGGCAGGCTAACGATTCGACTTTGTCGTTCACCGTGGTGCTGGTTCCGTGTGCGTTGACGTAGTCGATTTCCGACGGTGCGATCCCGGCGTCTTTGATCGCCATTCGCATCGCTGCGATACCGCCGTGACCATCGGGTGGAATGTCGGTGATTCGGTACGCGTCGGCGGTGGTTCCGTAGCCCGCGACTTCGCCATAGATCGTCGCACCGCGTGCCTGGGCGGCTTTCAACTCTTCCAGCACGACCATTGCCGATCCTTCGCCAAGGACAAAGCCATTTCGCAGTCGGTCAAACGGACGACTCGCCTTGGTTGGCTCGTCATTGCTTTCCGACAGCGCCGTCAACAGGTTGAATCCTGTCACGCCGAAGGGGTGAATCATGCTATGCGTGCCGCCAGCCAACATCACGTCGGCATCGCCACGGCGAATGATCTCGGTCGCTTCGCCGACGGCTTGGCTGGACGCGGCACATGCGGTCAAGCAATTCAGGTTGGGGCCTTGCGCGCCGAACATTGTCGCCAGGTGGGCAGCCGGCATGTTCGGCTCTTGCTCGAGTTCTTTTTCGGGGTTCAGCAGTTCCATTCCCGCAGCAATGAACTTGGACGCTTCGTAGTTCCCACTTTGCAGCGCGGCCGCCATCATCTTGCTGAACGTGGCAAAGTCTTGGTTGCCTTCGCCGCTGCCCAAGTAGATACCAAAGCGAACACGATCCTTGACCGAATCCATCACACCGCTGTCGGCGATCGCTTGCTTGGCCGCACCGACGGCAAACTTGGTGTGACGACCGCGGTTGACCCACAATTCAGCAGGCTCACCACAATCGGTGATGCCCCAGTTTTTGACTTCGGCACTGATCTGGGTGGGAAAACCGGTTGCGTCGAACAGAGTCGTTCTGGCAACACCACTTTTTCCTTCTTTCAATCCCGACCAAACGGTTTGGGCGTCGTGCCCCATCGGGTTGATCATGCCGATTCCGGTAACGACGACGCGACGACGCATGGATTTGCTTTGCGAGATAGAGAGAAAGAGCGGTAAACAAAAACACAGCTAAAAGATCGACGAACGCCAGCGAGAGTTGACACCTCGAAACCTGGCGCAGCTATTGAGAATTCTAGCGCAGCTATAGATTCTCGTAGATCGGAACGGGTTTGCCATCGGCATCCACGGCGACATGAAAGAAATTCATCATCCGCAGCATGCCTTCCAAGTCGCCGGGTGCGAACAGCGGCCCATCGGTGAACCGATTGTCGCCCTCTTCCAAAAACGCAAACATGATGTCGATTTCGGCTTGCGGCTTGCCATCACAGAAACTGGCGCTGGTGACGGTCGCACCGTGATCTTGAACCGCGTCTAGCTTGACTTGGTAAGTCAATTGGTCGCCCGCCCGGGCCGGCTCGAAAAATTCGGCCCGACCGACTTTGGCCAACACCACTCGCTTTTCAAACTTGAAATGCTCGGCCACTAGAATGCCGCCCAATTGGGCCATGCCTTCGATGATCAGCGTTGGTGGCAGCATCGCGTAACCGGGATAGTATTCATCAACGACTTCTTCAGCCAACGAGATATTCTTGATCCCGTGGGCATGTGAACCGCTAACGAATTCGGTAAATCGATCGACCCAAAACCAACGCATCTGAAATCCTGGTGGGGGCTAGGCGAGACAGGCGATTATTCGCCGACCTTGCTGCCGACATAGTTGCAAAGATCGCCAACGGTCAACAGGTTGCCGAAGTCTTGAACGCGAGGATTCTTTTCGAACTCGGCCAAGTTCGCCCAAGGCATCCGGCGCTTCAGTTCGGCCATTCCGTCGCCGGTGACGACACCGTCTTGGACGTACTGGCTGTTGGTCAGAATGTCTTCGGGCGACAGTTCTTCGCGAGGAATCGTGATGTCAAACGCTTTTTCCAGCTTGAAGACGATGTCCAAGAAATCGATCGATTCGGCACCCAGATCGCCCACCAACGTGGCGTCGCGAGTCACTTCGTCGTCATCAACGCCCAGTGCATCAACCAAAGCGGCTTGAACCTTCTCGAAAATATCTTCTTGCGACTGGGCCATCGGAGATCCTTTGTGGAAATTTGTCTCGGGTAAATTGATTTAAGGTTTGCGGTTTTCGGTCGCCGGCAACGTGGGCTTCCGATTGAAGCGGCTAGCTTCAAACGGAAAGAGTAACATCGCCGAACAGTTCGCGGAATTGCGTTTCGGCCTGCTTTCGCACGTCCTCGTCCGTTCCGAGACGCTGGGGGTCGTTACTGTGGCACTTTTCCAGCACCAAACGGGCGGTCACGGTGACTCGATCGCCCTTCATGGCGTTTGCCTTGACCGTTACCCGATTTCCGTCTTCTTTTAGGATTTCGGCCGTAATTGTCAGTGTTTCGCCGGGTGCGAGGAAGTCACCAAACTTGACGCCTTTGGCTTCCCGCAGCAGCACCAACGGAGTTTTGAAGTCCTCGCTGACTCGAATCAACCAAATGGCGGCCTGATGCAGGGCTTCCAGCATCATCACGCCGGGCATGACGGGAAACCGCGGAAAATGGTCTTCCAAATACTGCTCTTCCGCCCGCAACGTCCGCTCGGCGGTCAAAACCTTGCCAGGCGTCAGCGAGGTGATCCGGTCGAGCTGGCGGTATTTCATCATCGGGCGAAACAATCAACAGAGGGTAATCCAGGGGAGACACTAAAATAGAGTGTCTGAAAAAATGCCTCAACCATGCTTAAAATCCGCAGTCGGTCGGCTGGAATGCTTGGCCAGGATACTTGGTTCAGCGAGCTTTGACCTCGGCTTTGACCATTTCTCGGTCGATCGCCTGTTGTTCGGACCTTTTCGCGTACACGATTAACGCTAATCCGGCAATCAACAACGCCGCGCCTGCCAAACGAGTCGGTGACGCCGTGGCTTGATGGTTGCCCAGCCATCCGAAATGGTCCAGCAACACCGCCGCGACGACTTGTCCGGTCATGATCGCAGCAAACCACGGCAGCGATCCGATTCGGGGCACCAGGATCAACGAGCTTGTCACCATGAACACGCCCATCGCTCCGCCGCACCAAACCCACCATGGCATCGCCAATATCGACGCATTGAAACGTGGCGGAAAGACTCCGCCGACCACCGTCATCACCAACAAAATCGCCGTACCGCTGGCAAACGAGACCAGCGACGCC
>JBAUHR010000860.1:0-3394 GCA_049680385.1 Rubripirellula sp. | reverse complement strand
GCCGCCGCGTCATCTTGAAGAACACGGCGCATGAGCGCACGCAGGATCTCGGGTGACTGGTTTGCCAGCCAGTCGTCAACGTCGGGCTCACGGGCAGATTGCGCGTGCAGTTTAGGTGATTGTTCGTAGGCGGCGGCGAGCAGATCGCGATCCAGCTCATAAAGGTCGACCAACTCGTCAAGTTCGGGCGGAAGCTTTCCTAGCCCCGCCGGTACAGGCGGCTCGATCGACTCTTCGTCCCAATTGCACGCCAGCCAGCCGAGATAGAGCACTCGAAGATCACCGGTCATCAGTCCTTCTCGGATTTTCGGAAGATGCGTTACCATTCGATCAAAGTCGAAATAGTCCTCGCTGTAGAAACCTGCATCGCATTCGGGTTGGATCGACAGCACACCCCCTTTTCCGCGTTTGTCTTTCTTCCACTCGATGCCGTAGTCGGTCTCATAGGCTTTGAACAGTTTCGCACTCATGGTCAGCCCCATGGGCAGTCGAAACATCAACTTGCGGACACCGTAGTTTGCGTAATGCAGATGCACGTCGTATCCGCGTCGCATCATCTCGAGCGAGTTCCCGTGAAAATCACCGTAGTGGTACTCGTTCGTAAATTGCCAGCGTGTCACCTCTGCACGTGTTGACTGGTGACGCATGTATTCGAGCTGCTTGTCACCGAGCGGTTTGTCGACTGCGGCAAAATAGACGTACTGGTAAACGCTCATGGACGGTCACTCCGTTGTGCCTTGTGAGTCTGCTGATACGACAGTCGGCGGAACCGTTAATTTACAACAAAACAGCCGTTCCCTGTAGTTCCTGTTCCGTCAAATCTGCTGCGGATTGGCAAATGTGCGATTCGCTTTCGAGAAGCTAAGATGGTGGTCGTGGGCTGACTACTTGTGTCGGCCAAGGCCATTTCCTTGATGAGGTCGATACTCGGAAGTGCATGACGAGCAAGAGATACCGTTTCGGCTGAACGTCGTCTATTCGCGGCAGTCGCGTTACGGTGGCGGTTCGTTCAGCTCGTGCGACGCTCAATACGCTATCTGCCACGACACCGCCACGTCGCTTGGTCTACCGGTGCATGATCACTTCGCTGACGAAGGGGAGTCGAGCGAAACATTGGATCGACCGGCGATGCAGGAGTTGATCAATGCCGTTCAAGAAGGCTTGATCGAACGGGTGATCGTTTACAAGGTTGATCGGCTCGTCAAACCTCTTGCCATGCTCGCCGAGTTGCTCGCCATTTTTGAAGAGCACGAAATTAAGTTGGTCGTCGTCACCGATCCCAACTTTGGGCAATCGGCGGCCAGCCGGCTGGCCAGCAACATCGTTGCCGCGGCAAGTGAGTTTCAACAGGACCTCACTCGTGACCGACTGGCGGAGATGCGGACCGCGCTAAAACGTCACGGCAAACGCGTCGCGGGCCAGATTCCGTTTGGTTACATGACGGAGAGCGGTTCGTCGAGGCTGGTGCCGCACCCAGAACACGCGGTGGTGATTCGTGATATGTTCGCCCTGGCCGCTTGCGGGGCGACCCCCAACTACATTGTGGCGATCGCGAATCACAGCGGCTGGCCCGATCGATACGGTAACAAGGAGAGATGGACAACGACGCGTGTCATGAAGTTGCTTTCCAATCGCACATATCTCGGTGAGATTCCGAACGGCGACTCGACGCTGCCGGGCGAGCATGCGCCGATTGTTAAACAGGATGTTTTCGAGCGCGCACAGCAGCACATTGTCGAGCGTCGAACGCGGAAGCCAGGTCGGCGGGAGAACCCTCACGAGTTTCTTCTACGCGGCATTTTGGTTTGCGGATTGTGCGAGCGGCCGATGTCGTCGAGCTATTCGCACCACCGGAACATCCGCTATTTGTATTACCGATGCCGGTCGCAAGCCGGCGGACGACCGCCCTGTGCGAATGTCAGTGTCAAGCGATATGACATCGAGCAGTTTGTCATTGACGCTCTGGACGAGTCGGAAATTGTTGATCCCGGCTTCATGGAAGGCTTGCGTGAGGTTTGGCGAAGCCTCGATCAGCATGAGCGGCGGCGGCTGCTGCCACAGTTGTTGACCAGAGTGGTATTCAATCCGGACGTGGGAACTGTTGAGATTGAGTTCAACGAGGATGAGATCCGTGCGTTGATCGATAATTCGCCGTCTTCGGATTAACGTATGTGAATTCCCGCAAGAGTGTTTATCCTTCGAGCACGGACTGAAGCAACTCGACGACGCCAATTTGCTCAGCCCAGTGCATGAGATAGTCTTGATCGAGTTCGTCGCCCGACACGAGGTAGATGCCTCGGGCGTCCGTCAGTTGGCGATCGGTTGGGCTGATCGTGTGCCAACGCAATTTGTGCAGCAACACGTCTTCGGCCGTGGCAATCCACGCGTTCTGATCAAACAGTGTCACGCGTTTGCGGCGACGGAACCTTTCGAACTCGTACTGGTCACCGGTAAGGCGAAAAAAGTCGACCTTCAAGGCGGAGCGGTTATCGAGGGCCTTGAATTGGTGGGGCGGGCGCAAGCCAGATGCGACACTGATCTGCTGAATGAAGAAGTCATCCTGAAAGGCTTCGACGATCGCATTGACTTGCGTTTCGTCGTACTCGACAACAAAGTCGATGTCGTGGGTCGAGCGGGGAACTCCCCAATAGTTACCGGCCATCGAACCGACCAGCATGTAGTCGATCACGGCCGTTTCGAGACGGCGCAGGCAATCGACCAGTAGTTCGGTTTCGGTCACGGCGTCTTGCTCGAGGCTGATTCAATTTCATAGCCGGCACGGATGCGTGCTTTTAGCTTTTCTGCGATCTGAGCTTCACTGGCATCAGGATAGCGGTTTCGAATTCCCTCGCGGGCGATCGCCAGAGACGCTTCGTATAAGCCGAGGCCAATTTTAAGCCGCTCTTCACCGGTCATTCGGCGGTAGGCCTCCAATTGAAGCTGATCGATCTCTTGCACAGCACTCACCCTTCCTTCGGAGACAGCGGGACGCGAAAGTTCTCACTGGCAGTCTCTTTCGTGTTAACCCGCTTTGCCGAGTCAAACAGAGAATCAGAGGGTTCTCGGGGTTGTCTCTGGGGTGCGAGGCGAACCAGGGTGGTTGAGTTCGGCAGCCCGGACTCTCTCTGCGAAAGTGAGAACATGGGGTTTGGTTGCCGCGGTGGCGAAACACCGCGAAAAACGGGGCCGAAACCAAAAACGCCTGCTGGCCGACTTACGGCCGCAGGCGTTAACAAAATCACGAGACTTTTCGCTTTTTGAACATAAGCTCCCCGAACCCAACGCTCTCCGGAAAGAGTCTCAGTTTGGGGAACTTGCTAACGCATTATCTACAAAGGGATTACATCAAATCGGTCGGGTTCGGTCAATGCTGTTTGCGAAGGCAACGCAAGCG
>JBAUHR010000859.1:0-4002 GCA_049680385.1 Rubripirellula sp. | reverse complement strand
TTGGTCGCGTTGCTTTTGCAACGAGTCAATCGTTCCTTGAAGCAAAGATGACTGTTCTCGCAATTGATCAACATTGGCGCTCGCTTGCTTCTCAATACTGTTCCACGTGTCGATCGCTTCCTGGCGGTTCTTGTTTGCAGACTCCCATGCAGCAACCTTGGCTTGGAAGTCGGATTCCAATCTGCCAGCCTTCAATAGTCCCAGCAACGCCCATGTTTGAAGACCAAGAGCTAGTGCCGCTCCGATTCCAACTAACCAAGGCCAGATCGCTGACGGCAACTCGGGACGCACATTGTCGGCGATGTCTAAATCCGGTGACGTCGGCTCCAATGGGTAACTAGGTGGCGTCGGCGGTTCGGGATAAGCGGTCATCGTTGTCGTGCAAGCTGGATTACGTATGAAGGATTTGGTTTCAGCCGTAAACAGCTGCCCCGAGCGTTATTGTAGTTGCTGCCTTCGCCGGTCATAGTCTGAGACGACAACCTCGTGAATTGCGTTTGTTTCGATGATTATTCAATTGCCTTTGCGATCTTCTTCACACAACGGTCCATGTCCTCGCGAAGTTCATAAACCCAAAACCGCAGGATGTTCCAGCCGTTTGCGATTAAGGCTTGATCGCGGCGAATATCGTCTGACACTCGGTCGCCACTTCCGCTGCGGTGATAGGTTTCTCCGTCGACCTCGACATCCAGCTTGAGGTTTTCCCGAAACAAAGCAAAGTCGAGAAAGCGACCGCAAGCGGGGTACTGTTGATGGAAATCTAGTCCGGCTTTCTTCATCGCATCCGCAAGGGCCGGCTCCCAAACCGGTCCAACTAAGTCTTCCCGGAAGCCAGATACAGTAACCCGGCTCCGCTCTGCGGTTTCGCGATCGCAGAATTCTGCCAATGTCTTGATGTGGCGAATGTTACAGTTTCTCGCCCACTGCAAATCCCCAAAGACGTGCAGCAGCTGCTTTGCACGGCTGACAGCAACATTGAAACGATTGGGACCACCAGAAAGAAAACGCAATGATCCCTCCGTCAGGCCCTCGCCACCAACCAAGCTAAACAGAACGACATCACGTTCGTCACCTTGGAATCCATCAGCGGTGTCAACCAATAAACGAGAATTCACTAAAAAGCTGTGTGGGACCGCCTGATGAATCGCGTCACGTAGTCGATTGGCTTGTTGACGGAATGGAGTTACAACGCCAAGTGAACCCTCGTATCCGCTTTCGCAAAGTCGGTTCACTTCAACGCAGATGCTTTCGATTTGTTTATGACTCAATGCCCCGCCGCCCGGTGCAGGCTGACTGTCGTCTGCCACGTCAGTCCATTGGATTCCTTGTTTGCCAGTGTCCTCGGTAAGAACCGTCCACGATCCTTTGTAGAACGTCTCGCTGCAGTATGCTGCAATCGACGGATGGCATCGGTGGTGCTGCCGGAGAGACACCCGTGAGTTAACGCCTGGTGATGTGTTCGCTAAGTGAAACATGGATGTGGTTCGATAACTGAACCGCTCCAACTCGATGTCGTCGACTCCAAATTGCCGTCGCAAATGACGATCGGTCGCCGACGACAAACTGGTAACATGTGACAATTGCATCGGATCACCAACAATCATAGCGCGCCGCGCACGAAACAAGAGAGGAATGACCGAAGCGACATCGCATTGAGATGCTTCGTCGATGACAAGCAGGTCGAATACGGCTGATTGCAGATTGATGTCACGTCGTATCGAGAGATTCGTTGTCGCAGCCAAAGGAAAGTGCTTCAGGAAGATTGGAAACGCCTTTCGCATTGCATTGGACCAGCGGCGGTGATCGGCTTCAGTATCGAGTGCACTGCGGTTTTCAATCGTCGCGAGGATATTGGCAAGCAGGCTCCGCTCTTCATCGGTGATTTCTGCGCCGGATTGTCTCGCAAGTTCGAGAAAGCATTCGGCCGATAGCTTTGCAACTTCCTGTGCCGCCGCATACTCGCTGCGACAAGCATCGTCAGTCGGCGGTAGCTCATTCAGCTCCGCTCGAAGTTCGCTGATAGCACAGGATGCGGTGTTCGCGACAACCATCGGCATCCAAAACTCCAGAACTTGTCGTCCAAACGCAGCCATTTCTGGGGTCTTGCTTTTGCCAATCTTTGGCAGTTTTCCCGCTTTGTCGAACACTCCCTTCATGGAAGCATCTGTTGAAATAGCCTGTTCGATTCCTGTCTTCAGACGCTTCGTCGAAAGGAAACGATTCCAAAGCCAGCGCAGCGACCATCGAAACGGCTCTGGATCCGTGAGCAACTGAATTGCTTGTTTCAGGTCAGATTCATCCGGCAAGCCGTTATGACCACGGCTCGCATCGTCGCGATAGCCATCGGGTACAGCTCGAATGGCTTCATCAAAATCAAATGAGCGTTTGCGAAGTGTCTCACGTAGCTCTCCGAGCTTGGAAACGACTAATGAAGCCTCCCTGTGATCGGCGATACGACGTGACAATGCAGCTCGAATGTTTGCAAGGTGCTCTCGATCTCCAACAAGGTCACTGGAGACGAGTTGTCCAATCGCCGCTTGCATTGACATGTCTGCGGGCGCTCCCCATGGCCTGGCAAGCCGAAGCATGATTGGCCAGGGCTCCGTTATTGCATTCACGCGAGGAACGACAGCTTCTAGCGCTTGATGATTTCGGCTCGCTGCCAAAGCACTCCGATCTAACAACGCCTGTTGAGCCAGAACCGCTGCGACGACTCTTGATTTTCCGGTGCCGGGTGGACCGACAACGATCGACAAATCAGATTCGGCTGCTGCTCGAGACGCCAGCATCTGTTCGTGATTCAACGTCAGCACCTGAGACCCAATAACCGCAGGCTGCTCTGTGACCGCGACCGCTGCATTCTGCGAAACCATGGAGCTACCGCGTTGATGCGGAAAGAAGTGCACCAGTGCGCTTTGGTCGAGAGAATCATCGGGTATCTCATTGGCAAGGCTATGGAGTTCCTTGTAAAGACCGCCGGTGAACTTCCATTTCTTTGGAACAATTAGCCCAGCACGATTGTAGATACCATCCTTTTGAAGTTCTTTCAGAGTCGGTGAGGACTGCATGTGTACCGAATCAAGTTTTTCAGCACACCAATCTGGATAGAAATGATTTAGCAAGCGAGCGCACTCACTCCATGACGTCGAATTGACGCCATCATCACCAGCCGAATCAACTCCACACAACTCTAGGAACGTCCTACGTTCATCGACATTTTTTAGTCGACGCTCGAGCCACCCTTCATTGATCCGTATAGGGCCGACAGCTTCCAAATCTAAATGCGTTCCATCCATCTTGGCGCGACAAGGTAGAACGAACACGGGAGAAACAAAGTCGATATCTTCGGCGTTCTTCACGTCTCGCCAGCGATATCTCTGAAGCGGATACCCAACAAACAAGTAGTCGTCTTCCGACACCTTCCGCACCCATTTGTGCCAGCTCTCTCGAGTTCGGATCCGCAAAGTCGATGAGTTCGGCAGCGCACCGTCAATACAAACAATGGTCTCGAATTCGTCGGCCGAGGTAGCGGTGATGGACGATCGCTGATCGAGACGTACGCATTCGGCGTAGTAGTCACAAAGTCGGCGGAATGTCGACCAACGAGATCCTCGGCGATCGAGCATCCGCGAGGCAGGTTTCGTTCCCGCTGTCGTTTCAGCCGAGTCGCTTTTGGATCGGCCTGCCGCGACGGGATTTAAATGTTGCTGCAACGCCGGGGCAGAGACTGTTGGCGGTGCTGGATTGCTTGCCGTCACATTGCCGCCAAGATCTGCCCTTGCATTGACTGCACACCATTTCGCACCGCGGAACGCAACCTGCCCGTCGCTCTGAAGTTTTAGCAGACACTGATTTATGTCACTTGGACGGACCTTTAACGACCTAGCCAGCTCGCGAGCGGTCATTCCAACGGAACGACCCTGAAGTCTCTGCAAGACCTTCAGTTCGCTTTCCGTTAGATGTCCGCTTGCCACAGTTTTCCGTAATTCCATTATCAAGATG
>JBAUHR010000858.1:0-1727 GCA_049680385.1 Rubripirellula sp. | reverse complement strand
GCCAAAGACGTTTTGACTCATCCAATCCGCGACCCGCAAACCCACCATCGGCCCCATCGCGATCACGAGCAATGGCACTGACAATGCAACGCCCACCCAAAAGCGAAGTTTCATGTCGGCGTACTGTTTATCGTCACCCTCGTCATCCAATGCGACGACCTTCGGCTCCAAGTCCATCCCGCATATCGGACAATCGCCAGGCCCAACCTGCTCGATTTCAGGGTGCATCGGGCATGTGTAGATGGGATCCGTGTCTGCCGGGGAATCGCTCGCCTTGGTCGATGAGTGACCACCGCAGCACGAGGACTTGTTCGAGGTTTCCCTGGTCTGTACCGCTGCGCCTCCACCGCAACAAGACGAACCGCTCGATGCCTCTTTCTGTGATCGCTTTGCCAGCACACCAGCCGGATCATCTTGGAACGTTTTCAAGCATCCATCGCTGCAAAAAACGTAATTCTCGCCGTTATACTCGGCCGATCGTGGACTATCTGCCGGAACGGTCATCCCACAAACCGGGTCGATCTGCGTCGACGCATCGGCAACGGGCAGCGATGTCTTGTGTTTCTCGGCGTGGTCCATGATTTCTCCAAGCTGTCAAAAAGTCATTCTCCAATATACCCCATAGCGGTATGCAAGTTGCATACCGCTAAGGCAGCGGCAACGGGGCCGCACAACCATTTCTAAAGGAGAAACGAATGAGTACCGCAACTGCATCCATGAAAGAATGCCTTCAAAACTGCCAAGAATGCCAAACGACTTGTGCCGACATGCTGACCAGCCACTGCCTATCCGAAGGCGGCGACCACGTTGAGCAAACGCACGTCAAACTGATGCTCGATTGCATCGCTGCATGTGCAGCCTGCGTCGACTTCATGAGTCGAAACAGCGATCACCACGCGTTGTATTGCCGAGCCTGCGCCGAGATCTGCAAAGCATGTGCAGACAGTTGCGACAAGGTCGGCAATATGGACAAGTGCGTCGAGTGCTGCCGCAAGTGCCACGAAAGCTGTTCGTCGATGGCCGCGTAGCACCAACCGAGATCCAAAAAACGAAAAAACGCCGACGCCCCAATTTAGGACGCCGGCGTTTTCAATTTACTGATCGTGTTAGTCGCTACTCTTCGTCGTCTTCGTACGTTGGTGGCCAATCGTCAAGGATGCCGGGATAGCTCGGCCAATCGTCGCCCCAGTCGCCGGGATGAACGACGGGATAGTCGGGCATACCCGGATAGGCTTCGCCGGGGTGACCCGGTGGAAGGTTGTCGGGCGCAGAGTAGCCGGGCGGAACGTGATAGGGATGGTCCGGCGGAAGTCGCGGCCAGACGTGAATCGGTGGCGGAGACTCGATCACGACCGGTTCTTCAGGTGGCGGCGGCCAAGGGTAGTCGTCCGGCCACCAAGGAGGGCGTGGGCCGGGATCGGGAGTGCCTGGCGGATAGTCGTCGGGCCACACTGGCGGAGGCGGCAGTGGCGGCGGCGTGAGAATGATTGGGCCGTCGTCGTCTTCCTCCGGATCGTATGGCGATTCGCTGCCGGGCGGATCAAACGGTGGCACGAATGGATAAGGCGGCAGTTCGGGATAGTCGGAAGGATACGTCATTGCAGGGCACTCCGTTGCAGAGGATCGGGATGGGAGAACGCGGTGCGTTTGCTGGGGCACAAGCCGCACTGCGGGATAGACTTGGTCTCAATGAAGGTTCGCAGTTCTTCATCCGTGACGCTTTCTGA
>JBAUHR010000857.1:0-1981 GCA_049680385.1 Rubripirellula sp. | reverse complement strand
GGGTGTCATCCTAGACCCTGTCGCGGACGAACTCTTCACAGCAATCGACGGTCAAGGTGCTCACTGTAATGGCAAGCCGATTCAAGCCAGCGGATGCAAAGATCTTGGCGACAGCTTGGTCGCCTGCAGTTTCCCAGCGGGTGTGAAATCCGACGCCCCCGAAGTCGTCAAGTTTGTGCGTGTTTTGGAAGAGTGCCGTTCGCTTCGCCGGTTGGGCAGTTGTGCCCTGAACATGTGTTACGTCGCAGCCGGCCGCTTGGATTCCTACTGGGCGACAAGCGTTGCGTCATGGGACGCCGCGGCTGGAATCGTGATCGCGCGCGAATCCGGCGCAGTTTTGACCGCTTACGATGGCGGCGTTGTCGACGATTGGCAGCCAAAGTTTTGTGTCAGCGGATCCGACGAACTGCATGCGTCGATGACTAAGTTACTGGCCTGATGAAATTCTCTGCCGACGAGCCATCGACGCGCCAGATTTACCACTGGATGACTCACCTGATCAGCCCACGGCCGATCGCTTGGGTGTCGACGATTTCGATTGACGGCGTTGCCAACTTGGCCCCGTTCAGTTTCTTCAATGGCGTCGGATCGAACCCGCCGACCATCTCGTTCTGTCCGGCGAATCGGCCGGACGGTTCCGCCAAAGACACGCTCACCAATATTCTGCGCACGGGTCAGTTCGTCGTGAACCTGGTGACCGATCCGTGGGTGGAAAAAATGAACCGAACCGCTGCCGACCTAAGACCGGACGAAGACGAATTCGTAATGGCCGATGTCGCAAAAGCTGGCTGCGAAAAAGTCTCGCCCCCACGGGTTGCTGGCGCGGCTGCGTCAATGGAATGCGAACTGCACTCTTCAATCACCATTGGTACTGGGCCCGGCGGTGCGAACATGGTGATCGGTCGAATTATTTGGTTTCACATTCACGACGAATGCGTTGGCGACGACGGCCGGCTAGACCCGACGACACTTCCAACCGTCGGCCGCATGGGCGGCAACACTTACGTCCGAACCAGCGACCGTTTCGAAATTGATCGCCCAAAATAGTTCTTCAAGATCACTCGCGATCGAGATCCCAGGTTTCGGCTACGGCTTGGCTGGCAAATAGAAACACACCACTTCTCGGTCGTTTCGGACCAACAAATGCTGTCCGGCAACCGTTGGAATGTTCCATGTTTTTGTCGTCATGGCGGGCAAGTTGGTGCGGACCACATATTGATCTGGATTGGCATCAAAGAAAGCGACATCGCCCGCTTCGTTCTGCCCCACTAGCAAATCCTCAACCAGCAAAAGCTGCCCCTGGCCCAACCGGTCGCCGCGAGGTTGTCGCCAAAGGCTTTCACCGAACGGTATCGATACGGCTTCAAGGCCACCATTGCTGATCGCGTAAGCCACTTCACCGTCCACACAAGCGTGTGTGAACTTGGTCTTCAATACGCTGGCCGACGTCCACTCGGCCCTGGCAACCATTTCGTCGCCCTCGCCAGAGACTTTCACCAGCGCGCTACCGCCGCCGTAACCTTTGCCGACCAAAAACTGATCCAATCCTGCCGACACCGCCGATGCGCAGTTTGCACCCGCATTGGATTGTCCCGGCCAAGAAAACTCCCAACGCACTTTTCCGTCGCCGATTGCGTGTCCCGTCACGGTTGCTTCGTTGACCGAAACAATCTGTCGCTCATCGGCGATCGTCATCAACATCGGCGATCCATAACTAATCTGCGCTTCACCGGCGGTCCACTTCACAGTTCCATCGACCGCATCAAACGCGATCAGGCTGCGTCCCGAATTGGCCATCGATTCGGGGCCGCCAAGCGGCAAGACACACAGACCGTCAACGATCAAAGGTGAACCGGCTCGGCCCCAAGCGATTGCAACTTCGGACTCCAACTGATCCCAGCCCGCGATCTTTAGCAAATCGTGACTCCAAACCACGTCACCCGAAATCAGATCCACGCACCAAACTTGCCCCGTTGCTCCT
>JBAUHR010000856.1:0-2128 GCA_049680385.1 Rubripirellula sp. | reverse complement strand
GCTTTCCACTCGCGCATCAACCAGCCATCCGGCCGATCGGTCAGCGATTCGGGGATTTTTGGATTTTCCTCGGGGCTACTGTCCGGTTCCAAACTCGCTTTCTCACTTCCTTCGTGGCACGGTGATCCTCCACCGTGATTCGATTTCACACGGTGGAGACCACCGTTCTACTTTAGGAGACACAGAGATGGCGATGGTGGTGACTCAACCCTGCATTGGGTGCAAAGACAAAGCGTGCTTGCCGGTTTGCCCGGTCGAGTGCTTTCACGAGGACGACGCAATGGTCTACATCGACCCCGATGAATGCATCGACTGCGGAGCCTGCGTTCCTGAATGTCCCACCGAAGCGATCTTCTACGAAGACGACGTTCCGGACCAATGGAAAACCTTCATCGAACTGAACGCCACCAGGTCGGCGGAATGCCCGTCCGCTCATGAGTGACGCTACCGCAACAGCCTCCGCATGGCCGCGGCTACGCCGAGGGTGACATCGGTCATGCGGGGGTAGTCGAGTGTCTCGGGGGTGTCGGTGGCTTGGTGGTAGTTTGGATTGCGGAGGTAGCTGGTGTCGGTCAGCATCAGGGCGGGATAGCCCTGGTCCCAGAACGAACTGTTGTCGCTGAGCCGGATCTCGTTGACTTTTTCGGGCAGGCAGATCGAGAACAACGGCATCCGGCGGGTGCCGCGTTTGAAGCCGCGTCGGAATTGCCAATTGAGATTCCATGACGGCATGTTGCCGACGGCGGCCAGGAAATTACCGCGTTTGGGAAAGAAACGATGCAGCCATTTGGGGATCGCCGGCGGGATGGCTTGCGAGCCTTTGTGCAGTGAGTAGTAGCCGACCATTTCGAGACACAACATGCCGACGATCTTGTCGCTCCGCCCACGTGATTGACGGGCGTGGTGCTGACTGCCCATCGCGTCGACGTTGAAGTAAGGCGGTTCTTCACAGGCGAACGCGACGTAGCGTGCGGTTCGTTTGCCGGTGTGATCGCGAAGCAAACGGCTGACTTCCAACATCACGGCAACCGCCGAAGCGTTGTCGTCCGCGCCGGGCGTTGAAAAGACGGTGTCATAGTGAGCGCCGAGCAACACAATTTCATCCGCTCGTTTGCTTCCGGATCGCTCGACGATCAGATTCGTCGCTTCGTCACCAATCGCGTCGTAGCATTGTCGCTCGCTTGTGTAGCCCATCTCCGACCACTGGCCTTCGATGTACCCGATCGTCGCCTGAATCGTTTTGGGTTTCTGCAAAGTGCGCACGCCGATCAGTCCCGCAAGTCGATCGACATGCAGGCGAAGGTTTGCGTCGATTTGATCGTGGTCGCGATTCATTGGCCCGGATTCATCGTTTCAAAACGGCGGTGCGAGACGGCGAAAGCCGTGAAAGAGGACAATGAACAGAAAAAGAAGATTGCGAAACAATACGGCGATTGGATTGATGGAAGGTGCATTGGCAGGTCGCTTTTCTTCGACTGTGTCGGCCAGCTTCTCGCCAAGCGATCGCATCCAAGCGATGCTGCGTGGGTATTCCCAAATGCCGTCGGTCCAACTGGAAGGGATTCCGGCTTCTCCGACACCGGCACCAACGATCCCGCCCACGATTGCCGCGGTCGTGTCGGCGTCGCCGCCGCACTGGATGATCGCCGTGACTGCTTTTCGGTAGTCCTTCGGGTGGGATAACCATGCGTGGATGGCGACGGGGACGGTGTGGTAGGTATAGCCGGTGACGCCCTTGGATAGCCCAAGCGAATCAGCGAACGACTTGGTCGACTCACCCGCCGTAACGCTATCGACGGATCGACGTAACAAATCGGTCAGCTCCGAGCCGTCTTCGCCCACTGCATCGACAACATCGGCCAGCCACAGGTTCGTATCAACCGATTCAGAACTGCGGGAATGTCGGGTAGCAAGTGCCACCGCGATCGCTCCAAATTCCGCTTTGGGATCGCTATGCGTCAGCCGTGACGATGAACGCACAAATTCGAGCATGTGTGGCAAGTCGTCAATCGCCGCGCCGAAGATTGCTGCTCGCATCGCCGGTCCATTGCCCGCCGAGAACACTCCAGCGTTTGTCGGCTTGGCCCCTAACCAAAGCTTGAAACCCGCCCGAGCGGTAGCTTTGCCA
>JBAUHR010000855.1:0-4733 GCA_049680385.1 Rubripirellula sp. | reverse complement strand
CAGTAAAGTCTGCGTGTTTTTGAATGATCGCCTTCACTTCGGCTTCTTCCTCGGGCGTCTCGATCTTCTCAAGTTCAACCGTCGCAAGATTGCAGTTCAGGTTGAAGTCACCATCGCTGTCCAGGACGTAAGCGATTCCGCCTGACATACCCGCGGCAAAGTTGCGTCCGGTCTTGCCAAGGCAAACCACACGTCCACCGGTCATGTATTCGCAGCCGTGGTCACCGACGCCTTCGACGACCGTGATTGCACCACTGTTTCGAACACAGAAACGTTCGGCCGCACGGCCACGTAGGTAGGCCTCGCCGCTGGTCGCACCGTACAAGCAAACATTGCCGACCAAGATGTTATCCTCGGCAACAAAGCTCGCTTCGCGAGGCGGGAACACGATCACTCGGCCGCCACTAAGTCCCTTCCCGACGTAGTCATTTGCATCGCCTTCCAATTCGATCGTCACACCGTGTGCCAAAAACGCACCCAGGCTTTGGCCGGCTGAACCGGTCAGTTCGATTCGAATTGTGTCATCAGGCAATCCTGCTTGGCCGTACTTCTTGGCAATTTCGTTGCTAAGAATGGTGCCAACGGTTCGGTTGATGTTGACGATTGGGGATTGGATAACGACTGGTTTACCGGTCTCGATCGCTGGCTTGGCCGCTTCGAGGAGTACTGTCATGTCGAGAGATTTTTCGAGTCCATGGTCTTGTGCCATTGACTGAATCACGCCGACGTCGTCGCTCGTTTTCTTGGCTGGGGTCAAGATCTTTGTCAGGTCCAGGCCGTCACTCTTCCAGTGCTGGATCGCTTGATCTGTCTTCAGCATTTCGCTGTGCCCGACCATTTCATCAATCGTTCGATAGCCAAGCTTTGCCATCCAACGACGCGCGTCTTCGGCGACCATGAACAGGTAATTGACGACGTGTTCAGGCTTGCCCGAGAACTTCTTGCGAAGTTCGACGTCCTGAGTCGCGATGCCGACCGGGCAAGTGTTGAGGTGACACTTCCGCATCATGATGCAACCCAGTGTGATCAGCGGCGCGGTTGAGAAACCAAATTCCTCGGCGCCCAACAGAGCAGCGATCACGACGTCGCGACCAGTCTTCAAACCACCGTCGGTTTGCAGAACAACGCGTGAACGCAAATTGTTCAGCACCAAGACTTGGTGAGTCTCAGCGATTCCGAGTTCCCACGGCAATCCTGCATGCTTGATACTGGTCAGCGGCGACGCACCCGTCCCGCCAGTGTCGCCAGCGATCAAGATGTGATCGGCGTGTGCTTTGGCAACACCTGATGCAATCACGCCGACGCCGACTTCGCTGACCAACTTGACGCTGACTCGGGCAGCCCGATTGGCGTTTTTCAGGTCGTGGATCAATTGAGCCAAGTCTTCGATCGAATAGATGTCGTGGTGCGGCGGCGGACTGATCAGACCAACGCCTGGCGTGCTGTAGCGAATCCGGGCGATCGTTTGATCGACTTTCTTGCCAGGCAATTCGCCACCTTCGCCGGGCTTTGCACCTTGCGAGATCTTGATTTGGATTTCATCAGCATTCGACAAGTATTCAATCGTGACACCGAATCGGCCCGACGCGACTTGCTTGATCGCGGATCGCTTCGAGTCACCGTTTTCGAGCGGCTTGAATCGGATCGGATCCTCGCCGCCTTCGCCGGTGTTGCTCTTGCCGCCCAGGCGGTTCATTGCCATGGCAATCGTTTCGTGCGATTCGGCGCTGATACTGCCTAGCGACATCGCACCGGTACAGAAACGTCTGACGATTTCTTTGGCGGGTTGAACTTCGTCAAGCGGAATCGATTTCGCTTCGTCGATGTGGAAACCAAACAGCCCACGCAGTGTGCATCGATTGCGATTGTCTTCGTTGATCGTACGAGCGAATCGCCAGTAGGCATCTTCGTCGTTGTTGCGAGCGGCGACTTGCAAGTCCGAGATCGACTGAGGTGACCAGGCGTGCTTTTCGCCTTCGGCACGCCAGTGGAATTCGCCTAAGTTGGGCAGTGCCGGTAGACGGTCGGACGTCTTGGTTGGGAAACCCAGTTTGTGACGACGCATGGTTTCTTCGGCCAAAATGTCAAACGTGACACCTTGAATGCGGCTGGCAGTACCGACGAAACACTTGTCGATGACGTCGTCGCACAGTCCGAGAGCTTCGAAGATCTGAGCGCCTTTGTAACTTTGCAGGGTGCTGATGCCCATCTTGGCCATCACCTTTAACATGCCCTTGGCGACACCCTTGCGGTAACCGGCAACGACTTTGTCGTCATCGAGTGTTGGATTCATCAAGCCATCGATACGTGCCTGCCAGAGAGCTTCGAATGCCAAGTACGGGTTGATCCCGTCGGCACCGTAACCGATCAGCAAGCAGTGGTGGTGAACTTCACGAGCTTCGCCCGTTTCGACAATCAAGCCGATTCGAGTCCGCTTGGCTTGCGCGACCAAGTGGTGGTGGACGGCACCAACCGCCAACAACGCACTGACCGGAACCCGGTCGTGCGAAATTGCGCGGTCGCTTAGCACGACCAGTTGGATGCCTGCGTCGGCGGCAGCTTCGGCTTCGGCTGCGATTCGGTCAATCGCTTTCTTCAAGCCTGCTTTGCCTTCGCTGCGATCGAAGGTTGTGTCGATCACACAGCTATGCCAGCCTTCGTAATCAATGTGCTTGAGCGCCGCGACTTCCTCGTTGGTCAGAATCGGATGGTCGACCAACAACCGGTGGCAGTGCGCCGGGGTTGCCGACAACATGTTCTGTTCTGGGCCGATATAGCACTCCAGCGACATGATGACTTCTTCGCGGATCGAATCGATCGACGGGTTCGTCACTTGTGCAAAAAGTTGCTTGAAGTAGTCGTAGATCATCCGCGGCTTGTCCGACAGACACGCCAAGGCGCTGTCGTTGCCCATCGATCCGACAGGGTCACGCAGTTCCGATACCAGCGGACGCAACATGAAGTTGAGTGTTTCGGCGGTGTAACCAAACGCTTGCATGCGAGGCAACAGCGTTTCGCTGTCGAAGCCGTGCGGTTCGTTTTGCGGGTTCAAATCCGACAATCGAATGCGTTGCGCTTTGAGCCAATCGCCGTAAGGCATCTTGCGAGCGAAGTCGCTCTTAAGTTCTTCGTCGGGGATCAAGCGGCCTTCGGCAAAGTCGACCAAGAACATCTTGCCAGGTTGCAGACGGCCTTTCTCTTTGACGATTGCCGGATCGACTGGCAGCACGCCCACTTCGCTGGCCATGATGACGCGATCATCGTGCGTGATGTAGTAACGGCTAGGTCGCAGACCGTTTCGGTCCAACGTTGCACCGATGTAGTGTCCGTCGGTGAACACGATCGATGCTGGTCCATCCCACGGCTCCATCATGCAGCTCAAATACTCATAAAACGCCCGCTTTTGTTCGGGCATCGTTTCGTGCTTTTGCCACGCTTCGGGGACCATCATCATGATCGCTTCCTGCAACGTCCGGCCGTTCATCAGCATGAACTCTAAAACGTTGTCGAACGTTCCCGAGTCGCTGCCGTTGGGTTCGATGACGGGGAACAGTTTTTGCAAGTCATCGCCGAACAGTTCACTTTCAGCCGAACCTTCGCGCGCTCGCATCCAGTTTTTGTTGCCACGCAGCGTGTTGATTTCACCGTTGTGGCTCATGAAACGAAGCGGTTGTGCCCGGTCCCAACTGGGGAACGTGTTCGTCGAGAACCGGCTGTGAACCATTGCCAAGTGAGTTTCGAAATCTGGATCCTGCAGGTCGGGAAAGTACGGCAAGACCTGGGCCGGCGTTAGCATGCCCTTGTAGATGATGACCTTTGATGAAAGCGAACAGATGTAAAACATCAACGCTTGCTTCAAGCTGCTGCTTTCGCCACGCAGACGGTGGCTTGCTTGCTTGTGAATCATGTACAGCTTGCGATCGAACGCATCATCTTTCAGATCGCCCGCGGCACCAACGAACAACTGTTCGATGTAAGGCTCGCTGTTGCGAGCGGTCGGGCCAACGTCAGCCACATCCGTTCTTTGCGGAACGTCGCGCCAACCAATGAAGTTTTGGCCTGACTCGGCAATCAGTTTTTCGATCGTCGCTTTGCACTCGGCTCGCTCGGTCGTGTCTTGTGGCAAAAAGACCAAGCCAGCGGCGAATTTGCCGGGTTCAGGTAGATCAACACCCAAGTCTGACTTTGCGACTTTGCGCAAGAACTTGTGAGGCAGGCCACACATGATGCCGCTGCCGTCGCCGGTATTCGTTTCGCAACCACAGGCACCGCGGTGGTCCATGTTCTGCAGAATGGTGTCCGCATCGATCACGTTTTGGTGGCTAGGGACACCCTTGATGTGCGCGATAAAACCGACGCCGCAGGAGTCTTTTTCAAAATTAGGATCGTACAGGCCATGCGCTGGCGGCAAGTGAAACAGCGGAGTCTTCACGTTGGTCGTGTCGTTTTGTGGTTTATCGTTATTCATCTTTCCTGCTCGTTTCTAACTAGAGTTGTATTGCCGTACAGCGTGACCTGGTCGTTGTTCTCGTGGCGACGACTGCAGTGGGTTGCAGTGAATTGCAACGGAGAATCATCGCGACTCAAGCAACGATCGAAGTGCCACTCCCGGTCTCGATCGAACCACCGTCCACGCCAGCCTTCCTGCTGGCGGATTTGTTCCGTATTTCCGAATCGATATCACGCCCGAGCAGTAGCGATCCAAACTCGCTTGCTGCTCGACTGAGACGTCC
>JBAUHR010000854.1:0-16262 GCA_049680385.1 Rubripirellula sp. | reverse complement strand
ATAACTCATGATTGCCGGATCAACGCGTCGCAAATTCCGGCCTACGAAGACTCCGCAAATTGGAGGCAAGCGATGTCTGACTTTCGCCGATACTTTGTGCCAGGTGGAACATACTACTTGACCGTCGTTGCGTATGCTCGGCGGCCAATCCTGACCACCGATCTTGGACGCAGGTTTCTTCGCAACGCAATCTCGTCGGTTAGGAAGCGGCATTCCTTTTCGCTGGTAGCAAACGTGCTGTTGCCTGATCATTGGCATCTCATCATGCGGTTGCCGTCTGGGGATCACCGGTACTCGCTTCGCATAAAACAAATCAAATCAGAGTTCACCGCACTGTGGCTCGAAGCCGGATTGCCGGAAGCGGAAGTGACCAAGTCACAGCGAAAACGTGGCGAACGAGGCATTTGGCAGCCCCGGTTTTGGGAACATACCGTTCGCGATGATGAAGACCTTGAACGGTGTGCGGACTACATTCACTGGAACCCGCGAAAACATCAGCTTGTCGACCGAGTGCGTGATTGGGAGTGGTCGTCATTTCACCGGTTCGTGAAGATCGGACATTACAACATCAATTGGGGCGGGACGACTCCCTGTGGTGTCGACGATGGAAACTGGGGGGAACCGATTTAGCACGAATACGGCGGCCCAAGCGATACGCATTTCCAGCAATTGTTGAGGTGCAGACAGCGTTGCCGGAGCTGCGTCGCTGCGCTCCTTGTTCCGGCCTACTTCACTCCGAACGCGTCGGATCGAACCAGTCATCGGATCCAAGACCAATGAGTCTCGTGATGAGTCGTTCGATCGTGATGCTCACAAGCGAAGGAACATTGTTGAGCGTTTAATCGGATGGCCCAAAGAATCACAGCGTGTCGCGACCCGGTACGATAAACTGGCATGTTCCTACTTGGCTTTTGTGCAACTTGCCGCCATGCGGCGAGTGCTCAAGACGGTTTGTTAAACAGTGCCTAGTACAATCGCAATGTTTCGAACACTCACAGCATCGTCATCAAATCATGCCTCTAAAACTATTTCGTGCGTTTTGTCTAACTCTATTCGTCATACATTTGCCAGTTTCTGTTGGCCTGGCAGTGGCACAGTCACACGATCTTTGCGCAGATTGCCTTCCGCATACTGATCCAGCAAACTTTGGCGAGTGGCAGTTGCAGCGTGCATTTAGCGATGAGTTCAACGGTCAAACTCGTTCGAGCATTTGGCATGTTCAGGGCAAAGACGACGGGCAAGGTCCGTACTACAACGGCAACAAAGGAAGAAACTCGCAGTTCATTCCCGAGGCAATCTCACATAAGGATGGAATCCTTCGCATCAAGTCCGATTGGAACCCGAATTTCAAGTTTGACAACGGGTACGGCGTTCCACCGATCACGACCGGCGCACTGATCAGTAAGGAGCTTTTGAAATACGGTTACATGGAAATCAGATGTCGTGTCGGCAAGAGTCCAATGTCGGGCGCCTTCTGGGCGGTAGGAAATGGCCAAAGCACGGGCAATCGGGGAGAATTGGATGTATTCGAACACGTCGGACAAAGCTGGGATGCGCAAAAGGACAATGCGGACATCTCGAAGACCATGCAAATGTCGATTCACAACTGGAGTCGATCGCTTAACGAAAATCTTGTCAATCGAAGGCACTGGACTCAGAAGCACTCGTTGGGATTTGACGTTACCGATGGAATGCATGTCTATGCGGCTGACTGGACGGAAAACTACATCAAGTTCTATGTGGACGGGACCTTAATTCGCACGTTGACAAAGGATGAAGCAGATAACGTCAAGCTGAACGGACTCGGTGGCTGGGTCATCGACCATGGACAACGCGTGTGGATTGATTGTGAGCTGTTCGATTGGGAAGGACGTGTATCCGAGCTGAAGGCTGACATGTTCGGCGACGAGGCCGTATTCGAAGTGGACTACGTTCGTGTTTGGAAACGGGGATCCGGTGGCAAACACCTTCCCAACGAACAAGAAGCAAATTTAATTCACAACGGGAACTTTCAAACAGATCTGGATGGATGGAAGCCACAGGGCGCGGTTACCCTGGCAGATGTTTCCCAATGGAAGTTCTGGAAAGACAACCATCCTTCACTGGATCCAAACGTGATGCAAATTGGTGCGGGCGGTCCTGGATCGGCAAGTCAAGTGATTTCGGTCGATCCAAACACTAAGTACATCCTCACCGCCTATCTGCGAACTCCCGCAACCACGGGAACGCTAGAACCGGCCAACCTGCGAGTTCAGCCTGTGGTATTTCACGACGGATGGATGGGTGTCAAGGATTATGGATCGTCAAAGATCACACGCAAGTTTTTCCACAATTGGTTTCAGTCTTACAGCATCGAATTCACGACCGGCAGCGACAACGAAACGGCAACGGTGTTCTTCAACAATTCCGAGTCGCAACGTGGCGGGCTGATGCATGTTGATGAAGTAAGCGTCGTGAAAGTGACCGATCTTCGTTAGAGGCGTTCTTCCCAATCACCATTTAAAAAACCGTCCGTTGCCTCGCTTGCTATCTTTGACACATCAGTTGCGTTTCGCGTTTGTCAGCATCAATCCATGCTCCATCCAAACGAACCATAGCTACCGAAATTGCATTGGGCTGATTCTGATTTTCGTGGCCGTTTCCCGCGTGACGGTTAGCGCTGCGGAACTCGTGCCAGTCGGGTTTGCTAAACAGGTTATTACACCAGATCGCGCTGTGCGAATGAGCGGATGCGGTTCGCGAGACGACGTGATGGCGGGTGTACGTGACAGAATCTTTGTTCGTGCGATGGCAATCGGAAACGACGACAAGCTCTGCATGATGGTTTCGATCGAAGGCATCGCGGTCACCGCCGAACAGACGAAACGATTGCTTGCGGCGATCGATGAAAATCACTCGAGCATGACGGTCCGACCGATCGACGAGTGCGCGTGTTGGTCGCGCGGGATGAAGACGAAAAACTCTGCGGCGCCGATGCGAATCCCGAACCACGCGACATCTACGAAGCGACTGTTGCACACGGCCACGAGATGGCTGCGGCCGTTGAATCGGTGCAAAGCCTCGGCCCGCCGCTGGCGAATCTAAAAAAATGGAGCACGCTGCAATAGGCGACCGCCGTTCTGGATCCGAATGCGAACATCGAATCCAAGTTCAAACAATATCGAGTCCTGACAAAGTCCGGCCAAGTCATGGCGGGAGTCGTGATCGACCAAGCCGAATCGGAGGCGCGAATGGGCTTGGCCGATGGCAGGCAAATCCGTATCGCTCGAATCGACATTGAACTGGTCGAAGACTCGGGTGTTTCCATGATGCCCGAAGGATTTGAAACCAAGCTGTCACCGAAACAACTCAACCAAATCGTCGACTACCTTCGCAATCGGTGACACATTCTAGGGTGCGGGACGGGCCTGACATTGAAGTCCGAGTCAACGGGCGAACCGCCGCAGGACGACATAGAACACAGGCGTCAAGAACAATCCAAACAGCGTCACCCCTAACATTCCGCTAAAGACGGCCGTGCCCAGCACGCGACGCATTTCAAACCCGGCACCTGTTGCCACTAACAGCGGGATCACGCCCAAGATGAACGAGAACGCCGTCATCAAAATCGGTCGTAAACGCAATCGGCAGGCAGCGACTGCGGCGTCAAAACGATTCTTGCCCGCGTCCTCTTCAGCTTTGGCAAATTCGACGATCAGAATTGCATTTTTACATGCCAGACCGATCAGGACGATAAACCCGATTTGCGTCAGCACGTTGTTGTCCATGCCCCGAAACCAAACGCCCACCAAAGCGAACAACAAACACAACGGCACGATCAGAATGATCGCCAACGGCAATAGCCAACTTTCATACTGAGCCGCCAGCGCCAAAAATACAAACAGCACTGCCAGCGGAAACAGATACACGATGGTGTTGCCCGCTTCTTTCTCTTGATACGCCAGTTCAGTCCATTCATAACCAAACCCAGGCGGCATCGTTTGGTCGGCAATCTCTTCCATCGTCGTCAATGACTGGCCCGAACTGAATCCCGGAACCGTCGAACCATTCAGGTCGGCGGCGGGAAAAAGATTGAATCGCACAATCCGGTCTGGTCCCGCGGTTGACGTGACATCGACAAGTGAGCCAAGTGAAACGGTTGCCCCGCGTGCGCTGCGAGTACGAAGATTAACAATATCGCTGGCGTCGTCGCGAAACTGAGGTTCGGCCTGTGCGGTCACACGGTAGGTTCGCCCCAGAAAATTGAAATCGTTGACGTACATCGAACCAAGGTAAATCTGCAACGCTTCGAAAACATTATTAACGGGAACATCAAGCATTTGAGCTTTGGTGCGATCAACATCCGCGTAAACCTGCGGAACATTCATCCGCAGATTCGTAAACACCTGCGTCACACCTGGCTGCGCGTTGGCTTTGGCCAACATCGCGTCGGCAACTTGGCTTAGCGTTTCCAGTCCCGCGCCGCTGCGATCTTGCAGGTACATTTTGAATCCGCCACCCCGGCCAATGCCGCGAATTGGCGGTGGCGGGATGATCAAAATTTGTGCCTCGTTGATCGCAGCGACCTCGCGGCGCATGTCCGCCACGATCGCCTGCACGCTGCGTCCACGTTCTGCACGTTCCTTGGCATCGTCGAGCGGCAAGAACGTGACGGCCGCATTCGGCTTGATCGTGAACGTCGCGCCCGAAAGTCCTGCGATGCCCACCGCGTGCGCAACCCCGTCGATTCGGCCACCAATTTCCGCGACTTCGCGAGTCACTTTGTCGGTACGGGCGAGTGAGGCTCCGTCAGGCAAATTAATGGCGACAATCACGTATCCTTGGTCTTGATCCGGAATGAATCCGGTCGGCACCAACCCAAAACTAAACCCAGTACACACCAGCAACGCTGCGTAAACGACAAGTGAGACTCCAGCCTTCTTGACCAGCCGAGCAATGATTCCGGCGTAGACATTGCTGGTGAAATCAAACGTTCGGTTGAACATCCGTGCCGGGAAATTCAAGAGCGTTACCAAAGGAGCAAGTCGCCCCTTCGGTGCTTGGCCATCGCTATCCGCGGATTGCTGTTTGTCTCGTAATAAGATCGCGCACAGGGCTGGGCTAAGCGTCAGCGAAACGAAGGTCGAGATCGCTGTCGAAATCGAAATCGTCAACGCAAACTGTTGATAAAACTGGCCACTGATTCCGGAAATAAACACGGTCGGCACAAACACTGCGATCAACACCAACGTTGTCGCGATCAATGCGGACCCTACTTCGTCCATTGCCTTGTGCGCCGCCTGGCGTGGCGTCATGCCTTCGGCAATCAAACGTTCGACATTTTCCACCACCACGATGGCATCGTCGACGACGATCCCAATCGCTAGCACCAACCCAAACAATGACAACGTGTTCAGCGTCACACCGATAAACTGCATGATGGCAAACGTGCCGATCAATGAAATCGGGATCGCAATCACCGGGATGATCGTCGGACGCCATCCATGCAGAAACACAAACACGGTGAAGATCACGAACAATGTTGTCAGAAAGAGAGTCGTGATCACTTCATTGATTGACTCGTCGACGTAGTCAGTCGGGTTATAGGCAATTTCGTAGCCGATCCCCTGCGGAAACTCTTTGCTCATATCCGACATCGTCTTCTTTACCTCCGCAGCCGTGTCGACCGCGTTGGTTCCGGGACGTTGGTAGATCAGCACCGCGATCGCTGATTGCCCATCCAAATAACTGAGCCGCGAGTAGTCCTGGGCACCAAGTTCGACCCGTGCCACGTCGCGAAGTCGAGTAACCCGGCCATCGTCACCACGTTTGACAATGATGTCGCCGAATTCGTCTTCTTGAATCAACCGACCTTGAGTCGTGACGTTCAATTGGAAATCACCGGTATCCGATGTCGGCGGTTGCCCGATCACGCCTGCGGCGACTTGGACGTTTTGACCACGGATGGCTTGCACGACTTCGCCCGCCGTCAAATCGACGTGCGTCATTTTTTCGATGTCCAGCCAAATTCGCATCGCATATTCATTGCCGCCCGCGATACGAATTTCGCCAACGCCGTCGAGCCGCATCAACGCATCTCGGACACGCAAGAACGCGTAATTGCTGATGTACAAATTGTCGCGACTGTTATCGGGCGAGTTGAGGTGAACGACCATCAACATGTCGGGAATTTGCTTGGTTGTCGTGACACCGATTTGACGAACCTGTTCGGGCAGACGAGATTCGGCGATCGCGACTCGGTTTTGCACCAACACCTGAGCATCGTCGAGGTTCGTTCCCAATTTGAACGTGACCGTCAACTGCATCGTGCCGTCGCTGCTGGACGACGATTCCATGTACAACATGTCGTCGACGCCATTCATTTCCTGTTCGATCGGCGTCGCAACGGTATCCGCGATGACCTGCGGCGTTGCGCCTGGGTAACTAGCGCGGACAAGCACTGTCGGTGGTGCGACGTTGGGATACTGGGACACTGGCAGCGAGAAATAGGTGATGCCGCCGACCAACACGATCAGGAACGAGAGCACAGCCGCGAAGATCGGCCGCTCGATAAAGAAGTGAGGAAATTTCATGGATTGCGAGTCAAACGTCGAAAGGTGAAAATCAAGATGCGTGGTTCACGAAACGGAATCACTGTTGGTCGCGATCGTTTCGTGAGTTTCGATCCTCTGGACTCACCGCAGGCGAAATCCACTCTTCTTTCGGCACCGGTTGATAGGTGTCCGGCAATCCGTCTTCGACGGCTTCGACCGAGCCTTCGACCGTGTTCACTTTTGCTTCGGGACGCGATTGCAACAGCCCTTCGATCACCAGCGATTCGTTGCCAACAAGTCCTTCGCGAATCACTCGCAGCCCATCAACGATTGGGCCTGGCTTGATCGGCCGACGCTCGATCGCGCCATCGACGACCACGTAAACGAATTGCGACGACTGATCGGTTCCCACGGCTGAATCGGGAATCAACACCGCTTGACGAGACGCGCTGCCAGGAATTCGAATTCTTGCGAACATGCCAGGCAACAGTAACTGTTCGTCATTCGGAAACACGCAACGAGCTCGCATGCTAGCCGTGTTAACGTCGAAACGATTGTCGACAAAATCCATGTGGCCTCGATGCGGAAATCCCGTCTCGTCGACCAACCCCAAGAAGACCGGATTCTTGACGTCACGCGAACTTTCCCGTTCCCCGGACGCGGCCAACCGAATGTACTTCAGCACGTCTTGTTCGGTCGCATCAAAGACGCAGTAGATCGGTTGCATTGACGTGATCGTTGTCAGCAGCGATGACGTGGCCGTTCCGCCGGCGATCAAGTTGCCTTCGGTGACTTCTTGGCGGCTGATCCGTCCTTTCACGGGAGACCGAACTTGCGTGTATTGCAAATTCAGTTCTGCAGTTTCGACTCCCGCCTTGGCCAACTCGATTTCAGCTTCGGCCGTAGCGATGGCGGCTTCCGCGGAATTGACACCTGCTTTGACTCCTTCGATATCAGCTTTCGCCTGCATCAACTCGGCTTCGCGTTCGTCAAGTTCATCTTGCGATGACGCGTTCCGCTGGCTTAATTCTCGCGTTCGATTGAACCGGACCTCGGCCAAGTGTAGTTGGGCTTCGGATTGCAACGACCGCGCCTTGGCTTCGTTCAACATCGCCTTGGACTGCAACAACCGCGACTTACCCTGTTGCAAGGTTGCCTTGGCCGCATTGAGTTCGGCTTCGAATGGTCGCGGGTCGATGACAAACAGCAAATCGCCTTCATCAACGATTTGCCCTTCATCGAAGTGGACAGACATCAAGTAGCCAGCAACGCGTGCGCGTACTTCGACCAAATCGACCGCTTCAAGCCGACCGGTGTAAGCATCCCATTCAACGACCTGCTTCACTACCGGCTTCGCCACGGTGACCGTCGGCATCGGCATTTGCGGTGGGGCAGACGGCCCTTGGGAACAACCGGGCAACCACAACAACAAGACCGACGCGACCAAACTGAGTCGTGTCGCGCTGACCTGAGGGCCGAACCGTTTCAAAAAACTCACACTGATACCTTGGTAAAACTTGTTGTGCAATCTTGAGGTATACATCGATTGATTCCAAATGGCTAACCCTGCCTCGCAACCGACAGTTTCGACGAAAAAGGATGTACACGACAAACGCATACTCGATTTCGACCGTTTCAATCCGTCTCGCCCTTAAACGGCGTCTATTTCGGTGCGGATTTAATTGCCGAACTCCATTTTTTGCCTAAACGTTCCAGCGACGCTGTTCCATATTCGGCGCCCTCAAAACTGCTCTGCACGGAACGATTCCAGTCCATCAGTTCCTCGGTCATCTGTTCGACAATTTCGGGCGTCTGGGCAGCCAAGTCCGTCGTCTCGGATGGATCCTTGGTCAGATCGTAGAGCTGAAATGTCGACGCACCGTCATACGAAATCAGCTTTAGATTTTGTTTGTGCCATGCGGCCCTAGCGTTGTACATCAGGCCGATGCCGCTTTCACGAACAAGATTCTCGCCGTTGATGATTGGCATCAGCGAACGACCGTCCTGGGCATAGCTGGGTTCTGGATGCTCAACACCCAAGGCGTCCAGCACAGTCGGAAGATAATCCGAAGTGATGCAGGGAGTGGTTATTTTACGAGGCGACTTGATTTTTGCGGGCCACACCATCACGGCCGGGACTCGCACGCCGCCTTCATAGAGATCACGCTTTCGTCCTCGGAAGTGACCGGCCGTACCATTGTCTTTTCGAGCTTGGCTTTCCGGTCCATTGTCAGAGCAGAAACAGATCAATGTGTTTTCAGCGACGCCGCTATCGGCAAGGTACTTTCGAAGCCGACCGATCTGCTCGTCCATCGCTGTGATGCAGCCAGCGTAATTGCGCAGATGGATCGGGTGATCCTTGTACATTTCCTGATGTTTCGGGCCGGCGACGCAGGGCAGATGCGGAGCATGAAACCAGACCACCGAAAGAAAAGGTTTTTCGCTGGCAAGAGCGTCGTCGATGAATGGGATGACGCGATCCATGATGATACGACTATCGTCCCCACTGAGATTATCGGCGACCTTGTTGCCTTCGATATCCCAATACGCCGTGCCGTAAGGTTTCTTTGCTTCGCTACCGAGCAGGTACGACCAACCGAGTTGCAACGACTCGCCCTTTTCGAAGCTCGTCGGCTTAACCATCGGATCGTAAGTCGGTACTTTCGATTCCGTTACGAACGCGGCGTCATAGCCGTGGACTTTCGGTGGATTGTATTCACGCGCATTTCCCGGCTTGCCTCGGTTGGCGTCGTTTTCGGTATGCGTCAACGTACCCAGGTGCCATTTCCCGAAGTGCCCGGTCGCATAACCTTGTTCGCGCAGTACTTCGGGAAGCGTGATTTCCTCGGGACGTAAAAAGCCAGCGTTTGCATTTGGTACGCCCGTGCGATAGGGAC
Organism: Rubripirellula sp.; assembly: GCA_049680385.1. GTDB lineage: Bacteria > Planctomycetota > Planctomycetia > Pirellulales > Pirellulaceae > Rubripirellula. Next base: position 6,832 of record JBAUHR010000854.1, on the reverse strand, counting down.
TACGTCCTGTCAGCACACTAGCGCGTGTGGGCGAGCAGACACTGGATGCTGAATAGAAACGATCAAACTGAAGTCCTTCTGCTGCCATTTGGTCCAAGTGCGGCGTCTTGATCACTTCGTTTCCATTGAAGCCAGTATCGCCCCAACCAAGATCGTCAGCCATCACCAGAATGACGTTAGGTTTGCGTTCATCGGCTAGCAGTTTTGTGGCTGGCAAATGGATGGCTGACAACGCCAACATCGTGAAGCCGACTAGCATCAGTTTCTTCATCGTAATTTCGTTTCTGTCTTTGATGGAGTTGTTGAGGTCAGCAATGGGCTATTGAGCAACCACGGTAACGGTAGTTTTCGAATAGTGAACACGAAAATTTGAGCCATCGGTGGCGACAACTTTTCCTTCTGAATTTGCAAACTGGCCTGCAACTTGGCCGGCCACCAAAACAGGGTACGCATCACCAGAAGTTGGTGACTGTCCGTCGGCGATCGCAATCGATAGCTCGCCGCCAAGTTCGGCCACACCATTGACGGCGAAGGCTGGACGATCGTTGCCACCTAAGACGATTTTTAACGTGCCGTCGGCTGTCTGATGAAAGTCATGCAAAATCGTCAGCCCTGAATGCTTGGCTTCCGTGACTGAAACCGTGCCGCGGTTGTATACGGTCGCGTCGATCGTGCCCGAACCGCGTAGGCCTGCATCTGCGTCCACGTCGATCCATCGCAGTGAAGACACCTTTCCGCCATCGACCACCAGATCGCTATGGGCAGCGAGATGGATCTCGTTTCGCCCGGTCAGCGTGACTCCAGGGCTAACGACCACAGACTGCGTGGCGTGCGATGCGGAGTTGCCTCGAATCTCGAGACCTAGAAATTCAACGTCGGCATCGGCACGAATCGTGTTGGCACGATCACCTTCGTTGACGACCTGTGAAATCCACGAAAGTTGAGGAACCCCGTGATCGGCCATGTACGTGATTCCGGCATTGGCGTAAACGTAGTCAGACCAGTTGTTGGCGTCCGACGCACTGGCGCCGTCCTGGCCCGTCCAGCGGTGGTACGTGTTGGCGAACCCCTTGGGTTCGTAAACGCGTTCGCCTTTCAACAGGTTGGAAAGCTCGTTGACGAGCGTGGGATGCTGGCCGGCGATGTTGATCGACTCGGCGCGATCGGCTTCCAAGTCAAAGAGGCTCAATGTCGGCTCGTCACTGTTCTTGCCTTTTCCCTTTGCAGATTTTTTTGCATTTGATGAACCGCGACTGACGAGTTTGTATTTCCCTTGGATGATGGACTGGCCGTCGCCAGCTTCGTGAACGATGAATTTGCGGTTGCGTTGTTGTCCGATTCCAAGAAGCGTTGGGGCGATGGACACGCCATCGATACCCAGTGGCACGGCCTGACCGGCCAGTTCACAAAAGGTTGGCAACAAGTCGGAAACATCAACGATCCTGTCGGTGTTCGTACCGGCCTTTAGCGTGGATGATTCGTTGATCTTCGCCGGCCATCGCATCACCAGCGGGACACGAATACCGCCTTCCTGGATGCTGCCCTTGTAACCTTTTAAACCGCCGTTGGCGTCAAGTTCACGGACGCTGTTGCCAGCGGGGCCGCCATTGTCGGACTGAAAAATCACGAGCGTGTTGTCGGCGACTGAGTCGGATTTGTCACCATCGTTATTGGGATCTTCGAGGGCAGCCAGAATGTTGCCGAAGTGAGCATCGATTCGCGTGACCATCGCGGCCCACTGCTTCGACTGATCCGACAGCATCGCAAAGCCAGGGGAATTGGCATACGCGCGGTCCCAGTTCGGAAGCTGGGCGATATCACCAAATGGTGCGTGCGGAATCTGAACTGCGAGTAGGCCAAAGAACGGCTGCCCGGTCTGATTGTAGTTCTGGCCGCCTTGATGAACAAAATCTAACGCCGCCATCGCATAGACATCGTCGCAGTAAGCGGTCTCGGGATAGGCGGGGTGGTTTTGAAACGCCGGCGTGTCGGGATACTCGTTGTTGCGATACTTTGCCATCGAGTTGGGCGTCAGCAACAAGCCACCCTGCGAGCCTTCGATCGCCGGCGCCGTCCAGAGTGTCGGCTGAAAAAACGTGTGGGCTCGAACATGGTGTAGCTCTGCGACAACGTGCTGGTAACCGTGCGAGGTCGGCAACGTTTGCAGATTTTCAAGGGTCGGATTCTGCATGTCCTTGGATCCACCGTAACCCCATTTCCCCCAATAGCCGGTGACGTAGTCAGCAGCGGCTAACGCGTCGCCCATCGTGATGTCCGCCGCGCGGATCGCCTTCCGAGCATTGTCCGGGTCGTTACGGTCGGCAAACGTATGCCCTTGATGGAAACCCGTTTGCTGGGAAGAACGCGCTGGCGAACAAACGTGACAACCGTAACCGCGAGTGAAGTTGAGACCTTGCGATGCCAGCCGATTCAGATTGGGCGTCTGGACATAGGCCAACCCCTTGGCTTTTCGCTCGGCCTGTCCGTTGGGACCGATTGCCCCCCAGCCCATGTCGTCAACATAGAAGTAAAGAATGTTGGGACGATCTGAGCCTACGGCAATGGCCTTCTCGGTTCCCGTCGCAGCAAGCAAAAGTGCGAGCAGAACAAGGGAGGACTTCATTTGGGACTCCGCGATGACAACTTAGCGTGGTGGTTTGATTCCTTGTTTAAAAGGATAACCACTGGCGCGCCAAGCGTCTGTCACGAAGGCAAAATCCCGAACTCGATCATTCCGTTTTTGGCAGATCAGGCTTCGATGGAGCCGAATTCGGTTGCTTTGTCTGGGGGAGATTACCTGGGCCAGGCATTTTGCTGGCGGGCAGCGACGACACAATCATGGCCTGATCAAGTGGGTCGAGTCCAAGCGTGATTTGCATCTGTGACAATGCGGCAAACCAGTTTCGCTGAGCTTCGACAAGCTTGATTTCGGTTTCGTTGGCTTTGGTTTCCAACAGATTCAAATAGATCAAATCGATCTTGCCCTGTTCGAATGCGAAACGATATCGATCAAGCGTTTCTAACGCCGCACGCAGCGAGACTTCCGTCTGTTCAACGACTTGCTGCGAAAGCAACAAAGCGTTGTAAGCGGTTTGAAGCTCAACCCCAATCTTGTCACGAACCAAACGAAGCTTTTCGTTGATCTGGATAATCTTGCCGTTGGTTTCTTGAATCTTACCGCGGGCTTTACTTCGCTGAATCGGAATCTCGCTCGTGAATCCGATCACTAATTCAAAGTCACCTTTGTCGTTTGATTTGGTCGCCGGATCGCCAATATCCTGGGACGCTTCGGTGACGAAATCGAATCGCGGCAACATTTCATTGCAGGCTAATTGACGGTCATATTGCACGTGCCGAATGTCAAGCTGAAGCAGCTTTGGTTCGGGACGGCGGCTCAGCGCTGCAGTCAAGTCCGATTGAAAATCGCCAAGTGGTGGTGGCTCGATGACTGGAAAACGCTTGGGCAACCACGCATCGTCCGGTACCATCGGCTGGCCATTGGGATCGCGCAGAAACAACGCCAACTTGAATGACGTGGCACGAAACTTCTGCTCGGTCTCGATCACCTTTGCTTTTCGCTCAGCGACCAACTGTTGATTGAGGATCAGGTCAATTTCAGCGAACTTCCCCGCTTTGACACCCACCTCAAATTGCTCGCCGCGCTGCTCTGCAAGTTTCAGCATTTCACGCTGCGCTTCTAAGACACCGCCCATCGCAACCCATTCCCAGTAGACAGCGGCCGCATCGCGCGAGATGTCCAGAATCGTTTGCTGGATGATTGGTCCGGCGGCTTGTTGTGCAAGCGAGGCCTGAAAGACAGCGACGCGTTGCGGGTCGATCGCGCGACCTTGAAGCAGTGGCTGTGAGAACGCGACTTTGAATTCACCGGCATCGTCGGTTTGGCGTTCTTTGTACCACGGCTGATAGAATCCACGACCGATGCGATACCCCGCGGCAACGTATCCGCCCCACCAAGTCTGCCGCGCAACGCCCAAACCGTTGCGGTAGTTTTGGTAGAAACCTGTTGGCTCGGAAAGCGAGTGTGCTTGCAGCTTGGTGTCAAACGCTCCGTAGGCCGCGAGCAATTGGCCGCTAGCGATCCCCGGTTGCTGACGAGCGAGAGCGATCTCGGGATACGAACGGTAAAGACTGGCGACCACGTCGGCCAGCGACAGCGGGTCGGCGCCGACTTCCGCGTCAACCTCCGCAAGGCGTCCATTCTCGGTGGATGCCGTTTCCGATTCTAGGGCGACCTCGTTATCGACCAACATCAAGAACTGGGCGAACGATTTCTCCGACGCAAGTTGATCATCCTCAGCAGCCGCGTTACTTGGCGCAGCGAAAACGCAAATCAAGGTTACAAAGCATACAATCGCTACATTTTGGGTAGTTTGACTTTGCTGCCCTTGTCCTTGTCTTTGCCAGGCTCGTCTTCTGCGACGACAGGCGGAAATCCGTTTAATTGACGCCATATCTCATAGCCAAGAGGAACTTGTTTGAGCAGCACCCATCCGTTGGCACGCACACCTTGACGTAGGTATCGGTCATCCGGCCACCCTTCCTCCCGGTCAAAATGATTATCCGGGGTCACAACCACGCGAAAGTTTCCCTTGCCGTCGTCGGTTGGGAAGACTCGGTTGACTTTACCGCCAAACGTTCCGACGGCGACCGAGGGCCAGCCGACGAACTGAACCGCAGGCCACCCCTCGAATTGCAAGCGAACTCGGTCGCCTTCGTGCAATAGCGGCATGTCGTTACCGCTGACTTTCATCTCCACCGCCAGTTCGTCGGTGTCAGGAACGATAACGAACAACTGATCGCCTTCTTTGATCGTGTCGCTGCCGGTGAGACCAAACCACTGCTGGATAAAACCCGACCGCGGAGCGGTTACTTCAAGACGATCGAATTCGTTGCGTTTGTTTCGCAAATCAAGCAGTTCTTTTTCAATCGTATTGATCTTCTGCATCGACTCGAGAACCTTTTGGCTGGCTTCGCGATTCTTGATGTCGATTTCCTGCATCTTCGATTCAATCTCTTCTTCCTTGGACAGCAGCATCGCCGACACCTCGTGAACGGCGTTATCGGCTTTGCGAAGCTTTGCTGTTTGCGATTCAACCGCCTGTCGCTTCGAAAACAGTTCTTCCTGAGGAACCAAGCCTCGGCTGGCCACCTGTTCGGCGATTCGCAATTGGTTTTGCTTGTCGGTCAGCTCTGCTTGGATCGACGTCACTTCGTTCTTGGCTTGTTCCCACTTTTGTTTTGCGGCCAGCAGATCTTGCTTTAGCGACAGCGCCAAACTGTCACCGCTGCTTTGTTGCAGCACGGCGGCTTGCTTAGCAACTTCGAGACTCGAAATCGCGGACGCTTCCTTCGATTCAGTCGCGATGATTTGCGTGTCAATTTGAAAAACTCCATCGGCAGCAAACGGAGTCAGTCGCAGCAGCAGTTCGCCTTGCTCGACATAGGTTCCTTCGCGCAAGCCTTCCTTTACATAGCTGATCACTCCCTTTGAAGGGCTCAGGACTGGTTGCGGTCGTTGCTGTGGATCGAGTGCGACAACGGTACCGATGCCGCGAGCGGTTTGTCGCCAAGGCACAAAGACCAAACCAATGAAGGTGATGACCAGAACAATGAAGGTCGTTCGACTGAACAAGCGAACGAGATTGCCCGTCCGGACCATCTGCAAGGTCGAAAAGTCTTCTTGATTTTCAGGTTCTACTATCATGGATACTTCTTGGCGATCGTGGCTAATTCTTGCTTTTCTTCGTTCGGTCGCGTGCTCAATCAACGGCGGACTGCGATTTGAGTGTCGCAAAGTTTCGCCACGTCGTCTCGGTTTGTATTGACGATCAGTGTCCACGGAACATCCGGTGCTGCAATCGCTTGCCAAATCAGTTGACGGTCTTCGCTGGACAGTTCGTCAAGCAGGTTGTCAACGATCAGCAACTTGGGCGCAGCGATAATCGCTCGGGCGAGCGACATCTGTTTGGCATGAATTTCCGTCAACGGATATCCGCCCGTTTGCAGTCGAGTTTGGATGCCGTCGGGAAATTGCAGAATCGCTTCGGCAAGTCCCACTTGATTCAATGTTTCTAGGATTCGGCTTTGCCCAATGCCACCGTGTCCCAGGTCGATGTTTTCTCGAACCGTGCCATGAAAGATGTCGTTACGTCCGGCATAGCCAATCAACCGCGACGCGTCGCCCGTCGCAAAACTAGCAGCATCTAAGCCGGCAATCTGTACCGTACCGCTGCTTGGTTCCAGCAATCCAGCGAGTGTACGCGCCAACCTTTGACGCCCGGTCACGTCGTCACCGACAATGGCAACTCGCGCTCCCGCTTGAATCGTGGAAGATAGGATTCTTGAATTTGAGGAATCCGTGGAAAACACAAGGTCAGTCCAGCCAATTTCGGCGGGGCCAACCGCCAAGTTGGTGAGTTCGTGCCGAGGATCAACTGGTATGTCGATCAAGTGTCCGACCTTGTCAATGCCCGCCATCAAGTCGTAAAACTTTTCGAGCGACTTGCCGGCCTTGGCGAACGCACCGACGACGACCGTTACCACCAACTCGCTGGCGACAAGTTGACCGAGCGTCAATTGACCCGAGATCACCAGCCAACCGCCCAGTGCCAGCACCGCAGTTGACGCCACCACTTGTAACGCGACCGCGAACGTGACTTGACGAATGACAACACGGAACTGTCCCTGACGAGCCCGGATGTAGTCTGCCGACAATTGATTGGCACGCTGGATCGCCAACGTCTCGCCACCGCCGGTCTTGAAAATCGAAGGCGTTGCGATCACGTCTTGCAGCCAATGCACCACGCGATAC
>JBAUHR010000853.1:0-24396 GCA_049680385.1 Rubripirellula sp. | reverse complement strand
GTCGATGCTGCGTGAGAACGAAGTCACGATGGGCGACGTTTTCCAGGCGGCCGGTTACGAAACTGGAATGTTCGGGAAGTGGCACTTGGGCGACAACTATCCGTTCCGCGCCGAAGACCGTGGGTTTGGTGAAGTCCTGCGGCACGGTGGCGGCGGCGTCGGCCAAACGCCCGATTTCTGGAACAATGCGTACTTTGACGGCCAGTACTTTCACAACTCGGTTGCAACCCCCGTCAATGGTTTCTGCACGGATGTTTTCTTTGACTATGCCAAGCGTTTTATCAAAACGCAAAGCGACGCCGGCAAACCGTTCTTGGCCTACATCGCCACCAACGCGCCGCACGGACCAATGCACTCACCGGAGCAATACAGCGAACCCTATGCAGACCAACCCGTTGGACTGGCAAACTTTTATGGCATGATCGCGAACATCGACGACAACGTCGGTCAGATGAAACGATTTCTGGACGAATCGGGACTCAGCGACAACACCATCTTTATCTTCACCACCGACAATGGAACATCGGCCGGAGAAAAGGTTTTCAATGCGGGCATGCGAGGAAAGAAGGGCAGTCCCTACGACGGCGGTCACCGCGTTCCGTTTTTCATCCATTGGCCAAATGGAAAACTAACCGGTGGACGCGACGTCGACCCGATCACTGCCTACGTCGACGTGCTGCCGACATTGATCGATTTGTGCCAGATCGCGCCACCTAAGGACGTAAAGTTTGACGGAACCTCGATCAAGCCATTGCTTGATGAAACGGCAACCGATTGGAAGGACCGAATCTTGGTGACGGATTCACAGCGCGTCAAAGACCCGATCAAGTGGCGTCAAAGTGCGGTCATGACCAGCCGATACCGCTTGATCGACGGCAAAGAACTATACGACATGACGTCCGATCCAGGCCAAAGCAACGACGTTGCGGCTGACAATCCGCAAGTGGTCGCGCGACTGACTGATTTCTATGAAAATTGGTGGGCCGAACTAGAACCCACGTTCGCTGACGAGACCTCGATCTACTTGGGGCATCCTTCCAGCAACCCGACCCGTTTGACTTGCCATGACTGGATCACAACGCGAATGGTTCCGTGGAACCAATCCCAGGTTCGTGGCGCAATGAACGGAGATGCCAATACCGGATTCTGGAACGTCAACGTGGTAGAAGACGGTGACTACGAGATTCGTTTGCGTCGTTGGCCCACGGAATCGGGCGCCGCGATCGACCAAGCTCTACCGCCCGGTACCGACGTTCCCGGCGACAAAGCGTATCGAGCGCGCCCTGGAAAAGCGTTTCAGCCAGTACGCGCCACCGTCGAGATCGCGGGCCAAAAGGCAGAAACGCCAGTCCATCAAGGCAACGAAGAAGTCATCTTCAATTTAAATTTGAAAGGCGGAAGGACTAGACTGACTGCACTGTTCGAAACAAAGACTGGCGAAGTTTATGGAGCCTACTATGCGTACGTGCGTAAGAAGTAGAAACAGAACTTTGACCGTGATTGCGTTGCTGATGGCTTCGTTTCCAACGATCGGTTGCCAGCCCAAGGCCCCAACACGTCAAGCGATCAGCGGAACCGTTGCGGTCCCCGACTCGGCGTTGCCGTCCGGTCTGCCAAGCGGAACGTTGACGTTCTTGCCAACCGAAGGGCACGCGGGCCCCGCTACTTCGACAACCGTCGTCGACGGGGCCTTCGAATTTGCAACATCGAATGGGCCGCTACCGGGAACCTACCGAGCGGTTTTCACCATGGACACGGATGGTGACGAGGCAAAAGTAGCTAAGCCGACGTCGAAATCTGAACTGCTGGCCAGCCGAGCGGAAGATAGGGACGACGGAAATCGAACCGAGAAATCGCGATCGAAGTTCGAGGCCCGACTTGAAATTCCGCAAACTCAGGGCACTGCATTGCAGCTAAACTTCGAAGGTTAACAAAGCGTTCCGACAGAAAACCCGTCTCGCAAACACCCAGATGGGTGGCGAGTGCAACCAAAAAGCGACGCCCCGTTCATGGATTTTCTTGGGCTTCCGGCGCTGGAATTTTGACTCTTTGAGCCCTCCCGCTTTATGATTGGATCGTACGAGAAATCCATTTCCCACCTACCCAGCGTCGGTTGCCTCCTTTGATCCTGTTTTCTGCAAACCGCCGTGCCTTTGCCCGATCCGCGTTCACGCTGGTTGAGCTGCTGGTTGTGATTGCAATCATCGGGATCCTTGTCGGGCTGCTGTTGCCGGCGGTTCAGGCAGCAAGGGAATCGGCGCGCCGGATGCAGTGCTCGAACAACTCGAAACAGTACGCGTTGGCGATTCACAATTACCACGCGGCGTTCAAACAGTTCCCGACCGGTTCGCGGCTTTCTTCGCCCTACGGATATTTTTGGGGCATGACGGCCGAGGCGTTGCCATTTATGGAGGAATCGAGTCGCTTTCAGACAATTAACTTTGGCGCCGGCGCATGTGGCCCCCATCTAATCGACCTGCAAACTCGTGGCGCAGCGGACCCCGGATCGACGCCAATCAAAACACTGCTTTGTCCAAGCGACATTCGCAGCGGCGAGCAATTGCTTAGCGGTCCTAACGGACCACTGCCTCAGTCGGGTGATGTGGGTCTGCTGTATCCGACAAACTATCTGGGAATGGCCGGTTCGCTGGACGGCGACATCGATAACACGTTCCAAGCGTGTGGTGGAATTCGCAACGGTGACGGACTGTTCTACACCGAAAAGTCGCATCGATTTCGCGATGTCTTGGACGGTACCGCGCAAACGATCATGTTTGGCGAACGTTCCATCCCCGAAGACCTTGGCTGGGGGTGGCCACTGTGCGGTGGCGACGAATGCGAACACTACATCACCGCACGCGCGGGATTGTACATGGGCAACCACAAACCGGCTGAATACTACCAGCATTTGCAACATTACTGGAGTTGGCATTTTGGCGGTTGCCATTTGACGATGGCCGACGGCAGCGTTCACTTCATGTCGTACAGCCTCAACTACGAAACCTACAACGACTTGGCGACTCGCGCCGGGCATGAAGTGATCGCGGCGGACGATTGGCCACTCTAGAATGCGACGCTGGGCAGTTGCCGGATTCAGGTGACTACCTTTCTGAACCGAAACTTTTTGCCAGCCGCAGTGTTTTGCAATCATCTGGTTGCCGAAGCGGTATATTGGTCGCGAGCGCCGAACTGTTCCCACCTCAGCACGCCCACCCTTTGACGCATAAGGTCAACCGCGCCCATGTCCGATTCCACGATGACCGTTGAAGAAGAAGCTCAGGCCGTCAACCAGATTCGCGAGAGTCGAGATCGAATCAATTCCGAACTCTCGAAAGTCATCGTCGGCCAGGAAGACGTCATCGAACAACTGTTGATCTGCCTATTTGCCGGCGGCCACTGCTTGATCACCGGCGCACCAGGACTCGCCAAAACTCTGTTGGTTCGCAGTGTCGCGCAGATCTTTCATTTGAATTTCCAGCGAATCCAGTTCACCCCTGACCTGATGCCGACAGACATCACTGGAACCGAAATCTTGGAACAAGACGAGGATGGTCGTCGCAGTTTGGAATTCGTGCCCGGTCCGATCTTTGCCAACGTCGTCCTGGCCGACGAAATCAATCGCACGCCTCCCAAAACACAGGCAGCGCTGCTAGAAGCGATGCAGGAACACCAGGTCACGGCTGCCGGTCGCCGCTATCCGCTGGAGGAACCGTTCTTTGTGTTGGCTACCCAAAACCCGATTGAAATGGAAGGCACCTATCCGTTGCCAGAAGCGCAACTGGACCGTTTTCTGTTCAACGTACTGATCGACTATCTGCCACCGGCTGACGAGTTGTCGGTTGTCTTACAAACCACATCGACCAAACCCGAACCGATCGAACCTTTGTTCACCGGCGCGGACGTGATGAAGTTTCATGAACTCGTTCGCCGCGTACCGATCGCCGATGAAGTTGCTGCGTTCGCCGTTCGACTGGTTGGCGCAACGCGCCCGAAGCGTGACGGCACGCCCGACTTCATCAACCAATGGGTTTCCTGGGGCGCGGGACTGCGAGCGGCCCAGACGCTGGTGTTAGGCGGGAAAGCACGCGCGCTTTTGGCCGGGCGGGCTCACGTCAACATGGACGACATCGTCAAGCTTGCCCATCCAGCGCTTCGGCACCGGGTCCTGCTTAGTTACCGGGCGGAAGCCGAAGGAGTCACGATCGAAGACGTTGTTGATCGGTTGCTTGAAACGGTTCCCCAAACGGTGAAGTCGTGAGCACGGCTGAGCTTCCATCAGCAGATCCGTCGGCGCTGATGCGGATCAAAAGTCTGCAGCTTCGCGCCAAAGCCGTCGTGGAAGGATTCTACAATGGACTGCACCGGAGTCCCTACCACGGGTACTCGGTCGAGTTCAACGAGTACCGGCCGTACACGATTGGCGATGACTTGCGTGCGTTGGACTGGAAACTATTCGCTCGCAGCGATCGCTACTACATCAAGAAATTCGAAGATGAAACGACACGGCGGTGTTACCTGGTTGTCGACCAGAGCCGGTCGATGGCATTTGGTTCGCTGGACTACACCAAGCTGGAATACGCCCAAACTTTAGCGGCGACGCTGGCATATTATCTGTCGAACCAGCGAGATAGTGTCGGGCTGATGACGTTTGACGAGACGATCGGCGAATACCTGAGTGCTCGAAACCGCCCAGGCCACTTGCGCAGCATGCTGGTGGCGCTGTCGCGTCCGGTCGCAGGGAAGGGCACCGACATCGACACGCCGCTTCGCCAAATCGCGGCTCTTGTCAAACGCCGCGGATTGATCGTGCTGATTTCCGACATGTTGTCGCCGATCGAGACGCTGCAAACCAACTTGGCTTACCTGCGATCACGCGGGCACGAAGTGATGATATTGCGAGTGCTTGATCCCAGCGAATTGGAACTCAATTTGAAGTCGCCGGGGATGATCGTGGACATGGAGTCCGGCAAAGAGATTTATTTGGATCCCGAAGTCGCTCGCACTAGCTATCGCGAGAAGTTTGCCAAGCACCAAAGTCAATTGAAGACGATCGGTTCGTCGCTGGGTGTCGAGATTTTCGACATGATGACCGACGCACCGATCGAACAAGCGTTGTTTCATGTCATCAGTGTCCAGAAACGACGATCGGCGGGAGCAAATCGCGCAGGCATGATCGCGGGCGGTTCGAGTGCAGGGATGGGATCGTCATGAGTTTGCTTGCTCCGTTCTTTTTTGCAGGCGCGCTGGCCGTTGGACTGCCGATCCTGTTTCACTTGATACGTCGGCGTCCCAAGAGCGAGGTGCAATTCAGCTCGTTGATGTTCTTGGATCCGACGCCACCACGTTTGACGCGGCGAAGTCGGCTGGATCACCTGCCGCTGCTGATCATTCGGGCCTTGGCGCTGATTATGTTGGCTGCCGCTTTTGCGAGACCCTTCCTGCGTTCGGCATCGGAAACCCAGCCCCAGCGCCCGCCGAAACGAACGGTAGTTTTGATCGACACCAGCGCCAGCATGCAACGATCCGGGCTGTGGCAGCAAGCGATCGCTAGCGCAAGCGAGGTGATCGACGAACTAGAATCCGAAGACAGAATCGCGATCGTCACGTTTGACCGGAAACCGACCACGATGTTGGGACTGGATCAATCAGGCCGATTGCCGATCGAAGGACGCAAACAAACCGCTGGCTCGATCGTCGCCGAAATCGCACCGTCTTGGTTCGGTACGGACACCGCCAATGCACTTGCTTATGCCGCTGAAATCTCAGTCGCCGACGGTGAATCGGAGCTTACTGCAGACTCCTTGAATGCCGATTCGATTCAAACGCCATCGATCGGCGAAACTCGCATCGTGCTAATTAGCGACATGCAGTCGGGAAGCGAAGTTGAGAGCCTGCAGTCGCTGGTTTGGCCGGAACGAGTGCGTGTTGAAGTCCGCCGAGTCAAACCGGCGGACACGACCAATGCGGCTGCCTTTGTGATCACCGACAATCCGGCCCGCGACGAATCTCAGTCACAAGCGGATGCCGTCAAGACAGACAAGGTTCGAGTGCGAGTGATCAACGCGATCGACAGTACCGGCGAAGCCTTTTCGCTCGACTGGTCGGCGACGGCACCATCGGCAGCCGAAACGGAGAGCCAACTGAGCGTGCCGGTGCAGGTTCCGCCTGGGCAAACGCGAATCGTTCCGATGGAGTCGCCTGGGCCTGGCGTCACCAATTTGCGAATCGCCGGCGACGCGAACGATTTTGACAACGTGCGTTACATCAGCATCGATCCTCCCAAAGAACAAACAGTCGCGTTTGTTGGCGACCAAGCCAAATCGAAACGTGAACCACGTGAACAACTTCTCTATTATCTGCAGCGAGTGCCGATGAGTGACGATTCTCGCAGCGTTTCGGTCAAGGAGGTGACGCCACAGGAATTGGCGTCTGAACCGTTCGCCGCCGAACTGTCGCCTGCCGAGTATCCGCTGATCATCGTCGCCCGCTCGCTTGAAACCGATTCGGTCGCAACGCTGAAGTCCTACCTCGATCGCGGTGGCCGAGTGCTGTTTGTGCTTGACGATCCAAAGTCGGCGTCGGATTTAGGGACGACTCTTGGCTCGATGACGGGCGAGTCGATCAAGGTGACCGAGGCTGCCGAGCGAGACTATCACATGTGGTCTCGGATAGATTTTTCCGACCCGATCTTTCGACCGATGTCGGATCCCCAATTCAATGACTTTACGAAAGTACGTTTTTGGTCACACCGAAACGTCGAGGGTTTGGACGAGCAGTGGAAAACGGTGACGCAGTTTGACGACGGACAGATCGCCATGGGCCGGCGAACGATGGGCGACGGAGAGTTGATGTTGGCGACGTTTGGGTGGCAACCCTCGGCAAGCCAACTGGCGTTATCGACAAAGTTCATTCCGCTGATATCCGGATGGCTGGGAAACAGCAACGCCCCATCGGATCGCGCCAGCATCAGTCTCGGTGACACTTTCCCGATACCACCGACACCAACATCCACGATCACGACACCAGACGGTGAAACAACCTCGTACTCGTCGGACGAAGATGCGAGTGTGGTTGACCGCCCCGGTATTTACACTTGGACCGACGGTGACGACGTGCGACGGATCGCCGTCAATTTGCCAGAATCGGAAAGCCAAACGGATCCGATCGGCGAGGAACTGCTGGAACAATTTGGTGTGTTGACGGGCAAACCCGTCAACGAAGAACAAGCCAAGGCGACTGAGCGTCAACTGCGTGACCGCGAGCTAGAAACGCGCCAGAAAATCTGGCAATGGATGCTCGTCACGGCGTTGGCGATGATCGGAATTGAAACGTGGTGGGGCGGTCGGCTAAGCCGCCGACAAACTTAAACGGTTGCGAATAAACGATGAATGATTCACTGCTGTATCGAATGCGTCCCGTCGCACGCCGGCTCAGAGTCCTGCGTTTTTGGCAGCTATGGGCCGTCTTTGCAATCGTCGCGGCCGTCACCGCGTGGTGGCTCACCCGTCAAGCCGAAACTGGCCATGTGGATGGGCGGACCGCCGCCATCACGTTGGCGTCGATCGCCGGCGCCGCGGCTTTCATCGCGGCGGTGACTTGCGCATTCCTGTACCGCGATGCGAGATGGATCGCCGCTCGAATCGAAGCACATTTCCCGTCACTCGATCAGCGGTTGCTAACAGCACTAAGCCAACCCGACGATCAACTGGGATTCATGCAACAACGCATCGTCAAAGAAGCTCGTGACCATTCGCGCAGCCACCAATGGATCGATGCAGTATCAGCAAAAACGCTGTGGCTGTCTCGGTTGTGGGGACTAAGCGCAACCGCAGTGCTCGCTGCTTTGTTGCTGATTTTATCCGCGACCACGCCACGTACCGATTCCGTCGAAGCCGCCAACTTGGCTTCCATCGCCGAACCAATCGTTCAACCCGGCGACACCGAAATCGAACGAGGGACCAGCTTGGTGATCACGGCAAAGTTCGCCAGCAACGTTACGAACCAGGGCGAACTACGGATCGAAAGCGAGTCCGAACCACCGCGGACGCTGCCGATGACACAAAACTTGAAAGATCCGATCCTCGGTGGGTTCGTTTCTTCGGTTCAAACGCCGATCACGTACCAGGTCGTGACTTCCCAGTGGGCCAGCCGCGTTTACAAAGTACACGTCTTTGAGTTCCCCGAGCTAACACGAGCGAACGCCGACTTAGTCTTCCCGCAGTACACGCGAATGCAACCCAAGCGGATCGACGACACCGTCCGTGTGTCGGCGGTTGCCGGCACAAAGCTGAGTTGGGAATTCGTGCTGAACAAACCCGTCAAGTCAGCCGAATTGGTCGATGAATTGGGCGAACGAACCGCCGTCACGTTTTCGGATGCCGAATCGGCGACTGGCGAAGTCTCGATGGTGGTTCAAAGTAGCGAGCGGTTCAAATTGGAATTGGTCGATCGCGAAGGACGCAAGAACAAGTATCCGCCGACGCTAGTGATCCGTGCGCTTGCGAACCAGCCGCCCAAGTTGAAAGTGAAACCCGCCAGCGACGCTGAGGTGTCGCCGCTCGAAGAATTCCCGGTGTCAGTAGAAACGGTCGACGACTTCGGTATCGACGAGGTCGGGTTGGCTTATTCGTTAAGCGGAGGCGAAACGTCAGAGATTGTTCTGCGGCGTGATCTGGGGCGCGGCGAGAAGACGTCGATCGAACAATTGATTGCGTTAGAGGACATGGGTGCCGAGCCAGATCAATTATTGGCGTACCATTTCTTTGCCAGCGATATTGATGCCGATGGCAATCCGCGGCGAACCGAAAGCGACATGTACTTTGCCGAGGTACGGCCATTCGACCAGATTTTCCGCCAAGGCGATCCGCCTCCCGGCGGCGAGCCTGCACCACCAAGCCCCCAAGAAGCACAGGCGGAGGAGTTGGCCGAGATCCAAAAGGAAATCATCAGTGCCACATGGCGAGTCATCCGCCAGCACCGAACCGAAAAAGCAAATGCAGGTTTTGCCGACGCGATCGCGTTGCTGTCTGAATCGCAAACCGAGGCGATGAACAAGCTTGACGAGCTAGCCAGCAAGGTAAAGGATCCTCAGTCGCAACAGTTCATCGGCGAGATCCGTTCCGCGATGACGTCGGCGCTCGACGTCATCGATCAGTCGGCATCAAAGGTAGACGGCCGACTGCTTGGCGACGCGTTGCCATTCGAACAAGAAGCGTACGGAGGCTTATTGAAGCTGCGTGAGCGAGAGTTTGAGGTTTCACGGTCGCAGAAACAGCCGAGCCAAGGGCAGGGCAGTGCAGCACAGAAACGCAAACAGGAACAGCTTGACGATCTGGAATTAGAACAGGACGAAAACCGCTACGAAACGCAAAGCCAAGCTCAAGCAGCGACCGCCGAAGAAGCGGCCGAACGCGAAGTGCGACAAATCCTGAACCGATTGCGTGACCTTGCCCGTCGCCAAGAAGACTTGAACAAAGAACTCGCCCAGTTGCAGTCGGCGCTCGAACAGGCAGAGACCGAAGAGGAGCGTGAAGCGATTGAACGACAATTGGAACGGCTTCGCGAACAAGAACAAGACCTGCTGCGTGAAACCGATGAATTGGCCGAACGGATGCAACAACCGTCCGAGCAGTCGACGGATCCCGAGACTCAAGAGAAACTACAGCAGACTCGCGAACAGGTTCAAAAGTCGGCCGAAGCACTCGAGAAGAAGGACGTCGCCGAGGCACTCGCCTCGGGCAAACGCGCCGAGCGGCAGTTCGAAGAAATGCGAGACGAGTTTCGCAAAGAAGCCGCCGGACAGTTCAACGATGCGATGCGTGAGATGCGGAACGAAGCGCAGCAATTGGACGAAGAACATCAGGAACTGACCGAGAAACTCGACTCGGAAAGTCGCCCCGAGTCAACAACCGGGCTGCGAGACGAGGGCGAGGCGAGTGACTTGGAAGAACAGCTTGACCAACAACGCGAAGCCATCAACGAACTGCTTGAAAAGATGCAAGAAACGGTGACCGAAGCCGAAGAGGCCGAACCGCTTCTTGCGCAGAAGCTTTACGATTCGTACCGCAAGACTCGCCAGCGAGGTGTCGAGCGCAAAATGGAAGCAGCGTCCGAGCTACTGCGTCGGGGCATGAATCCCGAAGCAAAAGCCGCGACCGAGAACGCGGGTGAAGATGTTGCCCAGTTGAGAGAAGACTTAGAAGAGGCCGCCGAAACCGTGCTTGGCGACGAAACGAAGGCGCTGGAAAGGGCACTCGGCGAACTCGAACGCCTAGACGATGCACTAAGGAAAGAGATCGAAGAACAGACGCCGCAAAAAGAACCAACAGGTGACCAACCTGACACGGCGGGCGAGCCCAGCGAAGAAGAAAGCGGTGAAGGAAAGCCTGGCGAAGGTAAGCCTGGCGAAGGTAAGCCCGGCGAAGGTAAGCCCAGCGAAGGCGAGCCTGGTGAGGGGCAACCGGGCGAGGGCAGTCCCGGTGAGGGCAAACCGCCAATAGGCGAACCAGGGCAGGGCGGGGCGGAACCAAGTGACCAGCCAAGCGACCAACCAGGGCAGGGCAGTCAACAAGGCGATCAACAGAACAATCAACAGGGCAGTTCCGAGCAAACAAGCGGCGTCATGCAAGGCTTAGGCGGACAACAGGCGGCTGCGTCACCGATGACCGGTGACGGATTCCGCGAGTGGTCGGATTCGCTTCGCGAGGTCGAAGAAATGGTCGACGCGCCAGAGCTACGTTCACAAGCGGCGCAGATCCGCGACCGGGCCAGAGAAATGCGAATCGATTTGAAACGTCACTCGAAAGAACCCGAGTGGGACGTCGTCGAAGAACTGATCGCGGCTCCTCTGCGAGAACTCAAACGCAATGTTTCCGAAGAACTGATGCGTCGCTCGGCTGAAAAGAACGCTGACGTGCCTATCGACCGGGATCCAGTCCCGACTCAGTTTACGGACGCCGTCCGCCGTTACTACGAACGACTCGGGAGCGGACAGTGAACCTATCGGACCTTGTCTGGGGCCAGCCCGAATGGGCTTGGCCGGCGGCTTTGATCGCGACCGTGTTATCGTTGTTGGTGGTGACGAATTACATCCGCAGCGATGCTGCGGTTCCGGTTCGATTGGCATCCGCCATCCTGAAGCTGATCGCGATCGCCGTCGTGGCAATTTGTTTGGTCGAACCGATGCGACGCGGCACGCGTCCGCTGCCGCGCGCCAACTTATTGCCAATCCTGGTCGATTCGAGCCAGAGCATGCAGCTAAAATCGCAAGCGGCCGCGACAAGTCGATTCGAGGACGCGACCGCGCTATTATAGGACGATGCGACTTGGCTGACGCGTCTGTCGCAGGCGTTTGATGTTCGTCGCTATCGATTCGACGAACGACTGGAAAACGTTGACGCCTATTCCGATGTCAAAGCCATCGGGAACGCTTCGTCGTTGGCGGGATCGTTGCAGTCACTAGACCAACGATTTGAAGGCCGTCCCGTTGGTGGCGTTCTACTTTTCACCGACGGGAACCTGACCGACACCGGAATGCCCGACGGCCAATCGTGGTCGGACCTTGGTTTTCCGGTGTATCCAATTGTATCGGACCAAGACAACTCGTTGAAAGACATGCGGATCGTCAACATCAGCGTGCGCCAAACTGATTTTGAATCGGCACCCACCACCATCATCGTCTCGATCGACTCGGTCGGACTTGCAAAGCAGAAAGTGGTGGTTCAGCTTGCGCGAGTAGACGGCAAAACGATTCAGGAACAAACCACCGACTTAGACGCCAATGACGCCGCCGAAGTGTCGTTTCGATTCCGCCCCGAATCCAGCGGCGTGAATTTCTTCAAGGTCTCGGTCTTTGCGGAATCAGACCGCGCCAACGTTGCAACCGACTATCTGATCAGTACGGTTTCAAAGCAAGGCGAAGCGACTTTGGTCAACAACCGCCGAGTCGTCACGGTCAACCGAGACGCTGGCCCGTACCGAGTCTTGTATGTTGCGGGCCGACCGAACTGGGAATTCAAGTTCCTGCGCCGTGCCCTGGACACGGATGCCGAAGTCCAACTGGTGGGACTGATGCGGATCGCGAATAAGGAAGCCAAATTCAGTTTTCGTGATCGTAGCGTCAGCGATACCAATCCGCTGTTTGCTGGTCTTGGCAAGGACGAAGAAGAAATCGCATCGCAGTACGACGAACCGGTCATTCTGCGATTTGGCGTCAAGGAATCCGAAGAACTTAGCGATGGCTTTCCCGAAACTGACGAAGAACTGTTTGCCTATCACGCGGTGATTTTGGACGACATCGAAACCGAGTTCTTCACGCAGGACCAACTGCTTCGACTGCGGCGTTTCGTCAGCTCGCGAGGCGGGGGACTGTTGATGCTGGGTGGCCAAGAGTCCTTTGCCAGTAAATCGTTCGGCGACAGTCCGCTGGGCGAATTGTCACCGGTCTACGCACCGAGGACGGCATCGATGAAACCGATTATCGGACGATACGGATTGACTCGCGAAGGACTGTTGCAGCCGTGGGCGAGACTGCGTGACACCGAGCAATCTGAAACCGATCGCGTTGAAACAATGCCACCATTCTTGACCGTCAATCCCGTTGGCGATGTCAAACCGGGTGCGTCCAACTTGGCGACGATCGCGTTGCCGCAGAACCTTGGCAGTTCAGCGAGTGCAACGGCGATGGCGGTGCAACGGTTTGGCAAGGGACGAACCGCTGCGATCCCGATCGGTGACCTTTGGCGATGGTCGATGCGGCGGAATACTGCGGAAAGTTCGAAAGCCAAGGAATCACTCGATCGCGATGATCCAGGCCAAGCGTGGCGTCAAACGATTCACTGGCTAGTGGGCGAGGTTCCTAAGCGGGTGGAGTTACGAATCGAACCAAGCATCGACACAAGCGGCCCGGTGACACTGTTGGTATCCGTTCGGGACGAAGCCTTCTTGCCGCTCGACAACGCCGCAGTGGACCTTGAGATCACGGCCGTCGGCGGCGAAGCGATCAAGTTGACCGCCGATGCCGACCGATCCGCCGCCGGCGTCTATCGCGCTTCGTATTGGCCTCGCGAACCGGGCGGTCATTTGGCGATTGCCAAAGTGCAAGCGGCCGATGGTAGCGAAGTCGGAATAGACGCATCCGGATGGACGTCACAGCGGGGCGCGGCTGAGTTTGCCGACCTGCGTCTCAATCGCAAACTATTATCACAAATTGCCGAACAGACGGGCGGTCAGCTTATCGATCAAGACTCGCTGGGCCAATTTGCTGACGACTTGCCGAACCGCAAAATCCCTGTCACCGAAACTTGGGTTTATCCGCTATGGCACCGATCATGGGTGTTGATGGTGGTGATCGGATGCTTGTGCGGCGAGTGGGGATTACGACGATGGAAGGGACTAGCGTGATGCAACGTTTTGTTCATGCAATGATCGCAGTTGCCGCGTTACTGTTTTGTCCAGTTGTGTTGATCGCTGACGAAACCGCAATCGACAAACCTGACATCGGCGCAAACGCTTCCGAGATCCTGGTCGTCGTAGGTGCGGCGGGCAACCAAGAATACGAAGCCGATTTTTCGGACTGGCTAGGTGGTTGGAAAGAAGTTGCCAAGGCGTCGGACATATCGCTGACGACGATTGATGGAAGCGGTGACACCGATTCGAAGGATCAGTTGCAGGCCTGGATCGCTGGCCGATCGACAGATCCAAAGTCACCTGAAACCACAACAGAGCAGTCGCCAATCTGGATCGTGCTGATTGGGCATGGCACCTACGCACGCGAAACGGCCAAGTTCAACCTGCAGGGTCCGGACGTTTCCGCCACGGAAATGTCAAATTGGTTGAAGTCGGTTCGGCGAACGGTGGTTGTGGTCAATTGCGCGTCGGCAAGCGGCCCCTTCGTGAACCAGTTATCGTCAAGCAATCGAGTGATTGTGACATCGACAAAGAGTGGCAATGAGCAAAACTTTTCACGGTTCGGGAAATACTTTTCTGCGGCGATCGCTTCGCCCGATTCTGACTTGGATCACGATGATGAGGTCTCGATCCAGGAAGCATTCTTAAAAGCGAGCGCCGAGGTTCAGAAGTTCTATGATGCAAATTCGCGAATCGCGACCGAACATGCACTGATCGACGACAACGGCGACGGCAAAGGCACACCTGCAAAAATGTTTCGCGGTGTTCGAGCGATCGGCACAGCAAAGAACGGTGAAAAACTGGACGGAATCGCAGCAGCGAAGTTGACGTTGTCGCCATCGGGCAAGCGATTAAAACTGTTGCCAAGCGAGTTCAAGAAACGTGACTCGATCGAAAGCGAACTCGAATCACTTAGAAGTCGAAAGTCGTCGATGAGCGAAGCGGACTACTTTGCGGCGATCGAGCCTTTGATGTTTGAACTAGCGAATATCTATCACGATGCGGAAGCACGCGTTAACCAGTGAAGAGACCGCCGAAGGTATTCGCGACTTTCGCTACGAAGCTTACCCGACGATACAAGTCAAACGAACTGCGTCGTTGGACGATCGATTTCCCACCGCGCAGGTACGCTTGGTCCGGTTCTGCGTGGTGGTCTTGCGGTGCCGTTTGAGTCTAGCTGCGACTGCAGGCGCGGTATGTGACCATTGATCGCATCAATCGCAGTGTGACGTGCAGACGCACTTTGTTCGTTTCTGCGTCAGCATTGGGACGATGTCTTGTTTGTCCGACAGCAATTCGGATTGTCTCCCAACAATCACAGAACCACCCTCCCAACCTTTGGTTCTGCCAAACGAGATACCGAGCGCCGCTGCAAATTGGTCCTGAAACCATAGACGCTTCCAAGGCTCCTCACCTTGGCGGCTGTTCGCATTTGCAGCGCCGCTCGGTTCTCAACTGGCATCACCAATTTCCTTGGTTCACGAAGCTTCGAACAACCTCCAACCGATCCTCCCCCCAATGCTATCCACCGAGGGCATCCATGGCCAAAAAAGATACTTTTCGAATTGTCACTTGCGGTAGTGACGGTTCACTTTTGATTCGTGACTATCCCAGCATCGATCCGATTCTGAACGCCAACCTGCAGATTGGCAGTGACGACTGTAGTACGGATCTTGAACTTCGAGGGCTGCCGGTTTTCCGTGGACTGATCGGCCCAATGCCCGAAGGCAAGAACATCGTTCGATACGAGTCACCCGAAGTCTTCGAAACGCTGACCAAAGAATGGGGTGTCGCGAAACCTCGCCGCCGCACTCGCCGAGCCAAGACCGAAGCCGCCGCACCGGTCTCGTCCTAGAAATTCCGGCACCGCGTCAAACTGAATCACGAAAATCTCAGGGTCAATTTAAATTGGCCCTGGGATTTTTTTGCGTTTGTGGGGCGTGCTTCGGCGACTCCGCCGACCAAGCGAGCTTGTGAAACACGGCGGGTTTGCTATTGCCAGCGGTTCACCGACTGAGCTATCGAATAGGCGGCGATCGAATCGCGATCGAACACAGGAAGTTGTCCCACCTGAATCAGTTCCTGGATGCGTTTGACCTACCCCACCTCAAATCGCTTAGCATCCTTCCCCGTGAATCCTGTTGCGTTGGTCGTTTTTGCGATCACGTTGTTAGGAATTGCCGGGTGTGGGACGACGCGCGAATACAACGCGACCCAGCAGTTGGTGATGAGTGACGCTGTTGACCGCAGCATTTCGGCGATCGACTTTCGCCCAATGTCGGGTCGAAAGGTCTATCTCGACACCAGTTATCTGCGCCAAGTCAAAGGCGACCAGTTTGTTAACGCCGAGTACGTGACAAGCTCGCTGCGGCAACAAATCGTCGGTGCAGGGTGTTTGATCCAGGACGCCAGCACCGATGCCGAGATCATCATCGAAGCTCGGATCGGGACCCTTGGATCCGATGACCACCGCGTCACGTTCGGTATCCCAGAGAACAACTCACTCGCCTCGGCCGCGTCGCTGCTGCCCAGTGGCCCCCAAGTTGGCACAATTCCCGAAATTGCATTTGCAAGGCGAGAAGCCCGCGAGGCCGCTGCCAAGGTTGCTGCGTTTGCGTACGACCGGGTCACGCGTGCGCCGATCTGGCAGTCGGGCGTCCGGCCAGCCACCGCGACGGCTCGCGATACCTGGGTGATGGGCGTTGGTCCGTTCCAGGGCGGGTCGATCCGCCGGCAAACGAAATTGGCTGGCAGCGGCATCAAATTCGGGAACCAACAAGCCACCGGCTCACCAGCCCGCTTTTTCGACCGGCCACCAGTTGATTACACTGCAGAGACGCGATTCCAGGAAGGGTGGCCGTTGCTGCGAGGAAACTCGTTAGGTGCCGACATGCTGGGAACACCGGACGTCCCAACACCTCCGGCTGACGAAACCGATGTGGCAACGATTGCGAAAGCCCCCGCCTCGCCTGCCGATGGGAAATCAACCAGTGGGAACTCGGATGATGATAAACCGACCGATGGAAAATCCTATTCGGCTCCGGCAACCGAATCGCTGATCCGATAGTGTGCGATCGAGTTTCTTATCTTCTGTGAGTTTGATTGTTGTGACCGATGACCGTTATCGCTTGATCGACTTTGGCGACGGTCGAAAACTCGAGTCCGTCTGTGGATATGTGATCGATCGCCCCAGCCCGGCGGCGGCGTGGTCCAAGCCCAACGACAAAAATCAGTGGGCCTCGACATCAGCGCACTACGATGCGGATCGCAAAAAGTGGACTTACCAATCACCTTGGCCGGCCCAATCACTCGTGCAGTGCGAGGGTTTTCGAATGCCTACCGCGCCAACACCCTTTGGGCATATCGGCGTGTTTCCCGAGCAAGCGGAAAACTGGCGATGGCTAGCCGGTACGAACCCCAATGCGTCGCCCGCAGGACAATCGGACGAACTTCCTTCGGCACTCAATCTGTTTGGCTATACCGGAGCCAGCACGATGGCGTTGGTCAAAGCAGGATATCAAGTCGCGCACGTTGACGCGGCAAAGCCAAACGTCGCGGCGGCTGGTGTTGCCGCAGCCGCGAACGGGTGGGACAAACCACCAATCCGTTTTCTGATCGACGATGCGGCGAAGTTTGTGACGCGTGAAATCAAGCGTCAACGGCAATATCACACGATCGTGATGGACCCGCCGGCCTATGGGCACGGGCCCGGCGGACGTGCGTGGCGGCTCAGCCGTGACCTTTGGCCATTGATTGATGACTGCCTAAAATTGATTCAGCCGAGTGATTTCCGAATGTTGATCAGCGGCCATTCCGCCGAGGTCAACGAGTCTGATGTCTTAGCCTTTTTCGAACAGTCGCAGCGTATTGATACCAGTAGTCTGCAAATCACATCCGGGCGTTCGAATCTGCTGGACGCATCCGACCGCAGCCTCGACACCGGCTTTTTTGTCCGCATCGAAACCATCGATTCCTAACCGCAAACGCAAAATCCCGATGTCGACAAATTCAGTCCACGAATGCGAGAAAGCGACCCGCTTGATCGAACGCATCGCATCGCTTAACTGCGTTGCCGTTGCTTTTTCGGGCGGCGTTGACAGCAGTGTGGTGGCGGCCGCCGCGTCCCGAGCCGGGCTGGACGTCGCGATTGCCATCACGGCACAGTCGCCCAGCTTGGCCAGTTCCCAGCTTGAGATCGCGATTCGCGTGGCCAATGAAATCGGCATCGAGCACCGCATTATCGAAACCGACGAAATCAACCAGGACGCCTATCGCCGCAACGACGGCCGGCGATGCTTCTTCTGCAAACAGACTCTGTACCAAGCGATGGCCGCCATCGCTGATGAGTTTCCGCAATTGAAAATCGTTTCCGGCACGAACGCCGATGACCTAGGCGACTATCGCCCAGGACTCGAGGCGGCTGCCAATGCCGGTGTGATCTCGCCACTAGCCGATTTAGGATTTACGAAGTCAGACGTGCGAGAACTGGCGAAATACTTCGGCCTAAGCAACGACGCCCAACCGGCTGCACCGTGTCTGGCCAGCCGTGTGGCGTACGGAACCGAAGTCACCCCAGAACGACTTCGCCGCATCGAGCGAGCCGAATCATGGTTGGCGGCACGTGGCTTTGCCGAATTTCGAGTTCGATTGCACGACGGCGAACTGGCTCGCGTGGAAGTCCCTAAACACCGAATCGTCGACCTGGTCCGTATCGATGCGGACGGATCAATGACAACCGCTTTTCTGTCCTACGGTTTCAAGTTCGTGACCATCGACACACGCGGGTTTCGTTCGGGTAGCCTGAACGAAATGCTGGTTTCAATCTCGATCCCAGCAGCACCGCTTTCCATCCACAGCACTGGTGAATCCGAATCGTGACCGACGCAACACCAAACGCCTCGTCGGCCAGTCTCGTTGGCACGCGCATTGGCGATTATCAAGTCTTGCGCAAACTTGGGCGAGGCGGTATGGCCGACGTCTACGCCGCGCGACATTTGTCACTTGGCCGTGATGTCGCTTTGAAAGTCTTGCGCAGCAACCTTGCGGGCGACAAAGACTATGTCGAACGGTTTCGCCGTGAAGCTCGCGCCGCCGCCAAGCTGAACCACCCCAATATCGTGCAAGTCTTTGACGTTGGCACGGTTAAGAACTCGCACTATATCGCGCAAGAATTAATCGACGGCGAGAACCTTCGCGAATCCTTGGAACGTCGCGGAGTCCTGTCGCCCGAGGAAGCCGTGCGTGTCTTGATCGATGTTGCATCGGCCCTTGAAATGGCTTCAGACGCCGGCATCACGCACCGTGACATCAAGCCCGAAAACATCATGCGGTCGCACCAGGGCATCGTAAAGGTCGCCGACTTTGGATTGGCGCGACTGGGCAACGGCGGCAGCGACGTCAGCCGCGCCGATCTGACGCAAGCCGGCCTGACACTTGGCACACCGCGGTACATGAGTCCCGAACAGATCCAAGGCCAAGCCGTCGATGCTCGCAGCGATATGTATTCGCTAGGCGTGTCGGTTTATCATCTGTTGGCCGGTCGCCCGCCATTCGAAGCCGACGACCCACTCGCGCTTGCCGTGATGCACTTGCACGAAACTCCAACGCCACTCGATCGCGCTCGCAATCGTCGTGGAACCGATGGTCACCCCGATTTGCCCGAGTGGTTGATCGCGGTTGTTTCGCGATTGATGAACAAGTTGCCGAGCGAACGTTTCCAGTCGCCGGGCGAATTGCTCGATGCTGTTCGAAACGAAGCATCCACTTCAACGCTTGATGGTTTCGGCATTGGAACGGCGGCAGCCACGATTCGTTTGCAACGAGTGACGGATCAATCCAACAAAAATCGCCGCCGAAAACACCTGCGAATCTCAGCCGCGGTATTGTTGCCGATCGCCTGCATCGCAGGAACGATTTGGGCGGCCAATGCAAAATCAACCGATCGACTATCGACGTTGTTGAAACCGGCAACCGTCCTGAAAGCCGATACCGTTCAGCAGCAATATCTTACCGCGGTGACACGAAACGACGAAGCTGGATGGAACGCAGTAAGCGAGCATTTTCCACCGACCGAGAATTCAACCAACGCAAGCTATCACGCCAAATCAAAGCTGCAACTTGCGCGGACCCTCGTCGAAAACGACCAATCTGATCGAGCCGACGCGGTCCTGGTTGATTTACTGAGCGACCCATCAGTCGAACGCGTTTTTCAAGTATTTGCTTGGGTCCAGCGGTGCCGATTGCTGGATGATCGTGGAGCGACCAAAGAACTAGAAGCAGCCAAGAGTCAACTGCAAGCGTTGTTCGCCGACGTCAAGCAAAGTAACCCAACGTCGGTAGATCTAATTCAGCGCGTTGTGCCGGAATCCGACCGAGCCCGGTGGGAAATCAACTAGTCAGACGGCTAGATCAACACCCACCTAGCTTTGCGTTTCTGGGTTCCTTCGATTATCGTCGAGGCCTAGAGCGATCTGGTGTACTATCATCAAGTGAGTTCGGTTCTTTGCCTTTGTCGAGAAAAGCCTTTCCAAAATGCTGTACTTCATTCCCTGGGTTGTGTTCGTCCTAGCCGTCGTTTTGGCGGTTCCGGTTGTCTCGTTTCTCGAAAAACGCAAGCATGCGGCCCCCGAATCCGCTAGCGACGAACCAATCGAAAACGATGAGATGGCTGTATCGGACCGGGACGAAGTCGCCGAATCCGACGAATTTGGCGAAGTCGCCATGGATGCCGATCCGGTCGACGATGTCCAGCTTGATGCGCCCGGTGGCAATGATTTTTCGGCCTTTGAGGACGACTTTAAATAGCGAGCCTCGGCGTGACATGGCCGGCTGGCGTCTACCTTCCCGACTGCTCCCGACTGCTCCCCGACTGCTCCCCGACTGCTCCCCGACTGCTCCCCCTTGGTCGAAACTGCTTGATTGACGACACTCTAGGTTCGTCTACTCATGATCGCTTCCCAAGGCCAAAGCAATGATCGACGGACTCCACCGCCTGTCTCGACCACGCTACTTCAAGACGACCAGAACCGTCGCCATCATGATGGCGACGATCGCTCTGGTATCTGGCTTAGCCAGCCAAAACCGAACGATGGCTGGCGTTGGTCCCGAGAACGTGATCGTGGTCATCAACGCCGATTCGGCTATCTCGCGCACGATCGCCAATCACTACATCGACTTGCGAGGCATCCCCGACACGAACGTCGTCTTGCTTCGCGACGTGCCCAAAGGACTTCGCACCAGTCTGGAGGATTTCAAAGCAAAGATCCTGACGCCGTTGTTTGCTGAAATCGATGCTAGAAAGATTGGGTCGCAAGCACGGGTCATCGCCTACTCGGCGGACTTCCCGACCTCCATCAGCGTTTCTGCCGACACCGAAAAGCTAACCGACCCAACATTAAAGAAGTACCAACTTCCAACTGCATCAATAAACGGATTGACGTCGTTGTATCAATTTTTGCTGGGCAACAGCGAACGCTACTTGGATCTAGGCAGCAACCTGTACGCACGTGGTTCGATCGACCGCGAATTCCGAAACCCGTACATGGATAAAGAGCGTAACGAAGCATACAACGATGCCGTCGCTAGCTTTTCAGATGAATCCTATGCCGAAGCAGCCAAGCAGTTCACTGAACTGTTCGTGAAGACTCAGTCGTTTGCGCCAATCGCGATTCGAGCGGCCGAATCATACGCGCTCGCTGGCGAGACAGACAGCGCCAAACTGATGCTGGTCAAAGGCATCCAATCAGGTTGGCGATCTCGCAAGTATCTCGATCGCAACGAAGCACTTAGCGACATCGTCAAGAGTGATGCGTTTCAACCACTGATGAACCAACTGTCGGACGAACCGGCGACCGTGCAGGGCCCCAAGGGTTTTGCCAGCGAGTTGGCTTGGGCGGGCAACGGGTACCCGTCACGCGATCAAGCCGACGGGGTTCGATACATGCTCTCGTGCATGCTGGCCGTTGTGCATTCGCGAGGCAGCACGGTGGACCAAGCCGTGGAAGTATTGCGCACGTCGTCCAAGTGCGACAACACGTTTCCCGACGCGAATTTTTGGTTCACAAAGACGGCGGATGTGCGAACCACGACACGTTTTCCTGGTGTAGCGGATGCCTTGTTGTGGCTGGGTCACCTGGGGAAACCGGCTGGCGTGATTTTGAAATCGATCCCCGATGAAAAAGCTGACTGCGCCGGATTGATGCTTGGGACCCCAACGATGCAATTGGCAAACAAGTTATTCAGGTTTGTTCCGGGCGCGATCGCCGACAACCTCACTAGCCACGGCGGAAACTTCGAAACCTCATCGCAAACCAAGTTGACGGAACTCTTGCACGCAGGCGCGGCAATGAGCAGCGGGACGGTCGCGGAACCGTTTTCGCTACAACCGAAGTTTCCGACGCCCATGATGTACGGTTACTACGCATCCGGTGCGACTGCCATCGAAGCGTTCTATCTGTCGCTGATGTCACCGTACCAGTTGTTGATCGTAGGCGACCCGCTTGCTCAACCCTATGCACGTCCGCCAAGCGACCGCGGCAGCCTGTCCGTGTCGGACAAAATCAACGGCGAGAAAACCCTGCGGATGACTCGCAAGCCAGCCGACGAAATCGACCTCACACGGTCGACACCGACCCAGTTGATCGAGATTTTCATCGATGGAAAACTGACGCAACGCATTCCTCCGATTGCTCAGATGGAAATGGGCGTCAAGAGCGGACCACCCGGATTAGTCGAAGTGCGGATGGCGTTGATTGGCAACGATCCAACCCAGCCACGAATCAGCCGAGCGATCTGGTTGCAACTCGGTGACGGCACGCCACCACCCAAAGCAAGCGTTTCATCCGGCGGCGAAACCGCAGTTTGCAAATACAAGGACGCCGAGTCCATCGATTGGATGCTGTACGGCGAAGTGGTTTCGACCACAACGGGATCCGAAAGTAAGTTTGCACCAGACCGAACGGTGCTCGGCGAAGGCCCCTTGCACGTCCGTCCCGTCGTGACAGTCAACGGAAAACGAATTCCAGGGCGTCCCGTCACCGTGGGGAAGAGCAACAAAACGCAGTAGAACGGCAAGTCCCAGCTCGATCATTTGCTAACACCGTTCGCGCCAGCAAGAGGTGATCGTTTCTTTGACCACCGACTCAACCTACGCCCGACGCCAAACCGCCCTCGACTCGTTGCACCAGCGACGGCATCAACACCCTTGCCGCTTCCAAACCGGCGGAAGTGTGCCTAAGGCCTGGCGCAAAAACCATGTTAGGCGTCTCTTGAACTAGTGAAAACGCATCCTTAGCAACCGATATGCAGACGACCTCGCAACATTCGTGCAGATTCGTGTAATTCGTGGCCAAAAACTGAATGCCACAAATCTCACAAATCGACACGAATCACACACCCCGCACTACAGCGACGCACACCGAACGGTCTGAGACGCCCAACATGATTTGTTGCGACCCCCTTACCAAAATGGTGATTGACGGGTTCGCTTTGGGGGATACTTAGGTAAACGATTTGGCGTGAGGTAGCAAACTTGATGCCGCTTGCCTGCTTCTTGAGTTCACTGTTTCTTGAGATCACTGCTTCTTGAGGTCACTGTGGCGATCCCGCTTCACTTTGCTGGGCTGTCTTCAAGCCGTTGCTCGTTACACTGGCAACCGCATCGCCGGCGTCTCTTGAGATCCATCAATGTCGGCGACACGTGAAGATAGCTGGTATTTTGGTTGGGCTGCATTTTTTAGACAGCCTTGACCACCCCTCTCGATCGCGAACGACCAACGATTTGAAATTCTCCCACGGATTCACTCCTATGCTCCAGCCCAACCTATGCGGCAAACGTCTGAGACAGTTTGCTTTCGTTTTCGCAGTGACGGTCTTCACTTTCCCCCTGACATCGGTCGTTGACGCCCAGGGGCCCGAGCCTGACGCTCTTCAACGCAAGGTCGAGGAGATTTGCCGCAAGCACGATGTTCAGGCAATGGCGGCGGCGTTTGTTAGCGGCGAAGGAATGGTGGAGGCCAATTGCTACGGTGTCCGAAAACGAGGAACCACCGATAAGGTCCAGATGTCAGATCGATTCCCGATCGGCTCTTGCACCAAGTCGATGACGGCCACGTTGGCGGCGGTCTTGGTGGATACTGGCAAGATCCAGTGGACGACGACGATTGGCGAAACTTGGCCACAAGCAACCGGCGACAGCATCCATACTGATCTACGCGGCGTGACGCTCGATGACTTGCTGTCGCATCAAAGCGGACTTCCCGAAAACATTTCAGAGATTTCGGAACAAGCTTGGGCAAGCTTCTTTGAACAAAAGCAGTCGCCTGTCTTTGAACGCAGACGGATGCTGAAACTTGTCTTGACTGAAAAGCCATCAAAGACACGCGGAGAATTTTCGTACTCGAATCTCGGATACGCGATCGCTGCCGCGATGTTAGAAACACGGGCACGCGAACCGTTCGAGACGCTTGTGAAAAAACACGTCTTCACGCCGCTGGAAATGAAATCGGCCGACTTTCGCACCAACGAATCTGCCAAACAATTGCGTCCACCGTTGCTGTGGGGCCATCAAGCCAACGGACAACCGATTGATCCACGAGTGACCAACGCCGAAAACCCATCGGTTTACGCTTCGGCGGGAACGGTCAACCTAACCATCGAAGACTTTGCAAAATACGCGAAGTGGCATCTAGTTGGAAAGCCCGAACCCGTGCTGCGGTCGCAGGCTACGTTTGATCATTTGCACACGCCGTTGGTCGACTACACCAGCCCAGGTGCCAAGTACGCCTGCGGATGGATCTGCCTGGACACCGGACTCGGCCGAGCAATCAATCACGCCGGATCCAATACGAACAGCTTCGCTTTGATTTGGGTTTTGCCGGATTCCGATTTCGCGGCCGTTGTGTGCACCAACACTGCCCAGCCGCAAGCGTTTCCCGCGTGTGACGAAATGATCAGTCAGTTGATGTTGCAGCACGCAACGAAACCATCATC
>JBAUHR010000852.1:0-2493 GCA_049680385.1 Rubripirellula sp. | reverse complement strand
GAAGCGTTCACGGCGATCACGATGATGCAGCCCAACGAACAAGCGATTTTGTTGATGGGTGACGGAGCGGTCCGATCGGTCGGCTACGATTTCGACCGAGCAACCTTCGACGCTCTGATCACAATCGCGGGCGGCGAAACGATCGACCCGGGTTTCTAGTCTTCGACATTTTAATCAAGTGTGCTTCGGCCCGCAAAATGCGATAGCGATAGCGAACGTGAATGAAAGCTCACGTTGTCAGCTCACTTGTTCGCGTCTGGAGATTTTCACTTAATCCATTCAAGCAAAAAATCGAGATCTTTAAGCTTGTCACGAGACACAACTGGCCCTATCGCTTGATTAATTCGCGACCACGACAAAGTGGCTTCATCAAACCTTAAGAATTGATGCTGTTCGCCATTGGGATCAGTTACCGCAGACGTTACCTCGTTACGCACGCTCGACGGCAAGTACCGACCACCATACTCTTGCCAATCGATCCGCTGGACAAGAAGTGGAACTGGAGTAGCCGACGGCGACTTGTCCTGTGGTTCCCAGCTTTCACGATACGAGACAGGGACTAAACGCAAGTTGTCAATTTCCCAAACCTTGGTCAATCTCGACTTGCCAACATCCCTGACTGCCTTCACGCGCGCCTGACCGGACGGATACGAAACGAACACATCATCGGCTGGGAAAATGATTGATTCGACTCCAGCTTTCGCAACCGTTGACGGAGCCGCCGAAAATGGAAATCTGCCTAAACCGATGCAAGAGAGTTGAGGCCCATTTAATGCAAAGAGAACTCGTAACTGTTCACGGGCCGGGGCAGGGCCGACGCGCACTTTAGGCGATCTGGGCTAGCGCGGTTGGTTTGAATCCGGGATGATTCGTTTTGTCGACTTTGTGTTTTCAAAACGATGTTACCCGGGCAGCTACGTGGCCAAGAAAAAGACTACTGAGATCTGTGTTGAAGATATTCTTAATGACTTTGCCGAACTGCCTGACCCGCGTTCGCACGTCAACCAGCGGCATCTGCTTGGCGACATCATCGTGATCAGCATCATGGCGGTCATCGCTGGTGCAGACGGCCCCAAGGCGATCGGCGTTTGGGCCAAGAGCAATGAAGACTGGCTGAAAGATCGTTTGAAGTTGCCCTCGGGAGTTCCCTCGCGTGACACCATCGGTCGCGTGTTGATGACGCTCAAACCAGCGGCGTTTCAATCCTGTTTCGAGCGTTGGATCAAACGACTCTCTGGTAAGCGAAAGCAAGGTGAACTGGATATTGTGGCAATCGATGGTAAGGCTCTTCGTCGTAGCCATGATCGGGCCGGTGGTCTTGGTCCGCTGTTTCTGGTCAGTGCTTGGGCGGTAAAGCGTGGGATCAGCTTGGGACAATTGGCGACGGCCGAACAGTCGAACGAAATCACCGCAATCCCTGAACTTCTGGACCAAATCGAGATCAAGAAGTCCGTCGTCACCATCGACGCAGCAGGATGCCAAAAGAACATCGCGGCGAAAATTTTCGAAGGCCAAGGCGACTACGTTTTGGCACTCAAAGGCAATCAGGGCACACTGCATGATGCCGTGATCGACTACATCGCAACGCACATGGAAAACGACTTTGCCGACATCACCGTCCGGAAGCACGTCGAGCGGGGCAAGGGACACGGCCGCAACGATGAATTGATCTACTATCAATTGCCCGTCCCTGAAGAACTGGTGGGGAAGGAGAAATGGAAGAACATGCGGACCATTGGTGTTGTGATTCGGATGAGTGAAAGCGGGAAGAAGTGGACCAGTGATGTTCGCTACTACATCAGTTCGCTCGCGCCCGGAGTGAAGCGGTTCGCAGCATGCGTGCGAGGTCATTGGGGCATCGAGAATACGCTTCACTGGTGCCTGGATGTCACGTTTCGCGAGGACGAAAGCCGAGTGCGAAACCGAATACTCGCGGACAACTTGGCATGGCTCAAACGGTTCGCAATCAGCCTACTAAAGCAAGTCGACAACAAGGAAAGCATCGCGATGCGTCGCCGAATGGCCGGTTGGAACCCAAACTTCCTCGCGCAAGTCCTTGGAATACCAACGAGTTAGTATGCGTCGGCCCTGTGGAGTGAGTAGAGAAGCAGTTCGAAGTATTCGCGATCGCGAATGCCATAGGATTGCCTTTGGACTGTCTTGATTTTGTTGTTGGTTCCCTCCATCGGTCCGGAAGAAATTCGGTGCTCGAAATAGCTCAACAGTCCGTCCTCCAGTCGCGTCAGTGTTTTGGCCATCGTCTTCAGTGGCGACAGTCCTGTCGCGATCGCTCGCTGGCACCAAGACCGCAGGAACAACTGCGCGGGCCATCGAAATGTTTCCGCCCAAAACAAACGCAACTCCTCTTTGAGATAGTATCCCATGGCTAGTGGTTCGTTGAGTTCGAGCGCGGCGGCCAGGTGAGCCTTCTCGTCCCGATCCTCGCTCAGATTCTCGGGGTTCTTCAGTAGTAGCCAACGGCTCCCCTTGAGC
>JBAUHR010000851.1:0-2540 GCA_049680385.1 Rubripirellula sp. | reverse complement strand
GTTGAACACTTCTCGCAAGGGGTCCAGAGTCACAATTCGCAACCAGATGCGAACCGTCAAGCCGCATTAGACAGCTTTCATTCAGCTCGATCAAGTTTGCGGATTCGCAGGATACACAAGTCCATACGGTCGACGGAGTGCGATGGCGATTGAGTGACACTTCGCGTGGGGGCTGGTCCAGGATCGGGACTCGAGCAATACCGAACGAAGCGGCTGAAACCAAGTTGCAGCAGGCCGCCGCAAGGTGTGATTTCTCTTCGGCGGGCATCGAGAAAAGCGTCATGAGCTTGCATGCCGGCGCATCTCTGGACGGCGGCCAATTTAGATCGATTGGGCAAACCGATCGGTTGGTGTCCTAGGGTAAATGATGAGTCTCTGGAACTATTCTCGAAGCAAGCGACGAAAACCGAATCATAAAACTCATTTAGCATGTCATCGCGAGCCCGGTCCAAAGAACCAGTGCGATTCCGGCGGCGGCTGTGGCGGGAATCACTTGGGTCAGCACGTGATCCATCAGGTCGGCGCCGGTTGTCATCGAACTCAAGACCGTTGTGTCTGATATCGGCGAGCATTGGTCGCCCATCACGCTGCCGTTGAGTACCGATGCGAAACAGATTGCGACGAACAGTTGAGGGTTACCTAAGTCGGCGGATGCGGCAACGGAGATCGCCAGTGGCATCGCAAGCGGAAATGCGACCGCGTACGTTCCCCAGCTCGTGCCAGTTGAGAAGGCGATC
The DNA here is from genome assembly GCA_049680385.1 of Rubripirellula sp. Classification (GTDB taxonomy): domain Bacteria; phylum Planctomycetota; class Planctomycetia; order Pirellulales; family Pirellulaceae; genus Rubripirellula. The sequence continues at coordinate 1,803 of JBAUHR010000851.1, read as the reverse complement.
GCAACGGTTAGGACGAACAACAATCCTGGCAACAGCATGTAGGGAACCGAGTCCCCGAGTCCGCTGGTCAAGTAATACGCCGCGCCCGTGTCACGTGTGATGCTGCCCAGCGTGACGGCCAGCAACAGGATCACCGAAGCGACCACGACCCCTTTCAGTCCGTTGTTGATGCCAAGCATCAAATCGGTCAATGACATCCCGCGAATCAGTGACGTGACTGCGGCCACCACAACGGCGACGGCAAACGCGACGCGGACCTGTGGCGATCCCGAAATCCAAAACGTGCCGACGGCGATCCCGGTAAGTACTCCAAGCGGTAAGACAAATTCCAACAGCGATGGAACGTAACCTTCGGGCGTTTGGCTGGCTTGCAGTTCGGTCGACAGCATTGGTTCGCTGCCGGGACGATCGAGTTGGCCCGTGGATCTTGATCGTTCGATGGCGGCTCGCATTCGCTTGCCAAGGAACGGTGCCTTTTCAATCGACAACAGCAGTGTGCCGAGCACCGCAAACCACGCATAGAAATTAAGCGGAAGTGATCCGAAAAAGACACTCAATCGATCCGACTCGGTCGCCAAAAACGTGACGCCTGGCACGAAGATCAACGTTTGCACATACAGGGGCCACGCATTGAACGCCAACAGGATTGCAATCGGTGATGCCGTCGAGTCGACGATGTACGACAGTTCCTCGTGGCTGATGCGTTGACGGTCGGCGACCGGCCGGACGGTCGTGCCGACCAGAACGGTACTGATCGTACCGCCTTGGAAAAACAGAACTCCCAAACCCCACGCGACCAGTTTTGCCGAACGGGGGCCGCGAACAAAATGGCGAGTCGCCCAGTTCGCGAACGCTTCGGCGGCTCCGTTGCGCGACCAGATCCCCATCAACGCGCCCAGCAACCAAAGATACAGCAGCAGGATCCCCGCACCACTGACGCTGGCCATCGAAGGCATCAGCACTTCATCGACGATGTTGTATTGTCCCAACAGCAATCCGCCCGACACCACTCCGGCCAGCAGCGAAATCATCGGCTCCTTCGTCAGCAAACACATCGCCACCGCCATGATCGCGGGCAAGAACGACCACCACCGAAAGTGGCTCGAACGTACGACGCGAATCGCTCGGCCATCATCGTCGCGAAAAACCTTGATAGCCAGTTCGTCTGCGGTTAAGTCTGCGGCATCGGCTTGGTTCCAGGTCGGAAGGGTATCGGCATCGACCTTTTCACCATCAATGACGACCCATGATTTGCCGTCTTCGACTGTTTGTTCGATCGCAATCTTGTCAATCAGATCGGTTGATTTCGCCCACCTGCCAGCAGCAAACGACATCGCCAATCCGATGACAACCACGCAAGCGGCCCAGCGGCCGACCGTGAAGCCGCGTTTTGAACCCGACAAATTGTTCGGTGCTTCGTGATTGATCGGCTGGTCAGTTTGCTCGGTATTCAAGAGTCTGTATCGCGTAATTGTGAGGGAAATGGTTTGACGGAGGGGCCATGAGCAAGTCGGTGACGCGCTGGATTCTATCTTCACGCTCACCATCTTCATGCCGCAAAAGTATCATCTGCGATTGTTTTTTTAGCCGTGAAGAGATCGCCCCGGTGTTCATGCCAAAAGTTCGAGGCGGCAACCGCACGCCAATCCGACGCGATGGAAGGGTGCCCTCGCTCTTTTTTACAATGAAACCAGTAGGCATGTTGGTACACTAGGGACCCCAAGTCGCCACTTTCCCTCCCTTCCTCTGCGGCAATGATCACACCTCGATTGACGATTCAGTACCGGATGCGATATGCCTGTC
>JBAUHR010000850.1:0-21327 GCA_049680385.1 Rubripirellula sp. | reverse complement strand
GGGTAACCTGTCAGGGATTTGTTGGGCTGTTGTTGTAAGACTACGTGAAACTCAACATCCCCCAACACAGCGACTGGAAGTCCAACACAAATGCCGATCGAAGGTCAACAGAGTTCGAACAGGGTTTGAACAAGTTATCCACCGAAAAAAAGACTCAGAAACACTGTTTTCGCAGCTGAAAATCGGGTAGCGAGCGGTCTGAACCGTAGTCGAGTTGGCATTCAATTTGTCTGGATGGGAGCGTCTCAACGTACCGGCGAAAAGGTCCGTACGTGAGTTGGCGACGAGTTCGCGCAGGAGCGAGCGTCGACGCATGCATTAGTACCAACATGGTGACGTTCGCGATTAGACCGCGACGCAAAGCTTTTCGGTGACTTCATCGGCCGCCCGGCGGAGGTCCGAATCGTTCTCTAGCAGCGACTGTGTCTTGCGAATCGCGTGCAGGACCGTGGTGTGATCGCGACCGCCGAAATGGTCGCCGATTTGATGCATGCTCTTCCCCGTCATCTGACGAGCCAACAGCATCGCCAGCGAACGAGCACGGACGAGATTCTGTTTTCGCGAACTGCTGCGCAGTTCAGACGCTTTCATTTTGAAGTAGCGAGCGACCGCGTTGGTGATCGACGACAGCGAAACTTCTTTGACATCGCCGAGTCGATCGATCGCCGATTGAATGGCGTCCATCGACGGTTCGGTTTCGTGCATTCGGCAAAACAGCGAGACCTGTTTCAGTGCCGCTTCGAGCGAGCGGGCCGGCAATTGGTCGCTCAATCCGTCGTGAAGCACTTCCAGCAACCCAGACTCGATTTCCAAACCAAAATGTAAAGCCAGTTCGCGCAACAACTGCAGTCGCGAGGCACCGGTTGGCAGCTCGATCGGGATCGTCAATCCAGGCAACACGCGGCTGACCAACAGCGGTCGCAGCCCACGGACTTCCGAAGGCAAGCGACGACAAGTCAGAATCGTTGCCAACCCCATCGCCGTTCGAGTCTCGATCCGCATCGCCAATTCGTCCTGTGCCGCTGGTTTGTCGGCGATCAGGTGCAAATCGTCGATCACCAGAATCGGAGCCTCGTTGATTTCGGCTCTTAGTGGTGGCAAGTCGTCCGCCGCGACGGCTTCGGCGTATTGCCGGGCAAAGTCGATCGCGGGAAAGTGAACGACTTTGACCGGTTCCCCGTCGATCGACTGATCAACCGCCTGGCGAGCGGCCAAATGCATGGCGATCGCCGTTTTTCCAGCACCGCTAGGGCCGATCAGCAAGATGGGATTGCCGAATTCAAAGACCGACGTTTCGCTGGTCGAAACAAACGTCACCAGCCGATTTTCTTCGCCGGCGATGAAATACGGCAGCGACCCCGAAGTGATGCGCGTATCGCGACGCCGGGCACGAACGGCGGGCCGTTCGAGCGGGAAAGACGTGACAGCGATCGTTTCTTCGACCAACGCGTTCAAAGCAAAGCCGGTGAACGAAAAGGAACGGGAAGAGTATGAGGCGGAAACAAGTGTCGGCGGAAAGTAGTGTCGGGCACTTTATTCCCGTTTTAGGAAGCCCTGGTAGACTGGGTCGTTTACCAGGACAACGCGGGCATTGTAAGCGATCCGTCTAGAAAAGCGAGTGGAAAAACGGTAGTTATCCACAATCGATTATTGTCGTAAACGACTGTGAGATAACGAGATACGTTCGGTCGCCAAGGAGATTTCTTCGCTGGTGGAAAACTTGGACACTCCGAGCCGCAAAGCCGAGCGAATTTCCGGTTCGGGTCGACCCATCGCGGTAAGCACATGGCTGGGCGGGCTGCTGCCGCTGCTGCAGGCCGATCCACTGCTGCAGGCAACGCCGGCCATGTCCAAACTCATCAGCATCGTTTGCCGATCGCTGCCGACCAACGACAGGCAGGATGTGCTTGGCAAACGCGGTTTGTTTTGGCCCTGAATCACGATCTCGGGAAAGGATTCTTTGAGCTGGCTTTCGAGACCGTCACGCAGTTTCTGCATGTGGTCGATTGATGAGTCGCATTCTTCGGCGGCCAACTTCAACGCTTCGGCCATCCCGACGATTAGTGCGACAGGTTCGGTTCCGGGGCGAGTTTCCAGTTGTTGTTCGCCGCCGAACAGCATCGGTTGTACTTTGACATCGCCAGCGATCCACAGCCCGCCGATGCCCGCAGGCCCGTGAAATTTGTGAGCGGTGAAGGTGGCTGCTGACAATCCAAGCGTCTCGACATCAAACGGAACCTTGCCGATCGACTGAGTCGCGTCGACGTGCAACGGTACACCTGCGGCGCGACAGATCGATGCAATCCGGTCGATCGGTTGAATCACACCGGTCTCGTTGTTAGCTGACATGATTGAAACGAGTGACGCGGTTTTGCCGCTGCCGTCGGACGCGCCGGAAATCAGATCGGCCAGTTGGTCGACGCGGACTTCACCGTCTTGGTCAACGTCCAGCCAGCGAATCGGGCGACCGTTTTCAGGCGAAGTTTGGTGCCGCCGCTGGCTTGCTTGGGCGGCGGCCAAGACGCTTGAGTGTTCGATGCGGCTGATGACGATTGGGCCGGGCGCCGGGTCGTTGGTGTTGGTCGCCAGCCCGATACCGCTTATCGCCAGGTTGTTGGCTTCGGTTCCGCCGCTGGTCATGATCAATCGCGGACCGCCCGGTTGGTCCAATCGACTACCGATGGCACGCCCGATGATCTCCATGGCTTCTTCGATTTTTGCTCGGCCGCGACGACCCAGCCCGTGTAGCGACGATGGATTGCTGGGTCCAGACGACCACTCGCGAGCCATCACATCGGCGACTCGCGGATCGACCGCCGTGGTGGCGTTATTGTCCAAGTAGATCATCGAATTGAACATCGAAGCGATCACAGATTGGGGGCGTCGGGATAGTCGGCGGTCGCTTCTTGCCGGACGCCGTCGGCTAATTCACGACGGCCGGCTTCGCGAAGGTCGACGATCAGGCTGGCGTATTGTTCGGGTAGATACTGATCGATGGCGTTTTGCAGATCGGCGGGTGATTGATCGGTCGCCGATTGAAGCTGGGCGATTTCCATCAAACGAGGAATCAAGACGTACAGTTCGCGCTGGGCCAACCGCTGGACCACCGGCCACAGAACTTTGGCCATTTTCGGATGATCGGTACTCCATTTTTCCCAGTACGCATCGGAACCAAGTGACAACTCAAGCTGATCGGTCAACAATTGGGCGTCCAACGGAGTCGCACCCGTCAATCCGCGAGATATTTGGACCAAGTGCCACACATCCGGGGGTCCAGTCACGACGGGGATCAAGTTCTTTTGTCGTAAATATCTTGCCGCTTGGGTGGTCGAACTGGACCGAGAAATGGGCGTGATTTGCAGATGAACGAGCGGAATTTCGTAGAAGCGGAAGTCTCGTTTTTGAAAGTGGGTTGGCGAAAACTCGCTTCCACTGACAAACCCTTGAGTCCGGATGATCAAGAATCCGACGATTGCCAGCATCACACCGGCAGCAATCGATACCCAAATTCGTGCAGTTTTGTTGTCCTTGCGACGGCTAGCAGCCGACCTGCCATTACCGGGCGGTTGGTTTGCATTGGCTGTTGTCGAAGATTTCGGATCGGAAACCGAGGTGGACATGAACGGCTGCTTGCGAGATGTTGCGCGAACGAAGTAAGTATTGGACAAGTCATTCTAGTTTAAGCCATGCAACGTCTTTGGTCCCCCGCCGTTGATCGCTCCGCCGTTTGGAACGGTGGGTTTTCTGCGTCCTCGCGTGGGCTGCGTGACGGTGCCAAGGGTGCGACCAAGTTGCCGCGTCCGTATTCGGTGACGTCGCTCTCGTCCAGCTCGGCTGAAAACGTCGACAAAGTGTCCAGCGACTCGTCCGACGAGGACGAAGATCCTCGTGTCCGGCGAATGCGTTTAGAAGCGGTATTATTGATTTCAAAAGCTCCGGTAAGCCCCCGAAAACTTGCCCAATTGGCTCACTTGGCGGACGCTACCGAGGCTCGTACACTTGTCCGCCAGCTCAATCGTGTTTATGACACTCAAGGACGGGCGATTCGAGTCGAACATGTCGCTGGCGGTTTTCGGATGTTGACGCACCCGATGCTGGCACCTTGGTTGGCTCGGTTGGGACATTTGCCTCCAGCAGTAAGGCTGTCCACGCCGATGATGGAAACTCTTGCTGTCGTCGCCTACCGACAACCGGTTTCGCGAGCGGGAGCGGAGGCAATTCGCGGCGTTGCGTGCGGAGAGTTGCTGCGGCAGTTGATGGAACGAGATTTAATACGTATCACTGGTCGTAGCGAAGAACTGGGCAGACCGTATCTTTACGGTACCACCAAACGATTTTTACAAGTTTTCGGGTTATCAACGATCGACACCCTGCCGCCCATCGACTGGCAGATGTTGCAAGAAGATTCCCCTCCAGATTTACCCCTTGATGATTTGTCGACACCCACGAAGGAGTCTGTCGTGAGTACCTCTGTCGCGCCAGTTCTAAGCTCAGATGTTTTCGGTCAAGCCGATATTTTTCCAACCGTCCTAGACCCAACTGCTATCGAAACGGTCGTTTCGGCAGAGGGTGATTCATTGGAGTCGATCCGCGCTGCCGCGGACGAAGTCACTGATCCGGCGCCCCAAGCCATCATCGAAGATGAAGAAGACGAAGATGATGATTGGGACGACGACGATGACGACGACTGGGATGATGACGACGAGGATGACGACGACGAGGATGACGACGACGAAGAAGATGAAGAAGACGACGAGCTAGACGACGACTGGGAAGAAGTCGACGACGACGATGACGATGACGACGAAGAAGACGTCGACGACGATGACTCGGATGACGACGACGATGAAGAGTCAGACGAAGCAGACGACGACGAAGATTGGAGCGAGGACGAAGATGACGTCGATGAAGATGATGACGACGACAACTGGGACTGATTTGTTGGTCCGCTAGTCGCAACGATTGGTCACGACTTGTTCATGATCAATCGTTCGGACAACTCGTTTCGTTACCAAGAAAACGCTCAACCGGTCGGAATGAGTCTTCGTTTCCCTATTCGTCGCCTAGATTGAACAGGTGGCGAACGGCTTCGACCAAGCCACGTCGGTGCCCTTCCGCGACATCGTCTTTGATCGATGTCAGCGGTGGGTGCAGCAGTTTGTTGATAAGTCGATCAAACGACTTTTCAATTTCTTTGACCGTGGCAGCATCAGATTCGGCGAGTCCAAGCTTGTTCTTCAAACGCATCAACTCGTCTTGTTTCAGATCGGTTGCCTGCGTTCGCAGCCGCTGGATCACCGGTCCCGCGCCGCGATGTTGAATCGCGTTGATGAAACGTTCGGTTTCGTCAGCAATGACTTGTTTTGCTTTGGGCCATTCTTTTTGGCGTTCTCGCCGGTTCCGTTCACAAGCGGCTTTTAAGTCGTCAATGCCGTACAAATAGACGCTTGAAAGATCGCCAATCGATGCTTCGAAATCGCGTGGTACGGCCAAGTCCAAAATTAACAGCACGCGGTTCTTTCGTTTCGCATGCAGCGGCAAAAACGTCGCCTGATCGATGATCGGCTCAGTCGCCGATGTCGCGCCGATCAAGACGTCCGCAGCCACAACTTCTTCCATCAGTTCCGTCCAAGGCACCGGCGTGACGTCAAAGGTTTTGGCAAGCGAGACCGCTCGTTCGAACGAACGGTTTAGCAGGTGAATGTCCTTGGCACCTGCCTGGATCAGATAACGCAGGGTTTCTTCGCCCATTTCGCCCGCGCCGCAAATAACGACACGTTTCTTGCTTAGCGAATCAAACACCTCGGGGATCACTTCACCGACGGCAACGCTCGGAACGCTGACCCGGCGACGATGGATCGACGTTTCTTGCTGAACACGTTTGGCGGCGCGATTGGCGGCTTGGAAAACGTTATGCGTCAACGGCCCCGCCGAACCGGATGTGCAAGCCAGATCGTAAGCCTGTTTGACTTGGGCCAAGATTTGTGCTTCTCCGACTACCATGCTGTCCAAACTGGCCGCGACGGTAAACAGGTGTTCAACCGCTTCGACACCCACGCGGTAAATCATTTGGTCAACGACTTCGTCGGTCGTCAAAGATCGCTGGTCGGCTAGAAACCCGGCAACCGCGTCGCGGTCGAGCGCCTGGTTGTCACCCGACGTCGTGTAAAGTTCGATGCGGTTGCATGTGCTGATTAGCACCAACTCGCATGACGGAAAACGGTCGTGAAAATCCGTCAGCGCAGCACTGACCTGGTCGGCGGTGAAGGAGATCTTTTCGCGAAACTCAACAGCCGCATCATGGTGGCTGCAACCGATCATCTGCAGGTTCAAGGAGTCGCCTCCTCGGAAATCGTTGCAGCGGCAGCACCCTTTTCGGCTTGACCGTGGGGCGTGGTCAGGACGCCGACCATTGCCAAAATCAAGAAACCAAGACTTGCCAGCGTCAAATAGACAGCCTTTCGGCCGCGGCTAGCTGGTGCATAAAAGAACTCGACCGCCGACGCACCTAATAACCAAACCAACAACAGCAAACTAAGCATCACGCCGCGGTCAGTCCAACTGACGTAACCCCAACGATTCAAATTCATGACCACGCCGGACAGCAATCCTAGGCCAACGGCGACGGTGCTGATCACTAAACAACGTCGGTTCATTCGGCCCAGCGTCTCGAGCGTTGGTAGCCGCAGTGATGAACCGGCACGATGACGTTTCAGCCGCCAAGACTGAACCAAGTACATCACGCCAGCTAGGAAACCTACCAACACCGCTGCTGAACCGCCGGCCATCGATACCGCGTGAACGTTTCGCCACGCCTCGACAGCTTCGGTGCGAGTGAACGGCGGCAAATCACGAACGGAAACCGCAAACGCGATCAACGCTAACACCGCCGGCAAAAAGAAGAAGCTGACGATCGTATCGGGTCGCATCAAGTAGAACACAAAGAACGATATCGCTAGCGCAAGGGCTAATAATAACGACCAATCCAACCACGTTGCCAGCATGCTGGCTTCGATGCCTTCGATCGACGTTGCCCGCAACATCACGTAACAGACGTGCGTGAATAGCCCCACCGTCATCATCACAATCACGGCTAAACCGCGACCAGGAATGCGGCCGAGCAGGCGCAGCAATTCCAACACCAGGACTATCAGATAGCTGGTGAAGAAACAGGGAATCGTGATCTCGCGGAGAATTGCCAACATGTGTTCGCAGGCGTGTGTCCGAGAAAGAAGTGTGGGAAAGGACTAATCCTACCTGCTAGGGAAAAAATGTCTGCGCCGCAGCCCCTTTTCACCAGGGATCATTCAACCAGGATCGGACCTCGGTTTTACCGTTCGAATCCGTCCTGACTCGGACCGCACCGTCACGCGCCGTTACGTGGACACGGCTGCCATAGGCGCCTAGCATCGCCGCCACGGCTGGTCGCTCGGCACGCTGTCCTCCGCTCACAATCACCTCGGCTGGTCGACACCACTGCAGAACAATCGCCGCGTCCATTGCCAGACTGCCATGGTGCGGCGCCATCAACAATCCGCCAGGATTCGGTCTAGGAAGGTTCACTAGCACACCCGTACCGGGCGGTTCCAAGTCGCCAGGCAACAGCAACGGCTTTCCGCCGCAGTCCAGCATCAATACCAACGAGTTCGCATTGTCGCTGCCTTCGATTCGTCGAGCGAGTGGATGTAGGACCGAGATCGTTGACTTGCCACAATGAATTTTGTCGCCACGTGATAATTCCAGCACCGGAATCCTGTGTTGGGCAATCGCTTCCCGCACCGGATCAAGCGCAGATTCTGGCTCGGCCAACATGCTCGGCGGCGTGCACACCTGATCGATACGAAAACGATTCACCAGCCCCGGCAAAGCGTTGAAATGATCCGAGTCGGCATGGGAAAGAAAGACACCGTCCAAATGAGTGATACCAAGCGACCAAATCGCTTGATCGATGTACCGACTGCTTCCCATGTCGTTGCCCAGCCGGCCGCAATCGTAAAGCCATACGTCCCCATTGCCAAAACGGGCAATCACACTGGTCCCATGACCGACGTCGACAAACGTGGCTTCGATGGTGTCCGCGGATATTGGCGGTGTACGAATTGCCAACATAAACGCAATCACAATCCATAAACCCACCCAACCGTATCGCATTCGTCGCACGCGAACGCTATTTGTCAAACCGAGTGATGCCACGATTACGATATAGAATGCGACGACCCACCAAGTCGGTGGCGCTGGTAACCAAGCGTGCCCCGCCGGCACGTCGGCGGACAGTTCGATGATCCATCGCATCGTCGACAAAAACCCATGGCACGCCATCGCCGGAACCACGGCGATGGACGAATGGATCATGACGCATGCTGCCGTCACGATGCCGGTTGCCAATGACGCGAACAAGAACGGTCCCAACACAACATTGGTCGGAATGCTGATCCACGACACAACGTTGAATTGATGCCACACCAAAGGCAAACTGATCGTCGAAACGCAAAGACTAAACCACAGCAACTGACGCACGAATCCCAATCCCATTCGCAAACGCTTGATCGGCATCGAGTGAGATGACTCGGCCAGTTCCGTTAGTTGCTCCTCTCGGCGAATGGCGTCGTCGACCACTGGCGAACCTGTGCGACCTCGCCCACTTGATAACACCAACGTCGTGACTGCCATGAACGACAATTGAACACCAACGCTGAAAACGTTCTCGGGATTCCAGATCACCAAAATCAGTGCGGCCAGCGACAGCGTGTTGATGGCTTGTCCTGGCCGGCGCATCCAAATCGCAAACATCAGAGTCGAAACTAAAACAGCAGCTCGCAACACAGGCGGACGTGAGCCGGTGATTCCGCAATAGAAGACACAAACGCATAAAACCAAGATGACTTTCGCCGTCATCGGCAACCGCAACATCATCGCGAGCCACGTCGTCATCATCACGACGATCGCCAAATGCATCCCGCTGACTGATAACAAGTGCGCCGTGCCAGTGACTAACAATTGGTCGCGTGTCGCACTGTCTACGAAGTCACGTTGTCCAATCACAATCGCGACTGCCAACGGGCCTGTCGTTTCACCTAAATGTTCCAGCAACCCGTCACGACCCTTTGCGGCGATGGTCGCCATCATTCGCGAAAAACCGTATCCCGGTTCAACCTTGCCGATCATTTCAACCTGTTCGGCGCGATCCACGTCCATCCGGCCATGAAGACCTTGCCGGCGATAATAACTTGCCATGCTGTCTTCGCCCGGATTGGTTGCAATGCCTACACCACGAAGATTCCCGAATACTCGCACATGATCGCCCGGCAACCAATCGTCACAGCGCCCGTCAACACTGATCAAGACGCGGCCATCAATCGCGACAAAGTCTTGCCCATCACGAATCTGCCGCAGCGAGACTTCCAAACGAGTTTCCCAAGGCGACTGGTTCTCACGTCCACGTCGGCTGATCATTGGATGGGGACGAAGCACGGGTGATCGATCGATCACGCCTTCGACAATCGCCGGGATGGGATCCGCGTCAATCAATGAAACAACCTTCGCCTGGTCATACCACCGTGACTGAATGGCGTGGTCTAAACCGCCGAGACCCAGCATCACAAGAACGGTCGCAATCCCCGAAATGCTCGTGCTGCGATCGCCAAGAAACACAATCCATAACGCGCAACCCGTGATCCACGCCGTCCAGATCGTGATCGACAGATTAGATGATTTTGATGGCGCTAGTTCGCCCAAAACCGTATCCGCCACAATGCCCACGATCGCTGCGGACGCCAAGAACAACATCGGTTGCGTTTGAGTCAACGTTCGTAGACGTGATTGCCCTGAAATCAAGTCGCAGGTCGAATGATCCGCAGCCAAAACGGACACTCCTTCGATCAAAGCCCCGACGCAGAATGATGGGCGTGCTCGCCCACCTAGACTTTACTGCATCGACTCAACCGAATGTTGTTGGGACGGTATCGACGCGATGCTGGGTACGATTCGTCCGCAGCCTTATCGCCCAACCAGACCCGCTAAACGCTCTTTCAATGCGGATGCAAACATTTGCATCGATTCAGCGATTGGTACCCATCGGCTAGGCGTGAACGTGTCGTATACGGTCGTTCGAAACGCACAGGGATACGGCACGAAATCCAGATCCTGTTTGCCGGCAAGTCGCATCGCGCGTCGCATGTGAAAGGCACTTGTGATCAAAATCACTTCGCCGTCGGCAGGAAACGATTCGGGTGGGTTGTCCAAGAATTCACGCATTGCCTGCATCTCTTGAGTTGTGTTTTCACCGAGGATGCGAAAGATCGCTTCGTCGGGAATACCCGCTGACAACAACAAGTCCCGTCCAACGTCACAAGGATTGAATAATCCGTCCGGCGTCGCGCCAGTACAAATGATCGAGCTGATCTTGCCAGCCTGGAACAGTTGGGCCGCTGAAAAGACGCGTTCGCCATCCATGCCCAATTCGGCCGTGCCACTTGGGCTGATCATCACGCCACCGCCCAGCACAACAGCACAGCGGTAGGGTTGGGCGAGTGTGTCCGGAATCGTTTGCTCGGGCCATTCCACGCCGGCCATGAACTTTGACGACGCATACGTGTTGCCAGTCACGTAGATCAAAACGCAAATCAAACCAAAGGCAACACCCGCGGACCACTGTTTGCGAAGTGTGAACCAGAACGTGAACAGCATCGAACCAATCCAAGCCAACCCAACCGGCATCGCCATCGAAGTCGCCGCTCGCGTGGCCAGCGTCTTTCCTTCGACAAAGTAGGTCAAACCGACAAGTCCGCCTGTGATCACCAAGGTGATGATAGCCGCGCGAACAAACGCACGAAACGCGGGCGGTGATTCCTGAACGTTATTCATTGGTTGATGTTTGGTTTTTCGAGATCAGTCCCAGGTCGATCACCTTTAAGATTTCAATCGACTGACTCAGCGGCATCGTGGAACTTTCCGTCAATCCACGGTCCAAACACTGCATCACTTCGCGGGCCTGATATTGGTACCCGTTGCCTTGGTACCCAGCCGCCAGCGATTTACCCGAACTCAATAGTCGTCGCTTGACGGCGGATGCAAGACGATGCACCCGAGCGATCGTGCCGGATCGTGTTTTCGAAGAAGTAGATACAGCGGCCGGACCAGGCGCCGATGTGTGGGTGATTCTGGCCTGAGTAGGCCGATACATCGGCGATTGAATTTCAATGAACCCTTCGGTTCCGATGATCGTTGCCACCGTCGGCGTTGCGGCTGAAATGTCCGCCAACACCGTCGCAATAGCGCCCGTGTCGTAGTGCAACGAACCGCCTGCTCGAATGTCCGCGCCACCTTCGCCCATCGCGCAGGTGATCCGAACATCATCGGGCATCCCGAGGTACTCAACGGCGAGCGAAATTGGGTAAACCCCCAAATCTCGCAGCGCACCGCCCTGTTCAGGATGAAACAACCGCGGGTTGGAAAGCGGTGTCTGACGCAGTCCAAAATCTGCAGCGACGGAGACGATTTCGCCGATTTCGCCGCTCTTGATGCGGCTACGAATATCAACCATCAATGGGATGAATCGCGACCACATCGCCTCCATGCAAAAAACGCCTTTGGACTTCGCCAGTGCTGCGATCTCGGACGCCTCGGCAGCACTCATTGCGAAGGGTTTTTCGCACAAAACTGGCTTACCGGCTTGGATCGCTCGCAAGCATAGCTTGTGATGCAGCGGCGCAACCGTGCCAACATAAACAATGTCGACGTTGTCACTGTCGATCACTTCGTCATAAGTCCCAAAGCTCGTTTCGATCGCATGAGACTTTGCGAAGTTGCTGGCACGTTTGGACGATTCTGAACCGACGGCTGTGACGGTCGCGTTTTCAAGCGACTGTAGTCCGGACGTGAATTCACGAGCAGCGTAGCCCGTTCCCAAAACGCCCCAGCGATAATTCTTGGTTGATGACACTTGCGATCAAGCCACTTCGATGGCTTCGACGCGAGCCGGGTCTTCGATCAATTGCTTGGCGACGCCTTGCAAATACTTTCCGTAATCGCTCTTCATCGGGTTGGCGAGTTCGGCAAGTTGTTCCGGAGTGATGAAGCCCATACGAGCGGCGATTTCTTCGGGGCAACAGATTCGCAGCCCTTGTCGTTGTTCGATTGCGGCGATGAAGTTAGACGCTTGCAGAAGCGCCATCGGCGTCCCGGTGTCCAACCACGCGATGCCGCGACCGAACTTTTGAACGCTGAGCGAACCGTCATCCATGTATTGCTGGATCACGTCGGTGATTTCGTACTCGCCCCGCGGCGATGGTTTCACGGCTTCGGCAAACGCGACGACGCGATTGTCAAAGAAGTAGATGCCGGGAACTGCATACTTCGATTTCGGCTGTTTCGGCTTTTCAACAATCGCCGTCGGACGCCCATCGGCATCCATTTCGATCACACCGTAACGCTCGGGATCGCTGACTTCATAGGCGAAAACGGTTCCGCCTGAATCGGACTGAGCAACCGCCTGCAACGTCTTGGACAAACCATGTCCATAAAACACGTTGTCACCCAAAATCAGCGCGACGCTGTCATTGCCGATAAACTCTTTTCCTAATACGAATGCCTGGGCCAGTCCGTTGGGTTCTTGTTGAACCTTGTATTGGATCGAGATACCAAACTGTGAACCATCGCCGAACAAGTGTTTGAACTTGTCAATTTCGCCTGGCGACGAGATCAACAGCACATCATTCACACCCGCCAACATCAACGTCGACAACGGATAGTAGACCAGCGGCTTGTCGTAGATCGGAAGCAGTTGTTTGTTGCATCCGGTCGTCATCGGAGCCATTCGAGTGCCGGATCCGCCGGCCAGAATGATCCCTTTGGTACACGCAGGTTTAGTCGAAGTCATGAAGAGAAGATTCGTTTTTAGGGTGTGATATCGAAAGAGTGGTTCGGGTCGCGGTAAGAATCAGTAGCATAGGCTGCCAGCCTATGACGGTCGAAAAACACAGGCTGGCAGCCTATGCCAGTTTGATCGTCATCACCTATTCTCCGCACATCTCTTACCCTCGACCCTCCTTGAAAAGGAGGGTCAAGTAAAACCGCACCACCGGCAATGTGCGAGAGGGACGCAAAAACAACGGGCGACTAGGCGTCGATCAGTTGGTATTCGCTGCCGTCGGCTTCTTCGTGACGAATTTCGTCGACCGGCTCTTGCTTGCCATGTCCGGCATACAAACGGTTCGGTGCGTTGAAGACGATGCCTGGGTGCAAGCTGATGTTCTTGTAAGCGTGAACAACGCCTGGCGGAACAATCACCGACTGCGGGTTGGTCGCACCCACGATCCGCGTGAATCGCTGACCGAAGGTAGGCGAATCCTTGCGCGAATCCCACAAGTACAAACGGAAGTCGCCAGGTCCAAAGAATCCAAACAAGTCCGATTGGTCGACGTGTTCGTGCGGGCCTCGCGAAACGCCCGGCAGCGTTTGGCTCATGTAAGCCATGACCGGTTCGTTACCAGCGGGTACTTCGTCGTTACGGAACAGTTCGATCAGCCAGCCGCGGCTGTCTTCATACTTGCCAAGCTTGTTGAAGATCACGCCTTCGAAGGTGCAATCTTCGTTTTGGTTGGGTGCCGTGTCAGTCATATCTGACGAAGTGATCGTGGCCGCGTCGTCGCCATCGTTCTTGTCGATGCCAAGACGTTGGCCTTCATAACCGTTCTTGCGCGTGCTCTCGACCCACTCCTGGTTGGACAAGTACCACTTTACAGTCGACTCGATGCCCTCAGCGAAGCTGACCGATGGGTGCCAGCCTAGTTCGTTCGACAATTTCGATGAATCGATTGCATAGCGGAAATCGTGACCTGGGCGATCACGGACGAATTCGATTTGGTCACTCGACTTTTTGCCCGACGATGTCAAACGATCAACCGTGTCGCAAATGCCATGAACGACATCGAGGTTTGATTTCTCGGTTCCACCGCCAATGTTATAAGTCGTGCCAACGCGGCCCGATTCAAAGATCAATCGCAGCGCCGTGCAGTGATCTTCAACATGCAACCAGTCGCGAACATTCAAACCGGTTCCGTAGACGGGCAACGGCTTTCCTTCGGCGGCCTTGGAAATGATCAGCGGGATCAGCTTTTCGGGGAACTGGTAAGGTCCGTAGTTGTTGCTGCAATGTGTGGTGATTGTTGGCAATGCGAATGTTTCGTGGTACGCCCGTACCAAGTGATCGCTGGATGCCTTTGACGCCGAATAAGGCGAGTTGGGCGAGTACGGAGTCGATTCGGTGAACGCACCTTCGTCACCCAGCGATCCGAACACTTCGTCCGTCGAAATATGGATGAAGCGAAAATTTGCGCTCTTTTCTTCGGGAAGGGACTGCCAATACTCGCGAGTCGCTTCTAGCAATTCGTAAGTACCCACAACATTGGTTTGAACAAAGTCGCCGGGCGAACCGATGCTGCGGTCCACGTGGGACTCGGCCGCCAAGTTCATCACGCCGTCCACTTCGTAACGATGCAGCAGATCCAGCATCAGCATTCCATCGCCAATATCGCCTTGAACGAACGTATAGTTTGGCGACGATTCGAGGTCACGCAGCGAGAACAAGTTACCTGCATAGGTCAGCTTGTCCACGTTGATAACTCGGTACTGCTCAGTACGAATCAACTGCCGAACTAAGTTGCTGCCAATGAAGCCGGCGCCGCCGGTAATAAGAATCGTCCGCATGTGAGTTTCCAGATAAAAATTGAGTTTGATCGCGTTGCGAGCTCATCCCATTTTGCAAGTGTCGTTCCGTATTGAAACCCGAAAACACGGAAAACTGGCCAGTCTTCGTTAGCGTAGGCTAAGGTAGCCGAGTTTGCCATTAGCTCGGAAACACCTCAGGAATCGCTAGATTTGATGATTTTGTCGATTGTATTTTGGTGCCATCGAGTCTGAGAGTCAGATCAAATCGAGAAAAATGCTTCATCAGGATGAGCAAAGCAAGATGTCCGAGACAGATTTGAAATTGCCTTGTTTGCCGGACCGGTACAGCTTTCGAGTATCTGTCGGACAAGTAATTGCGTTTTCCCTGTATCCGGATCAAATTGGTGACTGTGTCTAAGCGGCGGGTTGCCGCTTCAACGTTGTTGAGGGCGATGGTTTCATGCGTGTTGTGTTTGTCGGATGCGGTTTCGTCTCGTCCTTTTATGCTCGAACGATCCTGAACTACCCCCAATTGGTTCTAGCTGGCGCTACGGACATCGTTCCGCAGTATGCCGAAGAATTCTGCAAGCTCTATTCGACCAAGCAATACAAGGACTTGGACGAAGTCCTTGCTGACGACTCGGTCGATGCGATCGCGAATTTGACCAATCCGAAATACCACTATGAAGTTTCCAAGGCGGCGCTTCAGGCAGGCAAGCACGTCTACAGCGAAAAACCTCTGGCGACGGACTTAGATCACGCGACTGAGTTAGTGAAACTGGCCAAATCGAAAGGGCTGCAATTGTCGTCGGCACCCTGCAACGTGCTCGGTGAAGCCGCCCAGACAATGTGGAAAGAAATTCGCAAGGGCTCGGTCGGAAAAGTACGGTTGATCTATGCCGAAATGGACGATGG
The DNA here is from genome assembly GCA_049680385.1 of Rubripirellula sp. GTDB lineage: Bacteria > Planctomycetota > Planctomycetia > Pirellulales > Pirellulaceae > Rubripirellula. Next base: position 5,745 of record JBAUHR010000850.1, on the reverse strand, counting down.
TTTGATCCATCAAATGGGCTGTGAAAATTGGGTCAATGAGATTGGTCGTCATTGGCCGGTCAAAGATGAATTCGAAGTCGGTTGCACGCTCGAGCATGCCGGGTACTACGTGTCATGGTTGGTTGCGTTCTTCGGGTCGGTCCAGAGCATGACGACGTTCCCTGCCGTTTTGATTCCCGACAAGGGAACGCCCGTCGATATTCAAACGCCCGACTTTACCGTCGTTTGCCTTCGGTTTGCTGACGGCGTCGTAGCGCGCCTGACTTGTAGCATTGTGGCTCCCCACGATCACCAAATGCGAGTCATCGGTGACGCGGGGACGCTATCGGTCGAAGACTGCTGGTACTACGATTCGCCGGTCCATTTTGAGCCGTTTTCGAACCTCTCAATGCGACGACGCAAGATTCCGTTTATGACGCGGATCAAAGGGGTACACCCGAGAAAGATTTCGTTCGTGCGTGATCCTAAAATGCCTCACCGATATCGTACCGGTGGACATAAAATGGACTTTGCACGCGGCATTGCCGAGATGGCGGATGCGGTCAGCGAAGAGCGTGACAGCCGTCTTTCGGCCGATTTTTCGCTGCACATCAACGAGATCGTGCTGAAGATTCAGACGCCACCAGGCGGCGATACGACTCAAAAATTGACGACCACAGCCGGCGACTTCAAGCCGATGTCTTGGGCAACCTAAGTCGCTCTAGAATCGTGCGAGAAAAAAGTGTCCGACCCCTTTTGCCGAAAACCGGCCCATCGGGTGCTTCGCAAAAAAGAGGTCGGACACTTCTTTTCCGTTCATTCCTTCGATCGTAAGATCACTCGCGCGGGAACCCCGACGGCCGTCGCGTTTGCGGGTACGTCCTTGATCACGACTGCGTTTGCACCTACCTGTGAATGACAGCCAACGGTGACACCGCCTAGCACGCATCCGCCGGCATGAACGTCGACATGCCCTTCCAATACCGGCAAACCTGGCACCTTTCCCACACCGATCACGGTGTGAGCACCGAGCAGACAATTTGGGCCGATCTTTGCATCCGGGTGAACCACTACACCGGACGGATGTGGCAAGATCAATCCGCCCTCGATTTGGCACGTTAGTGGGATGTCGGCTGCCGAAACAATCGACCAAAAACGGTGGGAAAACACCCAGCGTTTCTTGGCAACGATCGCTGCCAAACGCATCACTCCGGTTTGGGCCGACCACCACTGATAGCGCCGAATCGATCGCAACAGTTTTCGAGATGGATCAAAGAACATTCGCGGCGCTTCGCGTGACCAATCCGGAATGGAGGCTGAGATAACGGTGGGCGAGTGCGTCTCAATTTTCAAGATGATTGCTAGCTCACTTAGAGACCACTAACGTCAGTCGCGACACATTTGCGAAAAAACTGCATCCGCCGTTCGAATGTTGATTCGAACGTGTGTTGACGGGAAAAAGTGAGGGCGTTGACCGACTTTGTTGCGATTTCATCACGATGCTTTGATAACCGTTCGATCGTCGTCGCCATTCCGATAACATCATTCATCTTGACTCCCCAACCAGCGTCAACTCGTTCACTGATTCCTTCAAATGCTTCGTTAAGATACCCTGCAATCGGCACGCCGCACGCGAAAGTTTCAAGGTACGTGCATGAAGGATCACCTTGTTTGTGACAACATACAAACAAATCTGTGCTATCGCATATCTTGGGAACCAGTTCGGTCGCAAAATCCAATATCCCGCGAAGTTGAACACAGTCTTCTAAATCGTGGTCACCAATATATTGACGCATCGATTCTTCTAAAACGCCACCCCCGCAAATGTCAAATTGAAAGTTCAATCCCCGCTTTTTCAACTCATGCGCGACCAGCACTATATCCATCGCTCCTTTCATTTCATTGAGTCGACCGGAGAAAAGGAGTCTCAACGGTTTTTCGTTTTTTCTAACTTCCTCCAGTCGATTCGATAAACGTTCCTCATCGATGAACATGTCTTCGGACATGCGGGTGTCGAAGTACAACAAGTTGCAAGCGTTTAGGTTCTTGTAACTGTTGAACGTCGGCGTTCCGTTGGCATCGAAGCCGGTGGCTAAACGGATGTTTTTGCGAGTCTTTCGTTCTTGTGACCATTCCCATAAGTACTTTCTCACTCGTATAGGGAGTGAGTAGTCAGCCGCTTGGACGATTTGGATCCGCGTCTTTAAAGAATACTCGGTCACGACGGAACAGGGCGTCTTGCTGGATCGTAGGATCGTTCCCAGATCAGGAAGCAGATGATGTGGACCATAATGAACGAAATCGCATTGACTAAGAAATTGTCGAACCTCTTTCGAATCGAACCGAACCGGCTTGATCCGAAACGAAATTTCCTCGCTACCGACTTCGATATTATCGAGATTCGACGTCTCAATTTCTGTCGGATGCATTACAGCAACGACATCACCATTCCATCCAGCAGCATACTTCTCCATGCCCTCGACAAACTTCCGCGTCACCAAAAACTTTCCGTTGGATCGGACCACCACGGGAAGTCCAGTCACTTCTGCAAACGTTCCGTTCATGTTTTAAAAAATCTTCTTCATTTCGGGATGTCGATTGATTGCTGGGTCCGAGTTTAGTCCCGCGTATCTCGAACGGCCATTTATCCGCAGCCAGATTTCGTGGTAGTGCATGATCAACTTGATCAACCAATCCTGTAGATCTGTCATCAACAAACCCGTAATTTACGATGTTTTCGTACATCCCAACGATTGATTCTTGAATGGCGAGATAAATGGCTTTCCCCGCATTCTCCGATGCATTCGATGGCTCAGTGATTTGCAGTCATTTCAACCTTTGCGAGACTCTGGTTTTTACGGGGAATGAAATGCTGGCTTTGCGGGATTAGCGTGGTCAACTGTTCACACTGTGAGCGAACCTATGAACTGGAAGAGGCCTTCATCAGCTTTAGTTCAATGTCGTACCGTTTGATTTTTCGATAGATCGTTGCTTGGCCAAGACCAAGTAACTTGGCCGCTGCGACCGCGTTGCCGTTGGTGTCACGAAGTGCTGAAAGAATGGTTTTCTTTTCAACCGACTCCATTTGGCTCAGCCCCGTTTCGGTCTCCACTGGCGCGGTGGCCGCAGATCGAGTTTCTGACTTGATTTCGATGGGAACATTCTTGATTCCGATGTACGGCTCGCGAGCCAACAAGACCATTCGTGTGACCAAGTTTTCAAGCTGACGAACGTTACCTGGCCAATCGTAGGCAACCAAGCAATCCATCACGTCTTTCGAAAAACCAACGACGGGACGACGGTGAGTCTCAACCGATTTTTCTAAGAATGCTTCGGCCAAAATTGGAATGTCACTGCGACGTTCACGCAGAGGTGGCATTCGAATGGGAAATACATTCAAGCGGTAATAAAGATCTTCACGCATCAAGCCTTCACTGACCATTTCCTGTGGTTCACGATTGGTCGCGGCGACGATGCGCACGTTCGCGCTTCGGGCTTGATTGGAACCAACTCGCATGTAGGTTCCGTCCTGCAGAAACCGCAGCAACTTGGCTTGCAGTTGGATGTCCATCTCGCCGATTTCGTCCAGCATCAACGTGCCTTGGTCGGCGGTTTCGCACCATCCTTCGCTTGTTGTATCAGCGCCGGTATACGAACCTTTTTCATGGCCGAAAAGAATGCTCTCTGACAGCGTCGCTGGCAGTGCTGCAACGTTGACCGGTACGAACGGCATGTGGTTGCGCGACGAGCAATGATGGATGGCGCGGGCGAGCAGTTCCTTGCCTGTTCCGCTTTCACCCAGAATCAAAACGGTGGCATCGGTTTCTGCGACGTCGTGAACCAATTCAAGGACGTCTTGAACCGCTTGACTCTCGCCTAAGATTCCAAAGTTACGGCAATCGGGTTCTATCCGACGGGAAGTCTCGTTTCGGCGTGATCGGTTTCGTGAATCGTTGTCTCGCACGGCGCCATCGACTAATACTCGCAACTGAAAAAGGTCAGGTGGATTTGCCACCACATCAACAGCGCCCAATTTCGTTGCTCGAACCGCTAATCCGATGGTTGCATCTGCTGCCATCGCAATCACCGGAATTGACCGCCACGATTGACCAAGCGTGGTAAGTACCTCAAACCCGCATTCCTCAGTACCCAAATCCAACAGAATCAGGTCTGGCGGGTTGGTCGCCAATCGATTCAGTAAATCATCCATGCAAGAGGTAGCGGTGACTTCGTAGCCCCATTTCGTAAAATGCGTATGCACAGAACCGACGACACTATTCCCCTCGCATGCAACGAGAATCTTAGGCTTTGACGATAGGCCGTGCGGGTGGACCATGGTAACTAAGGTGGGCAAGTTGGGGCAGGAACTCATTTGTGTGATCAAAGTGATCGCATGGAAATTTCAGATACGTCAGCTTCCCAGACGCGGGAGTATTTGCTAACGCACAATCTTAGGCCGTCAGTCTGTTTCCGAGAAATCAGATGTCAATGCAGTTAACAGAAGACGGCACCTTTTTTACCCTTACCGCTGACGCAGTGCGAATCATGGCCGGAGCGATTCTGATTGTGTGGAATAATATACGCGGCGATCGCCTGCCCGGAGTGTTGAATCGAGGGCCAAGCCACCCCAGTCGTTGGAAACAGAGCTAATTTCGAATAGTCACTTGGTTTTGCCGTTCGTAATCAAACACTCGTAAAATCACAGCTTTTTCAGACTGCGCTGATGTCATCTTCTTGTCGAGACATCATGTTTGGCACGTACCGGTCCCACGGTGTGATTCCTTCCAACACGAGCCGCCGGAACCAAGCTCAGTTGCTCTGTGACATGTTCCAGCAACTTCCACCGATGACGGCGGGGAAGTAAGCGCATTGTCGCTTAACAATGAGGATGATGGCCGGTTGGCGATTGAAAGAGTTTCAATGAGATGGCAAGCCGCACGCCATCCGCCGCGGCGTCGACTTGACCCTTTATCGAAATGATCGCCTTGCTACGCGTGTTTTTATCATTCTCGCCTGCAGGTTTTCGCTAATCGAGAATCGAAACGAAGCGTGATCGAAAAAATTCATTTTTTAGATCTGCTTGTCAATTTAGGTAAAGGGGGATTAGATCGCCTTACGCAGTGGTTGCAACATTTCATCGCCCCCAACGTTGGCGACAGCTTGGATGGTTTCGGTGGAACGCTACAAAGACCCCTGCCAACCGGTACTTCTTTCGGTTGGTTGGGTGGCGGGTGGTACACGTTTTGCCAAGTGTTAAGACGTCCACCCGCCGGACATTTGCGACAGACCAGGCTTTGGTCGGACTCAATCGCGATCAACGGTTACTCACTCAGTCAATATTTCATGTTCTTTATCTTCGCTATCGTCATCGCCGCCGTGCTGGCGCTTGCTGCCGTCACCGGCGGTCCGTCCCACGCTATGCGAGTGGGTTGGTTGAGCATGCTGTTTGTCCCGACGTGGATGTCGCGCGACGTGGGCGCCATGACCTTAAATTTACGGATGGTTGCCGTTGTGATGATGGTTCCGATTGCAATTTTCGGTGGACGGCTTGTTCGGCGGCTTAACTTGGTCGACGCGATCATGGTGTTGTTTCTTGGGATCGGTATCACTTCGCTGTTCCACTCTGACTCAGCGTCACCGACTGAAGTCGCTGCGATCCTTGGTACTTTGTTGCTGCCCTACTTTTTTGGTCGAATCCTGATTGGATCGTTAGCTGATCTTCGTGCTCTGGTGCCTTGGACCTGTGCTGCCTGCATCGTGCTGTCG
>JBAUHR010000849.1:0-3747 GCA_049680385.1 Rubripirellula sp. | reverse complement strand
GTTTGGATGGATTGAATGTCCACGCTCGGAATTTCTTTCGGCTATATCCAGAAGGTCAGGACCGCGGTGTTGAATGTTCATTCGATCCTTCGCTATTCAAAGTCGTGCATGCCGCAGTTGGTCATCGCGTGCGAGTCTCGGGATTGATTGTCAGAGACCCTAACGGGGTGACTATTTCAAGCGTAGGGAAAGTGACCGAAGTGACCACGCTTCCGCCCGCATCTGAGCTCCCGCCACTCTCAAGCCTGTTTGGTTTGTTTAAAAATAGCCCAATCGATCGCGAAGTTTCGAAAAGCGGATGGGCTTCTTAAGTGGTTACGAGAGTCTGCTTTGACAGCAATGCGTGGATTGCACTTCTCAACGACGAATCGGACAAGGATCTGGGGTCTCTGAGGGAATGGCTCACTATCGCAGCAAGGCGAGATGCCCGATTGATTGTCCCCGCAATAGTCGCCGCAGAGGTTGCCGTAAACCCAGACTTAGCGGCTGTGTCGACATTTGAATCGTTGATGCAACGGCCCGAAATTGACGTTGTCGACATCACAACCACGGTTGCATCATTTGCCGGAAAGTTGAGGCGGCAAACGCTCAACGCAAACAAAACTAACAAGTCAATCAAAACTGTTCGGATGATCGATGCGTTAGTGATTGCATCGTCGCACCTGTCTGGTGCCGACTATCTTCTCAGCCATGACATCGGCGTGCAGAAGCTCAACGGTATGTTCGGAATTGCTCCGCAGATTGGCCCATTCGACACTGGTTTGCCTAAAATGCCGCTATTTGACGACAATCTTAACGATTGATGGTCAGGCTCCCAGCATCACTCGTTAGCCGGTACCATCGGTGCATGACCACCGCCAACGAACTCTGCCGATCACTTCTCGCCGCCGTCGATGCAATCCCGTCGCCCATCCGGTGCCACGTCATCGCTACGCCGGACTATCCACGATGGTTATTCATCGCCGATACTCGCCCGGAAGCGTCCACAATCGAGCGTGATGCGATCGCCGGGCAGTTCGGCAAGATCATCGCGGACGAGTGTTTGCATTCTTCACGCGATGCGTCCGCAATCATCGGGGCGATTGTCGAGATCCCCGAGGATGCCGACCCAACCGAGACGGCAGACCGGCTACGTGGGGCGTATCACTTGGCGACCGATGCAGTGGACGACGGCGACGACATCGGCGGGCACCCGTTCTAATCTGCCAACAAAGAATATATCAAAAAAGTATGGTTAGCCTATTGCGTGGGTGTATATCTGTTCGATATACTAGGTGAGTCAAGAGAACACTTACCAAGGCAAACACGATGACCACCGCAACCGTCAACATCTACCAAGCTGGCAAATTACTTCACGCTAACCGTGGCTCGTTCATCTTTGACGGATTCGGCGAACCGTCTGGCACGTTCGGCAATACATCGTGCTTCGCTTCGATGACGATCATCGACGCCCGAGGTAACCGCCGCACGATCGACGGGAATACCTACGGCGGTGGCGTGACGGTCAGCGTTCGCGTCGGTGGCGTTCGTCACACGTACGGCATTGGATCGGCTGCCCAAGTGACTGCCGCTAGTCTCGCTCGCGTGGGTGTCTGAACCGATGGCAAAAAAGAAAACATCTAAGAAGCGGGCGACAACCAAGCCCGCTAAGGCGACCACGAAACGGTCGGCGACGATTGCCACAACGGACTTCGGTATCGACTTGGATGCAATCGTCCAAGAGATCAAGCCGCACTTGGTCGGCAAAACTCAAAAGCAGATCGCGGACGAACTCGACACGTCCGCGATGGTTGTGTCTCACTGGATGACGGGGAACCGCACGCCGAGCCTTGGGGCGCTAGCGGCCCTCGCAGATTCGAGCGGTGGTCGGCTGGTAGTTCGGTATGAGCCGCCCAAGAAGCGATCGAAACAGAAATAGTAACCGGCAGCAAACGAGAAAACACGATGGCAAGCATCTACCGACGCGAACGACTGGAACCAGTGCCAGCGGATGCGGTGATCACAACCACTGTCCAGTCGATTCCAGCCAAGACTAAGTTCACGGTTGCTGACGGGATCGCAAATTGGGTTGATGGCGACGGCATTTTACGGTCGGCACCACTTCACGACGACGGGAAGCGAGTCGTTGTAAAAACAGCCACTTGGAAACCCGAGCGAGGCAAGCCGCGAACGGCACCCCTGACGATCGACGGCACCAACATCATCCGAATTGGTCGAACGTATCACGCCAAATTCCTGAACCAGCGTGGCAAGCCAGTACAGCGGAGCACGGGCACGGCAGATTCCAGAGAGGCAACACGCATTGCCAACAAATGGGAATCGGACGAGCAACTACGCCGGTCGGGCGTCATCGACATTCGAGTGGAGCAAGCCAGCAAGCAGGGCGGGCGATGCATTGAAGAAGTGTTGACCAGCTACATCGCGTTCCTCGCGACCAAGAACGGGAACGCAAAGCACCGTTCACAAACAGAGAAGTACATTCGAGAGTTTATTGTTGCTGGTGAATGGAAAACGATCGGCGACATCGAAGCCGACAGCGTGACCCGTCATGCCGAACGGCTATTGGCGTCCAAGATGGCACCGCGAACCGTCAACTCGCGTCTGACTGCCGCCAAAGGGTTCACGCGGTGGCTTGTGCCTGACAAATGGCATTGCGACCCGTTAGCGGGCGTCCGCAAACCAAACCCGGACACTGACCGACGCATAGAACGGCGGGCACTCCTACCGAGTGAATGGAAATGGCTACGCGATGCCACCGAATCCGGGCCGGAACGTCTGGCATTGTCTGCCGATGATCGCGTGACGCTCTACATGCTGGCACTTGAGACCGGCTTGCGAGTCGGCGAAATATCAACATTGACCCGAGGGAAGCTCTCGCTATTCGACTCCCTGCCCTACGTCCGGTGCAAAGCTGCGGGAACGAAGAACAAGAAACCCGCAAAGCAGTACATCGGCGACGAACTCGCGGGGCGTCTGGTCGAATTGTCAAAGATGAAGACCAAGGCGGCGAAGCTATTTGAGTTTGAAGACCAATACTATGTCGCCGACATGCTGCGGGCTGACCTTAACCAAGCTCGACTCAATTGGATTCGATCGACCCGAGATCCCGAGGAAGTTCTACGCCGAACTGACGACGACTTTTTGCTAGCGACCAACGCGGAAGGCGAAGTTCTCGACTTCCATGCATTGCGGCACACCTGCGGAGCGTGGGCGGCGGCGGCGGGCGTTCATCCGAAGCAGATTCAAACGCTCATGCGTCACGGAACGATAACCCTGACGATGGACCGTTACGGCCACCTCTTTCCAGGGCAGGATTCCGAAGCGGTGCAAAGCATCGCAGCGGTCATGCGGGGAGAGATCGACGTGTCATCCCGGCTGACCGATACCAAACCTCGCTCGATGGCGTCTTAGCGAACCGTGGATACCCGCCCGGCGACAATAACGCTAGAATCGGTCTACAAGAGAAGTTTTCGGGAAGCTGGTGACAAATACGCACCAAATTAGGCAAGCCAATCGCCTGAAACCCGATTTACATCCGTAATTTACGGCAAGCCCTGGTGGTGGAATTGGCAGACACAGCAGATTTAAAATCTGCCGGGCGGTTACGCCCTTGCGGGTTAGAGTCCCGCCCTGGGTACTGACGTGTGACAGGCTATCACACGAATGACGGTGCTGTTCATCGTGAATTGCGGGATTGGATCACCTTGCCGATTGAGCGACTGCAATGGCTTGACTTCGGCGTGAGTG
>JBAUHR010000848.1:0-3609 GCA_049680385.1 Rubripirellula sp. | reverse complement strand
GAGTTTGATGAGACCGCTGAAGCGATCGAAGAGTTGTGGTCGGATCGGATGCCTCAGTTTTTCGACAACCCGATTTACACAAGCCTTCAAGATAGAATCCGAGAACTGCGTGACCAGCAAACTGACTTTCGGATATTGGCGATCAACCGGCAGAGGTCCAACTACGTCGCTCTGCTCGACGATTTGGAACTCACCGGTGCGGACCTGTTCTGTACCGTTGCTCAAATCAAGAAGCTCGATCCATTCGACACTCTCGTTACTTGCGGTCCGTTTCGGGACGACGTTGACTCTCTATTCTCGTCACCTCGTTACCCCAATATCGTCAATGTCAGATGGGCGCACGACAATGACGTTCACGGTTTTCCAATGTACCTGAACACCGACGCCAATCTCGATGATTGTGACGCTCAATTTCCGTCCGATTTCCCGGTTCAGATCAACGCTGTTGAGCAGTTTGATACGTTCGAGTGTCATGCCGAGGAGGCAACGAAGGATCAATCACTGACAACCTGGTCTTTTGACGATTTTGAAGCGTTGTTTGTAAATCGGAATCGTGAACGACGATCAAACAGTTGGACGCGAAAACCAACAAACACCGAGAGAGGTTTGACGGATCATGACTACGCATCGGTAAAACTATCTTTTGTTGATGGGTCTGAGTGGCAACTAGGTTTCGATCAAGCAGGCATATCACCGCAAGTCCTGTCAATCGACGGAGACGGCGATCGGGAGCTACGGCGTCGGCGGTTGTCAATCGGATTGAACGGAGAAGACACCCTTGCTCCGGGAATGCTTGTTGTTGTCGAACAGGACGCAACAGACGAGTTTCGCGAAATTGCGGAAGTTCACCACGAATTATCACGACAACATCTTCGGGGGTGGAAGCGACTTCTTCGTGAAAGAATCCAAGAGTCAGCGGCGAATCGAAGGACGGTTAAGTTTGAGTTCCAGTTATTGGGAATCCGATCGGAACGTATCGAGCAGAATGTCCGACGGTGGTCAACCGAAAGCGATCGACCGGAGGCTCCTGAAGACTGGGAGACATTTGAGACTGTGGTCGGTAAGTTCGCGAAATACTCACAGGTCGCGGAAGCCTGGGACGAGGTTGAGGCTTTGCGGAATAGTGCAAAGCAGGACGGTCGCGAAAGCAAACGCAACATCAACCGACATCTGGAGAATGCTGTTCGTGCAAATCTGGATGCAATTGCCGATGAACCTCGATCGCTTCTAAGCGTCGGGGGATTTGCGAAACCGGTTGTGGTTGTCGAGTTCTCACACGCAATCTTTTATCGCGAAGGACAACTATCTCAACTTGGAAAGTATCGTCGAAGCGACGATGCGGAAGATATGGATTGGCTCAATGGCTGAAATGATCCCGGAGTTCTACGATGACGACACAACACCACCGGGCGAGAAGGATGTCTTCGGTTGGCTTTCGAGCTGTCCGTCCGACTGGGTCGTCATGCACAGCCTTGACCTGCAAGCATGGAACCGAAATCGGCAAACCGAGATTGATTTCCTAGTCATCATTCCTGAAACTGGAATTCTCTGTGTCGAGGTAAAATCACATAAGTCGGTCGAAGTTACTCCGCAGGGTCTTTGGAAACTAAACAACAAGCCTCAGGATCGTTCGCCACTAAAACAAGCCGACGACGCAACGAAAACATTTCATCGCCGTCTAAAAGGGCAATATCCGAATCTTGCGGGCGTCCCTGTATTTCGACTGATCGTCTTTCCGCGAGCTATCTTCTCGCTACCTAAGAGCGTCGAATACCATTCATGGGAGATTATGAATCAGTCGGATTGTTTGAAGCACGTTGATGCTGGGGAGTTCTGCACGAAGATCGAACAGTCGTTGGTTCGCTCGATAGACCAACACAAGTACGCGAAGCCACTCGCGAATCCGCTTCCCGCTAGGTCGATCAAGGAATTGAAAGATTTTCTGCGCCCGACGTTCAAGTCGGTTCCGTCCGCCAAAGCGAGCCAGGAACGGCGAAAAGCTCACATCAGTAATCTACTTCGAGAGACGCAAAAACCGGTTGTGCGGTTGTTTCGTGACAACCCACGACTGATCGTGGATGGTCCCGCTGGGAGCGGCAAGACGCTGATTGCATTGGAACTGGCCCGCCGCTCTGCCGAGCAGGGATTGCGAACGGGGTTACTTTGCTACAACCGACTCATCGGAAAACACTTGGCGTCCGAAGTCGAAAGCGATGGACCGTTGTTGCTTGCGGGTACTGCCTACGCGATGTTGCGATCGTTGCTGAATATCGAAGTCCCAGAGAATCCAGATCAAGATTACTGGGACTCAGAATTTCTAGACCTAGCCGAGAACGCACTGCTATCTGACGACCGTAAGGCAGATTGCCCATTCGACGTGCTGGTCGTCGATGAAGCCCAGGACTTGCTTTCGCGTCCTCGGTTGCTCGGTTGCGTTGAATCGCTTGTTCGCGGCGAGTTCAACGATGGAAAATGGGCACTGTTCGGTGATTTTGAGCATCAGTTTTTTGGAGAAGACGAAAATCAGTCTGTGCTTTCGGATCGACTTGAAAAATTGAAGGCGATACCGGGGGCTGCGAAATATTCACTGGGCGAGAACTGTCGCAACTATGGGATCGTTGTGAAACCTTGTCTAAAGCTGGCGGGAATGTCCGACGTGTATCCTGATGGCTATCGTCGTGGTGACGGCGGCCAGGAAGTCTACACGCCTGTTTTCTACCAGGATGCGGCGTCGTTTGAGAAGAAGCTACAAGTCGAGATTGACCGTTACGTTAAAGAAGGAACGCGAGCAGAAGATATCATTGTTCTGACTTGTGCGGGCTTCGATCATGGCGCAGCGAAACGACTCTGTGGGGATGGCAACCTACTGAAACCTTACGGCGCAACCGGAGATCGTGCTTCCTATGCTTCTGTCCAGGAGTTCAAAGGGCTTGAGTGCGGCGTCGTTATCTTAACGGACGTCGCTGAACCGACAGGCCCAAGCAGTCGCAACGCCTTTTATGTGGGGATGACTCGAGCAACCTATGCAGTCTCGGTCATGGTTCCACAAAACAGTCACGGCTGGTTCCTAAACGCTACGGCGAAATTATGAGCATCAACAAAGCTGCACTTACCGATCGAACCAATTTACTTACTGCAACCCGTGCCGAGATTGTTGGGCCGTCGATGCCGTCGGAACGATCACGCATTGTGACGGTCGTCGAAGATTCCATTTCACTGGGAGACACCGAAGGTCCGGTCTTCATCGAAGATGCCCAGAACAATCAACAGGAAGTTGTCTACTTCAGCCGCGAAAGTCCCACGCGGAAATATGGTGCTGGCGTCCTTCATCCGCAGATTGACCAACACGATGTGGAAGTAGAGCCGGACGACACGGTTGGCTTTACGCCCGATGAAGAGAAAACGGAGATCGAAGGAGTCGAAGCATCATCAACCGATGATGAGGAGGAGAGGGTTGCCGATGTGGGCGACCGAGAAAATGTCGATCCAGAGGCTGGAGCGGAACCTGAGCCACTTAGGGAACCGACATTCAAAACGTCTTCAATGGGCATCTCGTTTTGCGTTCACCTTCCCGATGAAAGCGGCGTTCGAGTTCAGTTGCCTCGGAAG
>JBAUHR010000847.1:0-1823 GCA_049680385.1 Rubripirellula sp. | reverse complement strand
GGCGTTGGTATAGCTTGTGGCCAGTCCAAAACCTTCGATCCCGTCATCTGTACGAAGTCGTACAAGAAGCTCGTTTGCAGTCGGCACAATGAAGTGACTGACCCAATGAGCGCGCTCCACTTCCGGCCCGCACAGAAGAAATGCTTCAATCTCAGTTATCTTCATTTTGTCCCCCGAAGCGATGGCGTTGTTGCTAGACAGAATTTTTAGGTCAAATTTCTTGGAATAAAAATTTCTATTTTATTTCTCTATCGTTTAGTTTATCTAAACAGATGGTCATGCATACGCTTCCTCCCCTCAACGCTCTCAGGGTCTTTGAAACCGTTGCGCGCCTGGGTAGTGTTCGCCAGGCCGCGAGTGAGCTTTGCGTGACATCTCCTGCGGTCAGCCATCAGATTGCCAATCTAGAGGATTTTCTCGGAGCGCCGTTGTTTTACCGACGCGGGCGCAAGCTGGTTCTGACAGACATCGCCCGCGACTATATGATTGAAGTTAGCCCGTCTCTCGAAGCAATCGGGCGCGCAACCACGGTCGCCTCTCAACGTCAAAAAGCCCGCGAGGTTTTGACGTTGGCAGCACCGCTCTCACTTACAACCAATTGGCTTGTTCCTCGGCTAAGCGGCTTCCTTACCGCCTTCCCCGAACTTGACTTGCGGTTTCTGGATCGCATGACGCTTGATCCAGATGAATCCGGTATCGACCTCGCCATTGAATACCGGTTCGAACCCGATCCGGACCTGTCATCTGAACATATTCTGATGGACGAAGCGGTACCGATCACTGCACCAGCCTTCGCCGAAAAACATAAGATCAAGGGCCTTGAGAGCTTGAAAGGCGTGGCTCTCATCGAAACCGAAAGGCGGCTCACCTCATGGCGCACGGTCCTGGCGGGGTTCGAATGGAGCAAAACCCAGCGGTTCATTAACTTCAGTCACTCACTGCATTCCTTCGCTGCCGCTGAGCAAGGACTTGGTGTCGCCTTGGGCAACAAAGCGAACGCCGAGCATCTCGTGGCGTCGGGTCAACTTTGCATACCGTTCAATTTCGAGCCTGACACGATCCCACCAACCCCCTGTTATTACATCAGCGCGACCCGGCATAAGGAAAGGCTTCCGCGTGTGAACGCGTTTAGAAACTGGCTTCGTTTGGAGGTCAGCAAAAGTTAGAAAGTTATCTCGTCCGTGTTTGGCCCTCCATATTTTTGAGACGTGATTGGTTTCACCGCTTGCACATTCGAAGATGTTATTTCCCGAATGACACTCCGTATGTTGCAGGGAACAGACACCAACTGCGCCAAGGCAAAAAAAATTTCTTTTCGCGTCTCGACTGTTGAAGCCGACCACAGCGAAAGGATAGTTTGGATTCCGTGACTCGTGGCGAGGTTCAATGACTGCTCCGGCGACATAAGTTGCATCGCAGCAACAGACATGCGGCAGACGCGAGGATTTTCTGCTTAAGCAATAGCCGCGCCGCACAAGTCTGGTTTGTCCGCACCTTTCGAGTTCGAGTGTTATGCAGCGAAAGTGCAGTTTAAGTGGGGCCGCTAAAACGGTCCGGCAATGACCGCTTCCGTGACTGGAGCCGCATCGCAGCAAGAAGTCTGCTGCATATGCAAAGAAATGCTGCGTCAGCAACATGATCAAAGTCCAATGTCGGGAAAGTCCGCAACTTGACCCTTGGTCGACTTAAGTTCGCTGCGACGCGCACGAATGACCGGTTTTTCCGCTGCAATGCGACACCCAAAGATGCGCGTTTGCAGCATAATTCCTGCCGCGAGCGCACGCAGCATGAAAATTGAATTCACAGTATTGGCTCTCAACAGC
>JBAUHR010000846.1:0-1623 GCA_049680385.1 Rubripirellula sp. | reverse complement strand
TGCTAGAACTTGGCGGGCAACTGCGATTTGACTTCGATTCATTTAGCGAAGCGAACGCTATTTGGGACGATGGCGATTTCGAAAACTCGCCCATTGATCACAGCGAAGACGAATCGCCCAGCGTGTTATCCTTTCGTGACGCCCAGCAACTCGTCAGCAAAGAACCCGCCGACCGCACGGACGACCATGATCCCGATGAACTTCTTCAAGCGGTCTATGAAGCGGAAGACGCCGACGACTTGGCGACCGCGATTGATCTCTGCCATGCCATCCTGGCCCGCGACGGGGCCCGGGCGGAAGTGTCCTTTCAGTTGGCGGAGTTGCTATACCGATCGGGCCATCTAGTTGCCGCACGCGAACGTTACTACGCAGCGATCGAGCTTGATCCCGAGTTTGTCGAGGCCAGAGCGAGCCTAGCGAACGTGCTGGCAGAGACCGGCCAAACGGACCTCGCCGTGGCCGCGTTTCGAGGAGCGATATCACTCCACCCCGGCTATGTCGAAGCCCATTTTGGTCTGGCCAATTTACTAGAACAGATGGGGGATCATCATCAGGCGGCAGAACATTGGCGGATGGTCATCCAATTCGCCCCCCAAAGCCCATGGGCTCAGCAAGCAAGATCTAGGCTTCAGTCACCTGACTGCCCGCACTGAACTTCGCGTTGACTACTGCGACATCGCCAGAAATAATTCGACAAACAGAAAGTGCCGAACTTGCCGATGAGTCGACGGCAGAGCTCACCAAGCAATCGAATAAAACCGCGGCAAAAAGCGATGTTTTTCAGCTGATCCAGACAAAAACATAGTGTTTGTTCACTGCGTCAACATCCGGATGGTTTTGCAGGATGGGTGATTTGGGATGTTTTTGAAGAATATTCATATCAATTTGCTTGCAGCGTTCAAAAGCAGTGTGTAAACTCCCTCTTCAGATCTCGTCAACACGCGAGAATTGCATGTAGAAGCCCATCGACTTGGGACTCACAGGCATTTGTCAAGAAAAACAGTCAAACAAAAAACACCAAGTTCCACTCCTAAGTTGTTACGAATCATGAAAAGAACTATCTCAAAAATTGCGGCAGTCGCATTCTTGGCTTTCGCAGGCGTCCAAGTTCACGCTTTTGTGAACACTCAGGAAACGGCTGCTGTTGCTCAAGACTCCTCATCATTGATGGATCAAATCGAAGCGATTGCTAATCAAATCGCCGACAAGTCCCTGACCTCCGACGAAGCACTGTCAAAAATCAACAAAGTGATCGATCAAATCGATGCTTTGTTAGACAGCGAGCCAGCGAATGAAGGCGACCTGCTTGACCTGCGTGACGCCCTTGTTGACATGCGGTTGGAGCTTTCCGAAGAAGAAGGAACTCAAACTGAAGTCGCAATGGGCGATGGCACAATTATCGACGGTGGCGGAATCCTGCCAATGGACGGTGGAATCATCGGTGATGGTGGTTGGGTTAGCAGTGGTGGCGGAGGAGGCGGTGGTGTTGCTGCCGGCGGTGGTGGTGGCGGACTGTTGTCACGACCACTTTTGCTTGGTGGTGCTGCTGCTGCGATCGCTTTAGGCGTATCGTGTGGCGATGACGATGACGATCCGGTCGCTTCGTTGGGTACTCCGTAAACC
>JBAUHR010000845.1:0-10770 GCA_049680385.1 Rubripirellula sp. | reverse complement strand
ACCTTTGTGTTGTCGATCGAGCCTCCTTTGTCGCTCAGTCGCGTGCCGTGGCCACCACGATCGGATTCAACGGTACCGTCGATCGACGTCTGGCAGGAAGTTCACGCAACCGCAAAGCAACTGAGCTTTCACGATGCCGATTTGCAACAATTGTCATCCGTCATGCGGGCGGCCGAAATGGTGCCGATTGATATCCGCGGCACATCGCTGGTTCGGTACGTCGTTTTTCCACCTAACAAGAAAAAGCCGTTACTCGTTTTCCAAGGTGACCCGCCCGGTCGTGCGCTTGGATTGATGAAACGTTTCAAGAATAAGTTGTCTCAGTAGCTTCTCTTCTCACAGCAGGTCGCATCATGAAACCGTTCAACTATCGTTCGTTTCAAAGTCGTAACTTTCGACGTCACTGCTTGATACTGGCGGGGACGGTGGGGGGGCTCGCGATGGCGCTGTTGCCCATCTGCGATGCGGCTTCGCCGATCAGTATCGAACAAGGACGCCAGTTGTTTCAGAAGAATTGGTCGCCTGGTAACCCCGCGATCAGCAGTGATGGTTTGGGGCCGTTGTTCAATGGTCAATCATGTGTGGCCTGTCACAACCAAGGTGGCGTGGGTGGCGGTGGCGAGGCTGAATTCAACGCTCACACGATCGGTATCGAAGAACTGAACATTGTTGGCGGACGGGTTGACGACGAGGTCATCAAGCGGATGGTCAGCACGTTTCATCCGGGCTTCGTGCTTGGTGACGGCACGGTCATCAATACCTTGGCGATGTCCCACCACGGTGGTTCGTCCGCCTTTTCTAAGGGGCGTGCCGATTTTCTGAATCAGTTGCCAGCGGAGTTCAGCAGCCAGGGCGGTCCGGTCAGTGCATCCGAAACTCGTTTTGCAACGGCCACGCCCGTGTTGTTCCACAAGGAAGTTGGCGACTATCAAATGTCGCTTCGAGCTCGGCTGTATCAACGCAACACAACGGCACTTTACGGCGCGGGCTTGATCAATCAGGTTCCCGATTCGGCGATCCGATTGGCTGCAAAGAACCAGGAAAGCCACCCGGAGATCAGTGGGCGTCCGGCCACACTGCGCAGTGGAAAGATCGGACGTTTTGGCTGGCGTGCCAATGTGGCTTCGTTGGTCGAGTTCACCGATCAGGCCTGTGCCAACGAAGTTGGGCTTGAAACCAAACGCAAGCCCCAACCGGCTGACCCGATGGTGCCAGGCTATCGAAATTCAGGCATCGACATCACAGACGATCAAATCGAGGCGATGAGAGACTTTATGGCGGCGTTACCAGCGCCGACTCGAGCCATCCCAAGCGAATCGAAGAAGCGGATCGAAGCCGAACGAGGCGAGCATCTGTTTGCGTCGGTGGGATGTGCGGTGTGTCACTTGCCATCGATTGGGCCAGCCAAACAGATTTACAGCGACTTGTTGCTGCATGACATGGGCTATGAACTGATCGACTTGAATCACGCCGAACCCTATATCGTTCGGACGACTCCCCAGACGCGTGTTTCGCTCTCTAGCAACGAGCGAGTCACTGGGACACAGATGGTGGGTGGATACTATGGGCCGGCTAGCCAGATCAGCGTTGACGATATCACTTCGACCGCGAAGACGGGAGATTTTGCGAGAGTGAATCGAACCCGTAGCCGTCGTCCTTCGCCGAGAGGTTTTCGCTTTGTCGCGCCGGATGTGCCTGGCAGTCGAATGCAGTTGGTTGATCTTGATTCTAAAGACACCATTACCGGCGAAACGTTCCAGCAGGAAGTCTACAACGCAAGTCGCAGGCGAGTGGTGGACAATGCAACGGTGACACGAAAGCAATTGATTCGGGAAACGTTGTATGTTCGGGTTCATTTCGAGCCCACGAACTTTAACCAAGAATGGCGAACGCCACCGCTTTGGGGTGTTCGCGATTCGGCGCCTTACATGCACGATGGCCGGGCCGAGACCTTGCTCGAGTCGATCTCGATGCACGGTGGTGAATCGGCTGGCACGCGTGACCGATTTCTGGAACTTTCGCTGTCCGATCGGCATGCGATCATTGCGTTTTTGAACACGCTGGTCGCTCCGCCCAACGCGCCGCAGATGGCGATGTAGTTCGCCGGAATGAACTTCGGATAGGGATCTGCAAGGCTGGATCGACGGCAAGTCCCGTTGCCCCAGCCTTGCACCGAAGCGCATGATGAGCCGACGTGGCTTTCGTCGGCTGTCTTCGCGATTGGTTTGGCGGGCTGTTGTTTCTCGCCAAGCGATGCTGAAAACCTATGACTGACCCGGAATCTCTACCGCCACTTCGCAGTGTTCACACCTCGAATGTCCCCGAGATCCTTGATCATTTTGGCATCTCGGTGATGGTCACGACCTACCAGGCCGGCCGGCTGGTGATGTTGAGATCGCAAAACGGATTGCTGAACACGCACTTTCGATCGTTTGACAAACCGATGGGGTTGGCGGTGGGCGAGCACCGGTTGGCAGTTGGTGCGGCAACCAGCATTTGTGAGTTCCATGATCTGCCGGCTGTCGGCGAAAAAGTGGACGCAAAGACCAGCGCGGGCACCGATCGTCCGGTACAGCACGATGCGTGCTTTTTGCCTCGAACGACACACTGGACCGGCGATATCCAGATCCACGAAATGGCGTGGGTTGGACAAGGCGCCGACGCTGATCTGTGGGCCGTCAATACTCGGTTCAGTTGCTTGTGCCGGCGCAGTGATCGTTACAGTTTTGAACCGATTTGGCGACCGAGTTTCATCGATCAGTACGTGCCAGCGGACTGTTGCCACCTGAACGGATTGGCGATGCGAGACGGCCAAGTTCGCTATGTGACCGCGCTTGGCGAAACAAGTGATGCCGGTGGCTGGCGCACCAATAAACGCGACGGAGGCATTCTGATCGATGTGCGTTCCGACGAAGTGATCGCGCGAGGGCTGTCGATGCCGCACTCGCCCCGATGGTATCGCGATCGGTTGTGGGTGCTGCAGTCGGGTTTGGGTGAAATTGGGTTTGTCGATCCGGGGACCGGCAAGTACGAATCGGTGGCGTCGCTGCCGGGGTTCACTCGAGGGCTGTCGTTCATCGGGCCGCTGGCATTGATCGGATTGTCACAGATCCGAGAGTCGGCCGTGTTCGGCGGAATTCCGATCGCTGAACGCGAACTTGCCGACCGAGTCTGCGGCGTGTGGATCGTCAACATCGAAAGCGGCGAGACGGTAGGCTTCGTGAAGTTCGAAGACGCGGTGCAGGAAATCTTTGCGGTCGAAGTCCTGCCTGCCCGTTACCCCGAACTGGTCAACGATGACAACGATCTGATCGCGGGTTCATTCGAGTTGCCCGATGAAATGCTTGCCGATGTGCCACCCGATCTTCGCAGTGATCAACGCAAGAATTGAAGAACTTGTCGGAGTCCATTCACGAAAAAACTCGCTCTCAGGCGCGAGGGCCCGAGAGCGAGTTTGGTTCGATTCACATGAATCACGTTCAATAGCGATGCCGAAGCATGCTGAGAAACTCTGCAGCTACTTCGCACCGGCAGTCTACTTCAAGTCATAGTCGACTGGTTTCTTGCCCGGGATGAACTTGCTGAAACCGAACGGCGTTGGGTTGTAATCGCCAACGATCGAGACATCAAAGTTAGGCTTGATCGCGTCTTCCATCCCTAGGCACCAGAAGGCCGCGTTGACCAACATGCGGCGAACACCTGGGCTGGGTAAATCGTCCGCCGATCCCATCGTCGTGGCGAATACGCGTCCGCCCTTGTAGGTGCGAGTCCAGGCAATCGGCATCATGGGATCATTTCGCTTGTCAGTAACCGCATCGTCGCTTGCGTTCATGCCCTTCAAGATCTGTCCCTTGATGATCGCGTGACCGTCACCCGATAGCGGCAACTTGACTTCGTAGACGTCGGTTGGTCCCCAGATATCGCCCGCAGCGATGCCACGTGCGATCGGATGACTGGCATCCGCCACGATTCCTCGCGTCGATTCGACACCGTGATTGCCGTGGTGGGCGACCCAAGTTTCACCGAAGACTTGTTTGCCAAAACCGCCCGTAAAATTGTCGGTCTTGTTGTTCCACGAATGCTTGGCGTACTTGCGATCCGCGGGCACGTCAAACGGATGGGTCGACGTTCGCATTCCCATCAACGGCCGTCCGGCGTCGACATAGTCGATAATCATTTTCATTTGATCGTCGGGAAGATTGCGAAATCGCAGACCCATGATCACCAAATCTGCCGATGCCAGCGATTCGAGTCCAGGAATGTTGGAAACATGATCCGGGTTGATCTCGCCCGTTGCCGGGTCGATCGCAAACAGAACCGTACATTTGAAGCCCAAGTGTTGAGAAAGAATTTTTCCCAACTGAGGCAACGCTTCTTCGCTGCGGTACTCGTGATCGCCCGACACCAAAACAATGTGCTTTCCGGCACCGGGGCCTTCGCCACCGGCAAACGACAGCCATTGTTTATCAGGGTTCTGTTTATCAGCGTTCTGATTGGCGGGGTTCTGATTGGCGGGGTTCTGTTTGGCGGGGTTCTGTTTGGCGGGGTTCTGTTTGGTAGATTTCTTGTCGTTTGCGCCTGCTGCGGCGGCCGATTGATAGACAGGGTGGTCCGCGCGTCCGCCGGCACGCAGGTAGGCGATCAGGTCAACGATTTCGTCTTCGGTGAACGTGTCCAGCAATCCGGACGGCATCATGCTAGTGGTGGCCGGCCGGGTTTCTTCCACCGAATCACGCATGACCTTTGTCTGTGCGGAAGGGTCAAGCATGTTGGTCATCACGGCCAATTCCTTGCCACGCATGTTGACGACACGGCCAACGACCACTCGGCCATCATCGGTCAAGAACTGAGTCGCGCCGTATTGGTCGCTAATCACCTTGCTGGGTTCGATCATCGAAACCAGCAAGTCACGAGTGTTGAACCGCCCGCCGGCCGCCGTCAGGTCAGGGCCCAGGATTCCGCCTTGGACGCCCATTCGGTGACACTTATAGCACTGAGCCTCGCCGAAGATCGCTTTGCCTCGCTCGAAATTCGGAACATGTGATTCGTCGCTTGCTGCGGCTAGCAGATCGTCCACTTTCCATTGCTTGACCAAATCACGCGGAGCCGTTGCGGCTTCCTTTTCTGCTTTGGCTGGCGGGTTAATGACGGACGCGAATGCGAGTTTCTGTTTTTCAGAGAGTCCATCAACGGCTTCCTTCTTGATGTTGTCGATGAAGCCACCGAACGACATGCCACCTCGTGCTGATTGAATGTCACTGAACCAGTTGAAATACTGGCGGCGCAGCCCTGGGGTCCATCCTTTCTTCATATTGCGAAGTGCCATCGCATAGTAGATTTGGTTCTCTTGGCTGGGCGACGCCTTCATTTCCGAAACGATTTTTGCGGTCGAAGTTGGCACACCCAGGTAGATCAAAACCTGCGACAGTTCGCGATCGAGTTCGTTTTTTCCAGTTGGAAATTGGTCCCCAATCTTTGCCAGCACTGGCTTTGCTTCGTCAGGCGTGATCCCGCCTAGTCGAATCGCGACCAAGTCGAAAGCACGAAGCCAGTCGATCTTTTGACTCGTTGGCAGTGGCGCCCAATCGATTCCCGACAGTGCGGCCAAAGCAGCCGTCTTGTCCGACGGTTTTTCATTTCGTGCCAGAGCGATGACGCCAAGAATACGAGCCTCGGCATTTTCAAGTGACGTTACTTTGTCACGCCATTGGTCGATCGGTTGGTGTTCCAACGCGATTCTCGCTGCACAGCGAATGGCTCGGTCCGAATGGGCCAGGTGTTCCAGAATCATCGGCAACTTGTCCGACGCCGGTGGGCCGACATGCAACGACTCAAGCGAGTGTCGAACGCCACGCAGGCGGGCCGCTTCGGCGTCGACAGTAGACTCCGGTGCATCGTCAAGTTCGCCGGTGTACTTGATTCGATACAAACCGCTTTGCGTTTGTCGGCCGCCGATCGTGAAGTACATCGATCCGTCGGCGGGATGGATCAAAATATCGGTGACGGGCAAGGGAGCGGCAGTCGTGAAGGTCTCGTACGATCCAGTGTAAGAGCTTCCGTCGGGCGTCAGTTCGACCGCGTGGATGTTGCCATAGCTCCAGTCGCAAATGAACAGGCTGTTTTGGTACTTCTTTGGGAACTTGGCACCGTATCCAAAGCAAATGCCGGTCGGCGATCCAGGGCCGATATCAACGGCGGCACCAAACGAATCGGGATAGTAAGCAGGCCATTTTCCCGTACCGTTTCGCCATCCGAAGTCCACGCCGCTGATGACATGGTTGATGCGAGTTGGGCGGTACCAAGGCGTGCCGACATCCCATTCCATGTCGGCGTCGTACGCGAAAAGTTCGCCTTGTTTGTTCAACGCGATGTCGTACTCGTTTCGAAAACCAGTCGCCATCAGTTCGGTGTCGCTGGCGTCTGGATTGAACGACAGGATAAATCCGCCGGGCGCCAATCGGTTGGCGTTGTGTCCCCGTGCATCGGGCATGCGACCGAGTAGGTGGTCTTCGTCCCAGTTCTTGGGGACGCGGCTGCGAGTGATGTTGTCGGGAAGCGTCGTGTTGTTGCCGGCGCACATGATGATCCGCTGGCCATCGGGCGTCAGAATCATCGCGTGCGGCCCGTGCTCGCTACCACCGTTGAGCGGTAGGATGTGTTCTTTCTTGTCGTACTGGTCGTCACCGTTGGTGTCCGTCAAGCGCCAGACACCGGATGGAAAGTCGCGAGAGTTGACGTTCGCGTAGAGCGAACCGAACGCACACAACAAGCCTTGAGCGCCTTCGAACTCGATCGTTAGCTTTTCGACCTTCGGTTGGTCGTCGCTAACGTCAATGCGGTACAAGCCGCCGTCTTGGTCGCAAGCGACCAATCGGCCTTTGGGATCAACGGTCAGGCTGACCCACGACCCTTCGGTTTCGCCGGGGACTTCGTAAACCAGTTCGACTTCAAATCCGTCGGGCAAGCTAAACTGATCGGTCGGTGTGACACCAAGGCCACCAGCGACTCCGGTCGGCGTCATCAAGACCAAAGTGGTGATGCAAAAGAAGAACAGCGATAGGGATCGCATGAGCGATGAACCTTTTTTTCGAGGAGGGGGGGACGGGTACAGGAGGCGAGGACTCCGATGATAACGACCTACGGGCAGATCATCCAACGCAGGAGGCGCGGATTTCGTTTCGGCGAAGTTATCACAGACGCGGTGGATCGGCATTTTGCTATGCTATCGACTTCTAAAACAGCCGTTTTTGATGCGTCTTAGGGAGTTACACGCCATGCCATTTCAAAACCAAAATTCCGCGATATTGCAACGACGCGTTGGGTGGGATGCCGAACTTTCGGCCAGCGCTTCCGAACGGGAACGTCTGCACAGTTATATCGCGTTTCAAATGGCATCGGCAGGACTGTCGCCGCCCGATGATGACCCGGATTCGGATTCAATGGCGGCGTTTTCAGCCGGGATTCTGGATTCTTTGAAAGAAAAGAACCGTCTGCTGGCCGAACACCGGGCTCCCGTCGATGGTCGGATCGAATCTTTCTTGCAAGACTATTTTCGTGACGAAGTTGGCGACTCGGCGCTGCGATTGCCAAGTCGTTCGTTGACGCTCGATCGTCACGGCATGGCTCGCGAATTGAGTTTGCCGATCGGCGGCGACCATTACAAGAACGAGTTGGTTGAAACTCACCGTTGTCTCAACGGCGTTCTCAATAATCCTCGTCACGATCGCCGAACAACGGCGGGTACGTTCCATGTCGCCGAAGGCGGATTGCCGATCCCCGGTGACAAGCGAGCGGTACCGAAAAATGTGTTCGTGAATCTGTTTCGGGCCGCGATGAACCCGCCCGAAACGCTGATGGAATTGCCCTACTCATCCGATTCGGCGACACCTGCCCATACCTGGGTCTCGCTGTTGCTGCGGCCGATGGTTTGTCCGGCGGTCCCCGGATATTGCGAGTCGAAGTCACTTGAAGTCCGGTTCTTTGCGCCCGGAACGCTGGTCAGCAATCTGGATTTTGTGGAATCCATCTTTGGCAATGCGGGCGACCCATTGATTGCCGCCAATGACGCCAGTCTGGACGTGCACGGTTGGAGCGGGCATACCGGTTGCGTGATTTTGGCGACTCACTTGACATCGCTGACGAAAAAAGAACTCGGGTTGCCGTCGTACGACGAAGCCACCGATCGCCAACGACGCGATTCAATGTGCTGGAAGGACGAGAACGAGAAGTACAACGATGGCGGCGCGTTCAAGCTGACTTGCCGTGATGCGTCGGGCGTGATGGTGACGTTGATCGCGGACAACTACTACGGCTATTGCAAAAAGGAAGTGAAGACGCAGATCAGCTTTGCGACCAACTTGATGGGCAATACCGAAGAGGAGCACGCCGGTGGCGCTCTTGCGTTCGCTTCCTATTCGCTTGGCGAAGAATTTCAGGTCAACAGTCGTCGTTACAACGGTCGGTCGTTTGACGATATCGCGACTCAGTACAGTTCGTTCATCGATGTTCAACCCGAAGGCTACGGTATCGATCGATCGGACCCTTCGGTCATCTACATTCCGGAATCGGGACGAGCCACGTTATCGGAAAAGTGCATCAAGTGGACCAAGGACGGCGTCGAACAGCGGATCCCGCTGTTGCCGCGAAACGTCTACATCGCGCCAAGCGGTTACAAAATTCAGCTTGAAAAGCACCCCGCCGCTCCGTCGTGGCGATTGATCGGAACGGTGGGCGAAGGCATCTTCTGTCACAAGCCTTGCACGGTCAGTGGTGGTGGCAAGAGCGAGATCAGCAAGAGTCTTCGCGACTACATGTTGTACGGACCGATTTTTGTCGCCGATCACGAAAAGGACTTTGCCAAGTTGGACGAAATCTTCAGCCGCAACTACCAAGATCGCTGGGATCCCAACACCGATGATCAACCTGCTTACGCGGATCGTCCAAGCCGCAGTGTGCTGGACCCCAGTCGTAGTCTTGGCAGTATGATTCAGTTGTTGACGCCGCAGCCGAATTTTAGTGCCGACTACAACGAGTGGCTTGCTGGAATTCCAGATCACGTTTACGCGCTGGCGTTGATCATCAAACGCTTCATCAAGCCAGGAATGGAAGAAGACTGGAAGAGTCACTTCGGCGTCGACATCGTCAATGGATCGGCCGGGCACGAGCTCAAGATTGGCGACCGATCGCTCGTCGGGACGTACCTGCGTATCGGATTGGACGAACAGCGATGGCGAACTTTCAAGTTGCGCCAGGATTTCATTGCGGCCGCCAAAGTCCAACGCGAAGACGACATCAGTTGCAGCGTCGTCGTGCCGGCTAGCGCCGTTGACCAGGTGGGTGCAGGAGTTCCGGTTGCCGGCAGTTACAAGTTTGTTGAGAACTGTGAATACCGATTGTTTCAGCGGCCTGATGATGCGATTCATCGTGGCTTGGACAAGCAGACGGAAATCGACCTGTCAAAACCTGGCAGCTTTATCAGTAACTTCCAAGCGTTGCCGATCGAGATGGCTCGTGAATTGGTCGAAGACGCGATCGAGTTTGACAAGTACAGCGATCCGATCAAGGACATGTTGCTGCGAGCGGCCAAGCGAGACGATGGCTTCGTCGTTAGCACCGCGCATCCGCGAGTTTTAGCGGACGGTTCGCGAACAACCAATCCACGTTATCTGCAGAACCGACCTGACATGGTCAACTCGCGTGATACTTACGTTGCCATGCGAGGCATGCAGTTGCACCGGGGATTGCCCGATGGTGCGGCCGCACACGCGCCGGTCGGATCGGTGCTGAGCGGTCGTCGCAACAATCCACCCGAACCTGAAAAAGGCATTCGGTCGTTGGCGGTTTACTCGCCACTGCACTATCAAGAACTGCCTGAATTGGTGATGGATTACGTTTGCTCGTTGACGGGAAAAAGCCCCAGCACGACCGGTGCGGGCAGCGAAGGCGCGCTGACCAAGGGGCCCTTCAATGCGTTGATGCCATCGATCGATCTGAATTCGATGGTCGTGTCGATGATCCTGACGGAATTGGCTGGATTTAGCACGCCGGCCGGACACATCGGTCCCAAGTTCGCTATCGGTCACGACATTTCGTTGTTGATTCCCGAGGTCTGGTGCCGCATGGGACCCGAAGAACGTGATCCGAACGCGTTGATCAAAGCCAAGATGCTGGAAAAGGTCGACGACTTCGAAGTCGATGGCGTAACGATCCCGGCAAGCCGTCTGGGCTATCGGATCACACGCAAGTTCGTTCGCACTTACTTGGGGCGAATCTTTGACAATCCCGGCAAGGTGTTCCCCGACGAACTGCTGAAGCCTGAGCTGCAAGACAGCGAGTCCTTTGCGGACGGTATTCTGCACATCGCGGAAGCTCAAAAACGGGTCGCCCTACAGTACATGTCTGACGGTGGCTACGAGTTGGCGTGTCCACCGTTGCAAGCCTTGCTTAGCATCATGGCGTACGGCGAGTACGAAGGTAAATCGATTACGGATCCCGAAGTCCGAAATCTTTTCAACCGCGATGCGATGTTGGAAAGTGATTGGTACAAGCGACGGTTGACGACAAAACGCAATCGCGATTTGGATCACTGGAAGTCGTTCGAGGCTCGGTTGGAAACCGTCATCGGGGAACTGTCGCAAGGCGAAATGTCGATTGCCGAAAAAGCCGAGGCTGAACAGATGAACGAGCGACTGCAGTTCGTGCGTGACCAGATCAACGACGTCTCGTCGCCGAACTACGAGCACTCGTTGATCGGAACGCTGGGTGCCGACC
>JBAUHR010000844.1:0-26179 GCA_049680385.1 Rubripirellula sp. | reverse complement strand
GCTAATCCTGACCGGCGCAGGCATCATGTTCGTGCTTAGCCGCGAAAATGCCGACGAAGTCATCGGTAACGCGAACAAACTGTATGACCAACAAAACTATCAAGGCGCCCAAGACGCCTACACGGGTTTTCTGAAGTCGTTCGGTGAAGAACACCAGTACTCGTCGCTGTCCAGAACTCGCGTCACGATGACCGAGATGTACAAAGCAGCCCAGTTCAAACAAGAACCGTGGCAAGCCGTTGACCTAGCCAAAGAAAAGCTGCCGATCATCGCCGAAGAAGAAGGCATGAATGAGGAACGAGGCAACCTGGCGGCGTTGCTGGTCGACATCGCCGCCAACATGGCAACATCGGCGGGCAAAGCGAAGGAAACATCCGAAAAGGAAAGCTTGCTGGCGAAACTGGACGAGCATCTGGTGTTGATGGAAAACCCGCTGTACATGCCGACATCGATGCGAGCAACGTTGGCGGGCCAAATCAAACGGGTCGAAGAAGCTCATGAACGCGTCAAACGCGACATCAGCCGAAACAAACGACTCGATGCAGCCGAGGCGTCGATGAAGGCGTCACTGGAAAAGAAGGACACCAAATCCGCGTACGACACTCGCACTGAATTGCTACGAGACTTTCCGGAACTGCAAAACGACGAACGATTGGTGTCCCTGATCGGATCGGCCAGCGGAATTCAAAAAACTCTGGTCGCTCCATCGTCGAAGTTGCCAAAGATGGTGACCCAAGCCCCCGAAGGCGACTCGATCAAACAAATTGTGTTGACGACGCTGGCTGGGAAGGCTGCGCCCGATCTGCAGGGCGAGACACTTTACCTGCGAGCCGGCGGGTCAATTCTGGCCTTCGACGGCGAGAAAGGCAAACTGCGTTGGCGCAAGTTCGTCGGCTATTCCAAAGATTTGCCGCCCGTTCGGATCGGCAGCGGTGATGGTGTGTTGCTTAGCGATGCATCGCACAACGAAGTTTTCCGATGTGACGCCGAAAACGGAAAAGTTCTGTGGCGTTCGCAAGTCGAAGAACCGTTCTACGAACCAATCTCGATCAAAGATGACATTTTTGTATCCAGCAAGTCGGGACGACTGATTTCGCTGAACTCCGAATCCGGCGATGCCAAGTGGGCAACTCAAATACCGCAAGGTTTAGAAGTCGGCCCCGGCGTTGACAGTCGTGTTAGCCGTGCCTACCTGCCGGGCAACCATAGCAACCTGTATCTGATCAATACTCGCGATGGTTCGTGCTCGGAAAGTTTCTACATCGGCCACCGCGAGGGCACGATCGCCGTTCCACCGGTACCTTTGCTCGGTCACGTGTTTGTGATCGAAAACGCTGGCACCGATTACGCGAACGTCCACGTTCTACGCGTTGACGAATCAGGCCAAAAACTTCGCATCGCACAACCACCTTTCCGTGTGACCGGAAATG
Organism: Rubripirellula sp.; assembly: GCA_049680385.1. Lineage (GTDB taxonomy): Bacteria > Planctomycetota > Planctomycetia > Pirellulales > Pirellulaceae > Rubripirellula. Next base: position 24,749 of record JBAUHR010000844.1, on the reverse strand, counting down.
TTCGCGTTCCGCCCATCATCCAAGGACGACGCTTGATCGTGCTGACCGATCGCGGCGAAGTCATGGTCTATGACATCGAACCAACGGCCGAACGTGAACAGGTCACCGTGGCGGCCAAGCTGCCTGCGTTTTATGACCAACCTACCGCTACGCAAATGGCGGTTGGTCGGACCGCAATGTGGATCACGGGGACTCGCGTGGGTCGCTACGAACTGCAAATCAATACTGGCCGCGTCGTCCGCGATTGGAGTCTCCATGAACTGGACACGTTCATCGGACGCCCTTTTGCTAGTGACGACACGCTGATCCATGCACGCGTGCTGCGCGGGACATCTGCCATTCGTGTGACGGCCGCGAACCCAAAAACGGGTGAAGAAATTTGGCGAACCGATGTGGGCGTGCCCGTTTCGATGATTCGCGCGGCTGCCGAGGGAGGCTATCACGTCGTGACCAGCCAAGCGGCGCTGTTCGAACTTGATCGTGAAGCGCTCACGAGTGGTTCAACTCAGGGCCCAATCGAAAATCCGGGAAAGAACGCAATCGGCATTCGATTCGAAGATCCAATTGCAATCGACGACACGCGTGTTGTCATGGTCAACCAATCCAATGGTCAATCCAATTTGGTTTACGACCCAAATCGAGAATCCGAAAAGCTTCGTCAGGTCACCATGCAATTGCCGGACGGCAAGCCAAGCGGCGGTGGAATTGTCGCAGGCGGCGGGCTGTTCCTACCACTCGATTCCGGGCGTGCGGTGTTAGCCAAGATCCAAACCGGCGCCATGATGGCCACGCCATTCCAACCAGCCAGCGATCCAGTCGCCAGCGTCGAGTGGACGCATCCAGTTGCCTTGCCTGATGACGCTGACCAAGTCGTTGTCGCCGACAGCCGCAAGAAAATCTACCGCATTCGGGTTGCCGAGCAACTTCGCGAACTCGCCTCCAAAGATGTCGAGTACAAGTTGCTGGGCCCCGCCGCTGGCGTCGACGGCACGTACATCGCATCAACGGCGGGACCAGCCGCCGATTTCTTGGTCGGCTTCGACCTGACCAGTTTGAATGAATCGTTCAAAACTCTGCTGGACGGGCGAATCGCTTGGGGACCGGTCGCGGCAGGGAAGTGGTGCTTGATCGAAACGGAGGACCGGATGCTAAGAGGCTTCTCGTCCGATGGTGTTGAGAAGTTCCAGGTCGAGTTGCCCGAAGGTCGCCCGGTTGGCCAACCTGTTGTTGTGGGCGATGCGATTGTGCTGGCCGGACAAAGTGGCTGGATCATTGCGTTAGATCCGACAACCGGCCAACTCAATGGCAAGATCGACCTGGGGCAACCACTCTCGGCATCACCGCTGAAAGTCGGCAACAACCTATTGGTGCCGGGCGCCGAAGGCGTCATCTACATCACTGAAATCCCCTCGGAATAAGCACTGGCAATGGAATTGATGAGGGACATGAACCAAGGTTCGCGGCGAGTCCAAAGCTTCGCCAAAGCGATGTACAGTGTGGCGTTTTGTGTAACCGCTCTGGCGATCTCGCCAGCGCATGCACAGCGACTTGATTACGCACAAACGGGCACCCCGCCTGAACCAGGCCTCGAGTTGCTGCAGGAAGAACCACACGACATCCTCTACTTCACCGAAAAAGCTGGTGGAGGATGGGCGCGCGTCTTACCGCTCGATTTTCCAGGCCGACGACCGCCATCGAATCCGACTGGAACGCTACGGTTCCAAGTTCTGGGGATCGAAGGCAAAGAGATGGTTGCCAAGTGGCCAACCATCGAAAAGATCGATCTCTGGGAAGTCAAACTTGAAAAGGAAGCTAGGGAACGGGTTGCTAAAGGCGACTTTGTCGGCGCGTATCCTTTCTTGTCGGTCCTGATCCGGGATTTCCCCAACCAAAAAGGGCTGCGTGAACTGCGCAGTAACTTCCTTTGGCAAGACGCCATTTCAAGAGCCAAAAAGGGCGAGATCGCGCCGACGCTGGCAATGCTTGAAGAGTTGCGCAGGTATGCACCCGAGTTTCAACGGTCCAACGTGATTCGTGCACTTAGCGGCACGGCTGATCGATTGATGCAGATCCTTGTCGATGCCGGCAAACTTGATCTGGCTCAGCAGATGCTCTCGCGTCTCGAAACGGACTATCAAAACGATCGACTCGATGCAGTCAAAAAGTGGAACCAAGAATTCTATGACATGGCGGTCGGCAAACGTGAGGACGCGGCAAAGGCACGCGACGCTAAAGACTTCCGTCTGGCGCGAAAGCTAGCCCGCGAAGCACTCTATCTGCAACCAGAACTTCCGGGTGGGATGGCGCTCGTTCGTCAAATCCATGACCTCTATCCGATGGTCAATGTCGGTGTCCTGCAAACGGCGACGGTCTTGGAACCGACTCGGATTGATAATTGGGCAGCCCGACGCGCAGGACGCTTGATGTACCGAACGCTTTTCGAGATCCAAGGCGCGGGGCCTGAAGGCGGTGAATACGATTTTATTTTCGGCGATACCGAAATGAGTCCCGATCGCATGCACTTTGACCTGCTGATCGAACCGAACAATATCAAACCTCCTTTGGATAAAATCCGCGGCTTCTTCTTGGCCGACGTGATGGCCAAACGTGCTCAGCCGACTCATCCCGACTACTACGCGCCTTGGGCCGCTGCCGTCCAGTCGATCGAGTTGGTTGGTCCGCAACAAGTTGGGTTCAATTTGCGGCGACCGCACGTGCTGCCGATCAGCTTGCTGCAAATTCCTGTTGATGGTAGTTGGTTCGGTGACAAGCCCGGTTCACCCACCGGCGACTATCGGCCAGACGAGAAAGCGAAGGATGACGATGTCGTTCGCTATGTGCTGCGAAATGAGCCGAAGACACCGACTCAGCCGCGCGAGCTCGTTGAAATGCGGATGACGTCAGGTGCCGATGGTGTCGCCAAATTGCTGCAAGGCGAAGTCGATGTGCTGGACCAGTTGTTTCCTGCCGATGCGATCCGCTTGTCGAAAAGCAAGAACATCAAAGTGGTGAAATACCCATTACCGACGGTTCACATGCTGGTGCCCTGTTCGGATCACCCGTACATGAGCGAACGAACATTTCGACGTGCGTTGCTTTACGGCATCAATCGCGAAGACATTCTTAATGGCGAGTTGCTTGAAGGACTTCGTTCGGAAGGATGCCGCGTACTGTCTGGTCCGTTTCCCGCAGGTATCGAAATCAATGACCCGCTGGGCTACGCGTATGACCAAAACATCAATCCGCGTCCCTACGAACCGCCACTCGCGAAACTTCTGTTAGCGATGAACGCCAATCAAATGGAAGCGTTTGCGGCGAGGAAGAAAGAGAAGCGTCCGGAAATGACTCCGATCCGTTTGGCGTTTCCCGCCGACAACCTTTCGCGAGTCGCCTGTGAAGCAATCAGCAGTCAATGGGAACTATTAGGTTTGACCGTAAAATTGGTCGAACTGCCGATCGGACGGACCTTTCCTAATCCGGACGAAGACATCGCTGACATCGTGTATGTTTCAGCAGCCGTTTGGGAACCCGTCATCGATGCCCGCCGAGTACTCGGCCCCGAAGGAATGGCAAAGAGCGAAGATCAGTTGGTGGGACTTGGACTGCGACGGTTAGAAGAAGCAAAAAATTGGCGTGAAATTCGCGACCGCTTGCTGGATCTGCACGCGATCGCGCACCACGAATTGCCCGTCTTGCCGCTTTGGCAAATGGTCGACTCGTACGCTTATCGACGGGAATTAGTGGGAATGGGAACGGACATCGTTTCGCTTTACCAAAACGCGAGCAATTGGCGGTTGGGACAATGAAAACGACTTTGAACTTGAACTTTCCGGCGTTGCTGATCGCGTTGTTGGCGGTGTTGCCGGCGCAAGCGATCGCGGCCGATGTTGAAACGCCGCCATCCGAGTCCGTCCAGACGCAGCCACCGCAGGCCGAATCGCCTGATAGCGCATCGACCACTCAAGCGAAATCAACCGACAGCAAACCAGACCCACCGGCAGAAGCACCATGGGATTTTTCACCATACCGCGTTTTAATCTGGGTTGTCGCAGATAACGCTCGAGCCGGTTCGGATGCGATCAGCCCGAGTTTGCGAGAATTCTTGGATCGTGATTTCTCGTCGATATGGCGTGTCACGATTGCAGATGCCCCCATGGCCGTTCGGGCTGCGGCATCGCGTGACATGGATGCGATGAGCTACGACATGCTGACATCGGCCGATCCTGTGCTGGCGGTGAAACGAGACCACAAAGACGCTGTTCGAATTCGCATTGCCTCGAATGTGGGCGAATTCGTCAACACGATCTACAGCACCAAAAACCAGATTGATGACGTCATCGATCGTGGCAAACAGCTTGGCGACAGCACCCTTGCGGGCGTCGACAAACGCTTGAAACCGATCGATGGCGATGCGTCAAAAGTTCAAGATCTTTGGGCCGACGCAAACACCGAAGCAATCCTGGCGTCGCGTGGAATGGCAGTGCGGGTAGACAAACCCGAAGCCAAAATCGTCACGCTTCCGATCGCCGGGCTGGTCAGTGAAACCATCGAGCAATACGACAAAGTGTTCATTGTTCGGGCAACAGTCGATTCGATGCCGGGGCGTATCGACGTGGTTGAACTTGATACTTTGATGCGTTACTTCGGCCCGATCGCAAGCTCACCGATCGCCGCCAACCAACCGATCGGCGAAGCCGTCGGGCACGCCGTGATCAAGGCGTTTGCCCCAGTTGTGCGCATCGACGACGCAGGCCAAAAAACAGCGGCCGGATTGCTAAGAGCATCCGGCTTGATCATGGACGAAAACTCACCTGCGATGATTCACGTGGACGACGTGCTGCAACCAATGACTCGCAAGAACGATCGCAATGGGAATCCCTTCATGATCGGCGCCATGGATTGGGCCTACTTGGCGGTCACCGAAGTCAAGGACAGAAATGTTTCAATGGATTTCTACGCCGGTCGCGCCGGTGGACTCCAAGGTCGCAAGAACGCAAGAACGTTTCGAACGGCATTGAAAGTCCGCCCGATTGCTGACGAGACACTGCTGCGTCTGCATGCTCAAGGCGATGTTGATTTCCCCTTGATCGGATACGAAATCTACGAAAAGGAGCTCAAGAGCACGACCATGACGTTCATCGGACGAACCGACTGGAACGGCAGATTGAACATCAAGAAAACGGACGATCCGCTGCGATTGATGTACGTCAAAAATGGTGGTGCAGTTTTGGCTCGGTTGCCGATGGTTCCGGGCTTGTACCCAAAGGCGGTCGCTGACCTGCAGGGCGATGACTTACGCTTGCAAGCCGAGGCGTACATTCGCGGCGTTCAGGACGCCATCATCGACTTAGTCGCGGTTCGCGAACTGTACAAAGCACGTATCCGAATGCGTTTGGAACGTGGCGAAATGAAAGAAGCCGACGAGTTGATGGAAGCTCTTCGCAACCAACCCAGTAACGAAGCGCTCGCGACTGACATGGGAAAGAAGCAAGCTGTTTTCTTAAAGTTACTGGGCACTCGAAATGCCAACCAGAAACGCAAGGTGGACGAGATGTTCATCACCACTCGGGAACTGCTTTCCAAACACATCAACCCGATCTTGGTGCGTGACCTAGAAAAAGATGTATTGGCCGCCAAAAAGAACGGCGGAAAGCTTCCGGCAAAGAAACCGGAAAACGACGAGGGCGAATCCGAAGAATAGACCGAGCCGGGTCAGTCGCTTTTTCGCCACGTCGGACGTTTGCGTTTGGCGTTGGGATGATGCGTGACGATCTTGAACGTTGCATCACGGCCCGACAATTTGCGACCGATCGGACGATCGGTGGGACGGCAAACCTTGGCACGTAGTTTTTTTTCTTCTTCGAACTTCGTGTCGTCCAATTCGAACTCGACCCACATACCAACCTCGGGACGCACAAAAACGTCGCGTCCGAATCGGTTTGTTTTCCCATCCCAGACGTCTTTGTGAAAGAAAACGTCATCGCGATAATCTTCGGCATCGATAAAGCCAAACTTTCCATCGGGCTGGATCGCGATGATCTTCCCCAAGCGACGACGCTGGATGCGGAATTTCTTCTTCGGTGGAATGTCGTCTTCGTCGTGTCGTGCCACGGAAAGCTTCTTGGTGAATTTGTCGATTCTCGGACTGGTGGAAGAAAGCTAGTTTAGCTCGCTTGCCCCAATCACGTCAGGCGTCCCCACCCAACGGGCCAGAGATCGTGCCGTCGCCCGCCGAATCAAACGTGGCCACATTTCGTCAGGCTCGCCAAACACGACGTCGGCGGTGGCGGGCGCGGTATGCCAAAGCCCCGCATCAAGCTCGCTATCCAACTGGTCGATATCCCACCGCAAATGACCAACAATCAACCGGCAACTTGACGGATGCTGAGCCAGCAGGCTCTCGAGATGCTGCTTTTGAGCGGCCAGATAGATCCCGCTGCCTGGTTCGGCCTCGGCAAATTGACTGTCCTGGTGCAGCGCAACGACGGGGCCTGACAGCGGACCACCAAAATGAACCATTCCCAAATTCGGTAGCGCCGCCGGCATTCCCACCGACATCGCCGTCTCGACGTCCGAAAGTTCGCCCGCCTCGGAAGCCTCCGCACTTGGTTCTGGAAGACGTGACGTTTTGGGCTTATTCAGCATCGCCATCAATGCGCCCAAATTGGGTTTGAGCGGTCGATTCAGCATCACGCCGTAAACCTGTTGGTCATCTTGATGCACGAGCAAGCAAACACCACCCGAATAAATCGGATCTTGAACCAACGAAGATGCGACTAACAGACTTCCCATGAAGGAATGATCAGCAAACGTTTCGTTCATACAACTCTCAACGGAGGAATCAAACTTCTGTCAGGTTGGCAGTCCCTGGCTTGAATCTTACAAACGAGGCAAGCGGCGCGCCAAAGTGCTCCGCTAGCCAGCATTCCCGTCCCTTTTCAAGACGATTTAGCATCCCATTCGAAAGACCAGCGATGTCGATTCACCATATGCGACAGACTTACACCAAGGCGGGAATCAGCTTAAAGGACGTGAATTCGGACCCCCTGGTTCAGTTCTCGGTCTGGTTCGAACAAGCCAAAGCCGAAGAGGCCCCCGATTGGATGGAAATCAACGCAATGACGCTTTCGACGGCGTCAGTAGACGGCAACGTGACGTCTCGAATCGTGCTACTGAAGGCCATCGAAAATGGCAAGTTCGCGTTTTTCACAAATTATGACTCCGTCAAAGGCCAACAGATTGCAGCCAATCCGAACGTCTCGCTGTGTTTCTTTTGGCCGCACCTGGAACGCCAAATTCGGATCGACGGGACCGCCGCGAAAACGAGCCGCGAAACGTCGCAAACATACTTTGCCTCGCGTCCACGTGACAGCCAATTGGGCGCCAACGCCAGCGACCAATCGTCCGAGGTCCAAAGTGAGCAGTGGCTAACCGACCAAATGGACAGCCTTCGGTCTCGGTACGAAGGTGAATCCGTGCCGTGCCCACCGCATTGGGGCGGATACGATGTCACCCCCAACACGATCGAGTTTTGGCAGGGCCGCCCCAGCCGCCTGCACGACCGGATCGTGTACAAGCGAGACGCTGATTCATGGAAGATCGTGCGATTGGCACCGTAGAATTGGCACCGCAGAAAAGGAAGACGCACAGTCGATCAAAGCATGTCCATTGGATCTATGTCGACGACGTATTGGACGTCGTCCTTGTCCGGGATCGTAAACGTTTCGAGTGCGCGGCGAATGGTTTCACCCAACTGAGACGCTTCGACCGATTGCAGCAGAATATGAAAACGATACTTGCCACGCAGCTTCGTGATTGGCGGTGGCGCAGGCCCCAACAGGCGTACTTCGAATCCCAGTTTGTCGCGGGCCGCTTCTAAGCGACCGAGCAATGCTTCGGCCGTCGCTTCGGTTACGTCTTCGACCGCACCGCGGATGATGATCCGTCCGACACTGCCAAGTGGCGGATAATTAAACTTGCGACGGTTGACCATCTCGCCGGTCGCAAACTGTTCATAGTCGTGAGTCGACGCCGCCTGGATCGCCGGATGCTCCGGTGTAAAGGTTTGTACGATCACGCGGCCGCCACGGTCGCCGCGACCAGTGCGCCCAGCCACTTGTGTGACAAGCTGGAAAGTCCGTTCGGAAGCTCGGAAATCGGGGAAGTGCAGGGCACCGTCGGCGTTGATCACGCCAACCAACAAAACGTTGGGGAAGTCCAGTCCTTTGGCGATCATCTGGGTTCCCAGCAAGATATTGACTTCGCCACTGCGAAACGCCGACAAGACCCGCTGGTGACTGCCGGGACGTTTCATCGTATCGCTGTCCATTCGAGCGACATTGGCGTCGGGAAAGCGTGCCTTGACTTCGACTTCCAATTTTTGAGTCCCAAGCCCTCCATAACGGATTCCGTCGAACCGACATGCCGGGCACCAGGGCGGCGTACCGATCGTGTAATCACAGTAATGGCAAACCGCTTTGCCGCCATCGCGGTGATGCGTTAGCGGCATATCACAATCCGGACAGGCAACGACGTGGCCGCAGGACGGACACTGAATCGTTGTCGCAAAGCCGCGTCGATTCAGCAGCAAAATGACCTGCCCTTTCTCCTTCAACGTTTCTTCGACCGCGCGGTGCAGCGGACGGCTGATCGCGCCCGATGTACGATCATCGCGAACTCGCAAGTCAACCAACTGCACGTCAGGCATGGGACGATCGCCGACGCGAGATGGCATCGAAACCAATTCAGCATGGCCTGTCGTGCAGGCGTGCCACGTTTCCATCGACGGTGTCGCCGTTCCCAACACCAATGGAATCTTCAACAGCATGGCTCGAGCGTGCGCGACCTTCCGAGCGTGGTAGCGAGGGACGCTGTCTTGCTTGAACGATCCATCGTGCTCTTCGTCCAAGATGATCAGCCCCAACCGCGGCAGCGGTGCGAACACCGCGCTGCGCGGTCCAACGACGACTTGAACGTCACCACTGCGAATGCGTTGCCACTGGAAATGACGCTCGGCGGGCGTCATCTGGCTGTGCAATACAGCCACCGATTCGAAACGACGTTCGAATCGCCCGCGAGTCTGTGGCGTCAGACTGATTTCTGGCACCAACACGATCGCACTTCGCCCAAACTTGACCAAGTGCTCGATCGCGCGAATATAGACTTCTGTTTTCCCGCTGCCGGTCACACCATGCAGCAGCAAAGTCTTGCCGGCTTCTGAATCGACCGCCGCAACGATCCGGTCAAGCGCGTTGCCCTGGTCACCAGTTAAAGCATGGCTCTTTTCTTTTTCACCATCGCCTAGATTCCAACGCATCGGCGCCGCAGTCGCCATTTCTCGCCGAGTCTCGGTTCGTAGCAGTTCTTTCTTTTCGAGTGCTTTGATCGGCGCCGACGTGCAGGCCGCCTCGACCATCAATTGTGACGACGTCATCGGCCGCCCTGCGGCAATCAGAAACCGTAAAGCGATTTGTTGTTTCTGGGGCAGACCTTCGATCAACGCATCATCAATCAGCTTTGCGTTGGGCGTGTAGTAAGTACGCTCGCGAGTTCCCGCGCCGCTGCGAACACTCGACGGAATCAAGGCGTCAAAGACCTGTCCGGCGGGTGCTTGATAATAGTGACTCATCCACAGCACCAACCGCACCAACGGCGGATCGCACAGCGGAACGTGGTCAACGACTTGATCGATGTCTTTCAAACTTCGCGACGCGGACGTGCCCAATTTGCATTCGATGCACCATCCCGTTGTCATTTTCTTACGACGGCCCAGCGGAACTTTGACCCGCATGCCGGCTTCCAACGAATCCCGCATCTCGTCGGGAATGCGGTAGTCATACGGGCCGTGCGGCGCTTCACTGAAAACGACTCGAGCAGTCGCCACATCGTCCTGGACCGCCAATTCCCAGGGCGGCGGAGCGGTCTCGAACAGCTCACCCTGCAACGAATCGGCCTTTGACGCATCGTCTTTGCGATCGTCAGGAACGTCGTATTCGTCGGGAACCGGACCAGACATCGGGACAGGCAAGGGGTGATGAGGGAGCGAGTTGTGATCCGTCAACATAGTAAATATTCCCAAACTTTGAACGTTGCCACTTTTATTGCAGTATCAGCCGGACGGTTGACACGTTTGGTCAACGGTTCGAAAACGACACCGGGAAACCAACGTTTCGCAATCCGCTAGAATGTCGCTGTCGAGATGCGAATCCAGTCGCGGTGCCAACTCGACCTCGCAAATCGATCGTGAAAACCGGCGTCATCGGCACTGGGAAGATCGAAACCCACGATATTAAAACGGCACAAACGCACCGACGCTGTATAGGGCTAATCGCTTGAGCAAACGAATTGGGATTTTTGGTGGCTCGTTCGACCCCGTCCACCTCGGCCACCTTTGGATCGCAGAAGCGGCGAAAGAATCGCTGTCGCTGGACGAAGTACGATGGATACCGGCGGCAACGTCACCGCTAAAACCAAACGGTCCGGTCGCCAGCAATGAACAACGCGTTGAGATGGTACGACTGGCGATTTCTGGCAATCCCCATTTTGTCGTCGACGATCGTGAAATCCGGCGGGGCGATGTCAGCTATACGGTCGACACGGTCGCCGAGATCCAAGCCGAAAATCCATCGGACCAGTTCTTTCTGATCATTGGCAGCGATTCACTAGCCTCGTTCGACCGTTGGCACGAACCGGCGAGACTGCTTGAATTGGTCGATTTGGCCGTGGTCCAGCGTGGCGGTGATCCGCCGATCAACTTTGACGTGCTGAAACCGTTTGCCACGCCAAACGAAGAATCTGGTTCGAACTTGATCACAAAATCACATGACCATGTCATCGTGATGCCCGTGATCGAAATCAGCAGCAGCGGCTTGCGAGATCGCATCGCCGACCGAAAGAGCATCCGATACCGAGTCCCGGCGGCTGTCGAATCCATGATCACCGCCAATCAGCTTTACCGGCCTAAGAATTAGGACGAATGCGAGCCCAAGGCTTTCGACATTCGCACCGACTCTTCGACCAATTGGTTGACGCGGTTTTGAATTGATTCATCGGCCAATTGGTTGCCTTCGAACGATTCACCCGTGGCGTAGATAAAACGCGGCACAATCACGCAGCGGAAATCAAGCATCAGACTGTTTGCCAATCCCATGGCCGACATGTAACTGCCTTGACCGCCGGCGGCCAGCATCAAGCTAACGACCTTGCCCGTCCAAGCTTTCCCCGTCAACTCGACCGCGTTCTTGATCGCCGCGTTGACGTCGTAGTTGTAGACCGGTGCAGCAATCAGAATGCAATCGGCTGCTTGGATTCGCTTGGACAGTTCTTGCACATTGGCATCACCGTAGGCTGAGGCTCCATCACAGGCCGGCAGTGCCGATACCGCCAAATCGAACAACTCAGCAGATTCGCCGATTTCGGCAAGTCGATCGATCGATGCGCGAGCGAGAATTCGACTGCGACTATCCGGATGCAGCGAAGAACTGATAACCAAAATCATAAAACAATCACACGAGCGACTAGTAAACCAAGGGAAGTCCGGATTGTACCTTGGCGATGCTCGGGTGCGAAATGTGGCCCCCAGTGCGGTGACAATCGCGTCACTGCGCGTGGGTTAGCGTTAATTCAAACTCAACGAACGTGCCGATCACCAAGCCGATGCTTCGCAGTCTTCGCCGTCCATTCCAAGCCGATTTTTCAGCACGTTGAATTGGTCGTACATTTTTTCGCTGCTGCTGTGGACGTGTTCGGCTTCGGTGATGAAGCGAATGTCTTCTTCGGGATACACGTCGCCTGCGATCAAGACGGATTCGAACGACTTCAGCGGATCACCGTAGGCAATCAACAACTTGTGTTCGTCCAACTGGACCTCTTGTCGTTTCGATGGATTGATCACGGCGATGCCGGTGCAACCATCGTTCAGAAGCAAGTCTTCAAATTCAAGCAAGATGCTTTTCAGCACTGGCATATCGATGTGTTCACGATACAGATCGTCGTGCCCACCGCCGGCGCGATGGCTGGTTTCCAGCACAACGTCAACAACGTCGCCAAGTGGTTCGATCAGTTCCAAGAACAGATCAATCAAACGATCGCGTGATGCCGAGGCCATGATCACGGGCGTCCGTGTTCCGCTGGCGTCGTCGACGTATTCGTCGTGGCGAAAGCCCTGACGAGGAACGATCCGAAGATCATACGATGGTCGAATCGCATCGGTCAATTCGAACACTCCGTAGGTCCGAATGCCCATGTGAGCCTGAAGTTCTTCGTCGGTGAGTGTTTCAAAACTTCCATCTGAAACGGTGCGCTGTGCTTCTTCGGTGGCGCCGCCTCGAAGGATACGTTTTAGAAAGCCCATGATAGTTCGGTCTCGTTGCCTGGGAAATTTGTAGGTTGGACCGAATTTGTCGGTCCGATCAACCTGACGGTCGAACATCTACAAAAAAACTAGGTCAACTTTGTGCCGTGCGTTTCAGGAACTGTGCAAACAGTACCCATCACGGCCAACGCCCCTGACTTATTGATAACGATTGATTCAATCGTTACCGTCGTTGCAACCTGTCGCCCCCAAAGAGATGCGAAAACGCCATGCGCGGGTACTTTTTTGCATCATTGTTGTCGATCCGATCTCGCGCCTACGTAGTTATAATCAAGTGCTGCCCGGTTCATTCGCTGACGTTTACTCGCATTCGAAAGATCGCTGTCGCAAAAACGACAGCGACATACTGTGATTCGATTCAACTTTCCTGAATTTCGCACTTCAGCCATCGCCACTCGCAAACATCGTCAATTCATTGGCGGTTACCTGTTCGTATTAGGAACGGTCGGCCTATTACTAGGGTGCGACATTCCCAAACGCCCGCCGCTGGTTCCTGCGGACGTGGCACATTTGGCGAACGATTCGGCGAAAGGCGGTTCATCACCGGGTAGCGAATCCGTGTCTCGTGGTGACACATCGCTTGGCGACCCGTCGGAAAACTATGAGTTGCCGATGGAAACTTTTAGCAAGGACTGGGAAACGTGGGATCTGTATTCAATCAATGGTCAGCCCGTCGGGCATAACCACCTTACCGCCGAAGCGACTGATGACGGTGAAGTTCGCTATCGGACGGACAACCGACTGTATGTCAATCAAGGCAAGTCACGAACGCTGCAGCGGATGATCCAAACCAGCTACGAGACCCCCGACGGAAAACTGCTGCGGTTCGAAAGCGAACTTCATGTCGGCCCGATCGTCACCCGCACCTCTGGCACGGTCGATGGATCACAGTTGAAGATCGAATCGGTTCGTGGTACCGCCAAGACCAAACGATCCATTGCTTGGTCGTCGCGCGACCGCGGACTTGTCGCTATCGAACAGTCATTGCGTGCCAAGCCAATGACCCAACAAGGCGAGACTCGGAATTTACGCCTGTTGCTGCCGGGCCAATTTCAAATCGCAACGGCACGGCTTCGTTGCAGCGGAACAGCTTCGATACCGCTTGCCGATCAGACTTTGGCCGAGTTGACGGAAATCAACTACGAAGTTCAAGCCGATGGCCAATTGGCGTCCTATTCGACAATTTGGGTCAATCCCGATGGAAAGATCGTCCGCATGTTTTCCAGTGGTATCAATTTAGATTCCTACCGAACCGATGAATCGACGGTCAAGTCGGCCATCGCCAACCCGAATGAAGTGACGGCCATCCCAGTGACGGGATCCATTGAACGTCCGTCCGAGGCGTCGCGACTTGCCTTGCGAGTGAATCCGACGTTGCAAGCCCAGCAAGACAAAAAAACCGCCCTCATCGAATCGATGCCCGGCCAACTGGTCCGCACTCTCGATGACGGAACTGCGCAAATCTTGATCAGCCGGAAAGACGAATCATCAACCAATGGTTTCGTCGCGTTCGACCTGGCGCCGACGCCCGAGGACTCTGCACCGAACGCGTTTGTCGATTCCAACGCGTCCTTGGTCGCGCGTTACGCCGCGGCCGCACTTGGAACACGCGAATTGACACCGCAAGAAACCGCCGTCGAACTGGCTCGAACGGTTGGCACCTTGATCGCAGACCGCGACAGCCCGGCTGGACTAGTAAAGGCGAGTGAAGTGGTCAACCAAGGACTCGGTGACAGTACCGGTCGCGCAATCTTGTTGGCGGCGATGCTGCGATCTCGCAAGATCCCGTCGCGTGTTGCGATCGGATTGAAGTACGCCAACAGTTCACCCGAGCGGATGACATACCACATGTGGACGCTGGCCTATATCGACGACCGATGGGTTCCCTTGGACGCAGTATCCGAAGGACTAGCACCCGTTGACCGGCTAATGCTGGCGACATCCAACCTTTCAGGCGGGAACGAGTACAACGCGTTCATTCCGTTTCTCAATGCGATCAGCCGGATCGAAATTGAAATTCTGAAAGCCACCTACTAGCTATATCTGGCAATCAGGCACGTCTGGCAATCAGGCACGCTGCAACAGGATCCGCACACGTTCAACGCGTCCGCAACAAATGCTGCTGAGCCGCCTCGATCAATGGGTCGATCGTTTCTGATTGAATGGAGGCGTGAGGCGGATCCCAAGCCCACCACTGCGCCGACTCGTGTTCCGTCAACGTCAGCGTGGGCTGGTCACGAACAAAACCGATGAAGTATCGAACGTGCTTGTCGAACGGTAAGTCGCCGTGCTTCTTGTAAGTGACTTTGTACTTCAAGTCGAACTGAAAATCGGGATCCAATACGATGGCCGACTGCGGAATGCCAGTCTCTTCTTCGGTTTCGCGAAGCGCCGCCTCGACAAAGGTTTCTCCATCTTCGCAGTGCCCCTTGGGCAAATCCCATCGATTCCGGTGACGCATCAGCAAAAAGTGCGTCGGCGTCACCTCGCCGGAAACCAACAGGATCCCAGCAGCCTTGACGGTCTGGCCTGGTACTTTCTTCATGATTCACCTTTCAGACGGGCGTTTTCGACAGTGCAATTGATGAAGCGAACAGGGCTGGAGCGAACTTAGTGAGAGCGAACATGGCCGAACCGCGCAGCAGTGCGACGGCTTGTCGAACGCCAACAGTCGTTTAAAACAAACTAAATCCGCCAACACCACGATTTCGACGGGCTTCAATGAAAATTTATAAACGAACCGGCGATAACGGCAGCACAGGCCTGTTCGGTGGCCCACGAGTTTCGAAGGATGACGACCGAATTGAATCCTACGGAACGGTTGACGAGCTGAATTCGGCAATCGGCATGGCTCGTGCGGCAGGTGTGGGAGCCGCGATCGACGCACAACTCGATCAAATCCAGCACGAACTGTTCTCGATCGGTGCCGAACTAGCGACCCCCGAGCCGGATGATCACGAAATGCGAATCATCACCACGTCGCACGTTGAGCGGCTTGAACGCTGGATCGACGAACACGAGGGGAATCTTCCCGAACTAAAACACTTCATTCTGCCGGCTGGCCATCCCGGATCGGTAGCTTTGCACCTAGCCAGATCGATCTGTCGACGGGCCGAACGACGAGTCGTGACGTTAGTCCGCCATCACGAGACGCAGGTGTCCGAGGAACTGATCGTCTACTTGAACCGGCTCAGTGATTTGCTGTTTGTTTTGACTCGGACCGTCAATCACGACGCTGGGATCGCCGAGGTTCAGTGGATTCGGCCGACTTAGCATCCGATTTAGCCCGCTAGAACAACCCGATTGCGAGTGTACAATGACGGTTGACCTACCAAACACTGTAAAAACAGCAGATCTATAGCCACCGACCGAGGTACGATCGTGAAAAAAGTCGAAGCCATTGTCCGTCACTTCAAGCTTGAAGACGTCAAAAACGCCCTAACAGACCAGGGCATCCATGGCATGACGGTCAGCGAAGTTCGTGGCTTTGGTCGCCAAAAAGGGCATACCGAAATCTATCGCGGCACCGAATACGCGATCGACTTTGTGCCCAAGGTGAAAATCGAAGTCATCTGCGCCGACGAAAATTTGCAAACCGTAATCGACACGATTCTGCAAACGGCCCAGACCGGACAAATCGGTGACGGAAAAATCTTTGTCACCAACCTCGAAGATTCGATCCGAATTCGTACGGGTGAACGAGGCGAAGACGCGCTTTAGAACTTGCCTTGGCGGCGGCACAGGGCGAGGGTCGTTGATCCCGTATTTAATTACGCCTGCGCTCGCGTAAGCGAGTTGCCTACTCTTGTACCCGCTGCGCTGCGAAATGCCGACCATGTCAATGCGACCGATCGTTCTACGAAGTCGCGAAGTGCTGCTCGATGGCCGCGAAAAAGCCTTCCAGCAACACCGCAGTGGATCACCAGGCACCCAGGTTTCAACGCTGCTTGCCGATCTCTACGACGATGTCGTGCTGGACATCTTCAACGAAGCGATTCGCGACTACGCCAACGACGATCGGCTAAGCGGTCTGTGCTTGGTCGCCCATGGCGGTTTTGGACGACGCGACTTGGCGCCGTATTCGGACGCCGACCTGATGTTGCTGACGACGCCCAAATCAGAAAGCCTAGCGACCATCGTTTCGGGTGCGTTGACTCGCGATCTGGGCGACTCGGGAATCCAACCGGGACTTTCGATTCGTACCGCGCCCGAAGCCTGCGCCATGTCGTGGGCCGACCCCGTCATTTACTCGTCACTTGCCGAGTCTCGTTTGCTGGGCGGCAGCTTGCAGTTGTACAAAAAGTACTTTGACGCGTTTCGGCATGGGGCCATGCAGCGCAGCAAGAACGTCATCCGCGATATCATTGCGGCTCGGCGCGAAGAACGAACCAAGTGGGGCGAAACCAATTACCTGTTGCGCCCCAACGTCAAACGATCGCTTGGCTCGCTACGGGACATCCAATTGATTCGGTGGATCGGCTTTGCTCGCTACGGCGAAACCGACCTCGACCGATTACTAAAACTTGGCGCACTCCCCGAAGAAGATTACCGCAACGTTCGGCAAGCCTATCGGTTCATGCTGCGGCTTCGAAATGAACTGCATTTTCGCGAAGGCAAAAGCCAAGACATTCTGGATCGACCGACCCAGATGGAAATTGCCGATCAATGGGGCTATACCGGGACCGATGGTGTGTTGCCGGTCGAACAGTTCATGCAGGATTACTTCGACCAAACTCGCAACGTTCGTTACGCAGCGTCGTATTTTTCTGAAGACGCCCAAAGCCGCCCGTTGACCCACCGGATCGTTGAACGAGTTTTATCGCGTTCAATCGACGACAAAATTCGCATGGGCCCAACTCACATTTGGGTCCGCGAAGGAGCGCTCGAATCGTTTGCTGCCAGCTTGCCAGACGTGCTGATGTTGATGAGTTTGGCGAATCAACATTGCCGCCGCATCGCGCACCACACTTGGCAAGCGATTCGGTTAGCGATGCAGGACCGGACGCCTACGCCGCCGGATGCCGAAACGATCGATGCATTCCTGTCGCTCCTTAGTCGGCCAGGCCAACTAGCGCCTCTGCTAAGTCGGCTTCACGAGCTAAGGATCATCGAACAACTAATCCCCGAGTTCAAGCGAATGCGCGGACTGTTACAGTTCAATGCGTATCACAAGTACACCGTTGACGCGCATAGCCTGTTGGCCATCGAAGCGGCGACCAACATGCAGGAATCCCCAGGCGGAATGGGGCGGCGATATCGGCGGATCGATGACAAGCGATTGCTGCACCTAGCGCTGTTGATTCACGACATCGGCAAAGGCTACGAAGAAGACCACTGCATCGTCGGCGCGCGGATCGCGCGCGACACAGCCGCTCGCCTGATGCTAGATCCGACCACAGCCGAGACGTTGGAATGGCTTGTCCTGAAGCACTTGGCCGTCAACGTTACGGCGTTTCGTCACGATCTCAGTGACCCGGAAATCGTGTTGGCGTTTGCGGCAGAAGTCGGTTCGATCCGCCGACTGGAACTGCTCGTCGTCCACTCGGTTGCTGACCTGATCGCTGTCGGCCCCGGCGTGGCGACCGACTGGAAGCTGAATCTAATCGAAGACCTCTATAAACGAACTCGCCGCTATTTTGATTCGGGTGACCTTCCGGGCAGCCCCAATGATCCCGAGATCGAATCAACACGAGGACGTGTCCAGAGTGAATTGAGTGCCGCCAACGCACCAGAGCAAGCGTTTGAATTGCTGGACCAAGTTCCATTGTCCTTGCTAAGCCGCTGTGACCCCGACGATCTTGCCAGCGAGATCATGGTCATCGTCAATCAACCCGATCGCGACACCAAGACAATCACGATGTGCCGGTTTGACGCCAGCATCAAAGCGCTGCGTTACACGGTCATCCGCCACGAGGACAAACATTCGATTGGTACGTTCGCCCGAGCCACTGGCGCCCTTTCGACCAGCGGCCTGACAATTATGCGAGCACAGATCGAAATGGTTGGGGATTTTGCCTGGGACCATTTCTGGGTGATTGATCCCGAGCATCCTGACGGCGACGTTCCCGAGCATCGTACAGCCGAAGTCCGCAAACGTCTCTGTCATTTACTTGATGACCCCAACGCGCCGCTGCCGCCATATCGTTCGCGATGGAAACCGAACACATCGGTGGAACCAAGCAAGGTCAAAGTACTGCCCAAAAAAGTCGTCTTTGACAACGATACCGTCGACCGCTACACGATCGTTTCCTTCTTTGCCTATGACGAAGTCGGCCTGCTGTACCGAATCGCATCGGCACTTGCCGAAAAGCGATTGGTACTTTCATTCGCAAAGATTGATACGCACTTGGACCAAGTTGCGGACGTGTTCTACGTCACCGAATCCGACGGATCGAAGTTGACCGACACATACCGGCAAACCGAAATACGTGCCGCACTCTTTGACGCGGTTAACTAAGAATCTCGCTGCCCCTTCGATTGCGCAGTCGTTCGGATCACGTCGAACGCATGGTCGCGGCGTTTAAGTTACGCCTGCCAAGTCGGCAAGCTTTAACGACTGGCGAAGCGATTTGCATCGACGCGGTTTTGAGCAACGCTGAGCGATGAAACTAGAAAAAGAAAGCCGAGATTGCTTGCACGGCACTTGCGGCGCGGCAAAGGTTTGGTGGTTCATCAACCACTATCGCTCGACGGATCCTGCCACCCCCGTGCCGCAAGCCTTGACTTGCCACTTACTACGGGATTCCTGTCACGCGATAACCCACTTGATGGTTAGCGCTGAACGAAACGAAATCAGACTCGAAGCGATCGAATTTGACGAAATCGATTTGGCAAGGAAACCAAGAGATGGGCACGGCTGGGATCCAACCAATCCTCTCAACCCAACATGCACAAGGAAGTCCTCCCATGCGAATTTCCGCACTCTCAATTGCGATCGTTGTCGCAACCGTTTTGGCTCCCCATGCTTTCGCCAAAAACGATTTCAGCGCACTGCTTTCCGACCTCAGCTTTGGCGACGCCCCCCCTTCGGCCCGCGCCGTTCAAAACCAATCCAAGAGGGCTTCGGCTTTCGATGTTGACGAAGCTTTGTCGCTTACAGCACCAACGCAAATCGAATCGGCTGCCGCCGATGTCGCCGAATCCGTCGATAAGCTAGTACCGGTTCCCCAAAGCTTTGCAATGCCAAGCTTTGCAGAAGTACCGGCCAAGGTGTCGCTGCACGACCCAATCGCCGTCGCACCCCAAGTGAACGACACCATCGACTTGAACGCTGCGTTCGCACTGCAAGACCTCGAATCGTCACAAACGTCAACCTCAGCTCAATCGGTAGGCTTCGGACACCACCGGTCGCACGCTGGACCGATTGCGACGGCCATTCACGGAAACCAAGGATGCGCTTCGGGCGTCTGTGACTCGGTCAACGATTGCACGCCACACGTCGCACCGTGCTTGCCGTCGTCGACGTTGCTTCAGTACTTCCGAACCAGCAAATGCAACACGCACGTTTGGGACGGTTATCAGCAGAAGTGCGGTTTCGGCCAAAAACACGTCAACGGTACGTGCGACTGCTTCAAGAATCGCCAAGGCTGCGGACAACTTCTGCCCGCCCGCAACGGTCATGGCTGCAGCGGCCCAAGCTGCAACGGTTGCGACACTTGCCGCGGCAGCAACAGTTGCGACAGCGGTTGCGATCGCTAACCATCCCTTCGGTGGACGCTCGTCCTCCACTTTGACCTGCCTAAAAAATTTCATCCTCCCAATCAATTCGGTTTCAGATCATCCGGCCAATTTGCCGATTTGATCAGTACCATGGATTGGGAGGGTGGAACGATCGGTGCCATCGTTCCAGCATTGATGGGCCATGGTGAGGCAGGGAGGGCTTCACCATGGCCCTTCTCTTTTGCGTTGACTAACCAAGCAGAATACGCTCCCCGGCTGGGGAAATGCCAGTGTTCTTTCTCGTAAGTTTGTCTCAAGTCGCAGTCATCAGCCCTCAAGACCAACTTCGATTCGGCACGCCAGCAACGCCGAATTTATGGTCGCCGACGAGCTAGACAGAACGCCCCCGAAAACGCGCTCTATCACTGCCCCATCGAAAGAGAACCAAGTTGAACTAAACCGCTTCGCGGGAGATGGTTCAGTTTTCCTGAACGCTCGATTCCGAATGGGAATTGGGCTTTTTTTTGTGCGCGTTGACAACTTTCTCTTGCATGCGAGCAACGTAGGGAAAGGGTGAAACGGAGGGTGAAAGGTTCCACCCAACAAGCACTGGGTGAAAGATGCCACCCACCTAGCGGTTACGATTGTTCTCCGCAACCAATCGGTCCAGTGGACTAACCACGACCGGCCCCATTCGATTGTCCACATGCGTATAGATCTCCGTCGTCTTCACATCGTTGTGCCCAAGCAACTCTTGAACCCGGCGAATGTCGGTCCCCTGCCACATCAAATGGGTCGCATAGCAATGCCGAAACGTGTGGCTGGTTACGTGCTTGGTGATGCCCGCCGCTTCCACCGCGTTTCGCAAGTGTTTTGGAAACGTGTCAGCGTGCAAATGGTGGCGATGGAGACGTCCGGTGCGCGGGTCGCGTGAAAACCGCGCTGAAGCAAACAGGTATTGCCATCGAAATTCACGAGGCGCCGACGGATACTTCTTCGCCAACGCATACGGCAACCAAACCGACGCCGTTCCGTCCGCCAAATCATGCTCGTGCAATGCCCGCCGCGACTCCATGTAACGTTTCAGCGTTTCGACCATTTCCACCGGCATCGGCACCACCCGACTCTTATCTCCCTTGGACTGGCGGATCTCGATTCGACGATTGTCGAAATCCAGATCCTTGACCCGCAGTCGAATCGCCTCGCTGATCCGCATCCCACACCCGTACAGCAACTCTGCAATCACCAGATGCACGCCATCCAGTCCCGCCAAGACCCGTGACACCTCGTCCGTACTCATCACCGTCGGCACCATCTTCCCCTTGCTCGCACGAATCGCCTCGATCCGGCCCATCTCCCGACGCAGCACTAAACGAAAGAACGCCAACAACGCATGGAACGCACCGTTCTGAGTCGACGCGGCAACATTGCCATCGACGGCAAGGTCCGTTAAGTGGGCTTCGACATCGGCCGCTGCGATGCGATCAAAATCGGCCAAGCACGTCAGTCCGCGTTCGTTCATGAACGCCTTCACCTTGCTGACATAAGCACGCTCGGTACGCAGTTTTTTACCGTCCTTCCTCAGCGCCCTTCGAAACGACTGGATTGCGTCCGGTTCCGTCGGGTCGATCTTTCCCACCACATCGTCGATCGAATCGTGCCCTTGATCACGAGCACGTTCGATCATGATGATCTCTTCCATCTTCATCTTCAGCGGAATCAGATCCTCGTCACTGCGATGTTTGACCAAACGCCGGTACACAATTAGCCCACAAATGATCTTCATCCGTTTCCAAGCCGGCAGCCCCGCATCCCGCTTGGACTTCAAGAACTCAATCACGTCATCGGCTGTGAATTGCCAATCGTCACGGCTGTCACGACTGTGGAATTTTGACAGTTGCGAAAACCAAATCTTTGCCCATTTGATTTCCTGCTCGATCGTTCCCGGCTTGATAAAAAGTTCCGAAGGCATCGTTCGCAATCTCCCGTTCTTGAACCGGCGGCGGTGACATCAAGGCCGAGTTCTTCTCGCCGGTCACATCGCCGCACAAGCTCGTGTAAACGCAACAGGCAGTCGTCCAGACAGCCATGAGTCAACAAACGTGCACTACGTGTCAAGCGTTTTCACAAAAAAACAGTCCCATCGCTGTCACGGGCACTGTCACGGGTGCTGTCACGGGTGCTGTCACCCAGCACGACCAGCCGAGCCAGTCCGCATCGTTACGGGCAACATCAACCGGTTCAACTGCCCCCAGACAATGTCGCGTTCGCCTCCCGGCCGGCACTAGCTTTCCCAGATTTCACCCTCAGCGGTGCGGCAAACGGGACGGCCGTAAGAATAAGCTTGACTCCCACCCAGCAGACGGGCGAGAATAAGTCTCGACACTCGTCGTGCCGAAGGTGCCAAATGGTGAGAATAAGTCGGCGTCACCAGTAAGAACAAGCCAAAACGACTTGTTCTCACCCTCACCCGCCGGTAAAGAATAAGTTATGTGTCTGGATGCCGCCAATGACCAATACCAAACAGTGGGCTGCATCTCACGGCTTGTGCGTCGAAGACATCGTGCCGCCGGTCGATGATTACAGCGAACCGCACAAACGCACGGTCGAAGATGTCGCGATACGCTCGATCATCCTTCACTGCGTCGGTGCCGTCGGCTACGGAGTGGATCCGCAGCCCGTGATCGCTTGGCTCAAAGAACAATCGATATGGGGAAAGGTCTCACGGAACGAACAGGTTTTCCTTTGCGCTGAAGATGCATCCGACAAAGAACGTAGTGATGCTCGATGGCGACAAGAGGCTCAGTGGGCATTGCTGTGGGCGATCGGCAAAGTCGAAGCACTTGGCTTGCCCACGCAAACCTGCGATACTGCAAGACTGGTCGACGAAATCATGCCCGCACTGGGTGAATCGATTGATCAATTTGTTTCATCCGCAGTACTTCGACCGCCTGCTGTGGTACTCGGAGAAGATGATCGTACCTACAATTTGCACTGCTACGCACGCAAAGCGTATCGTGATGGTTCGATGCCCAACGATTTGGTTTACGACGTCCTGTTTCAACGTCACTACGCATTCGAATGGCTCAGCGGCGATGAAGACTGGGACGACGTGACAGCGGACACATAACCATCGCATGCAACGGAGTCGGCGGTCGGGTCGATTTTGAAGTCAACGTCGCTCGCGCCGACCCGCTGATGCGTAGCGTTACCCGACTGATATTTCGCTCCAACATGAATGATGCTTCAACCCAATTGCAGAACCACTTTGGTGTTGAGCGGGATCGCATTCAAGACCTGCTCGCCTACTTCCAACGCATCGACGACGGGGACTTTGCTGGAGACGAGCAAACGGAGGTCAACCTCCTGCCACCTAGTGAATGCATTGCCCTCACGGAAGACCTAGACTGCCACCCGCTGTTTGACTGCCCCGAAGGTGCCAACTTTCTTGTTCTTGATGACGCAAATACAAGCGATCATCACTGCTACGCAATAGACTTCCCGTATCCGGGTTGCGTCATTTTCGTTCCGCACGGTGACAAAGTGCGAGTCGTCTTCCGCAACTTGGTTGAGTACGTGAAAGCATGTGAAACCGCAATCGAGACTGATACTTCACTTTGCGATTATCATCGCACGGACGTGCTTCTCTATCCTGACCAATCGCGTCTGAATCAAACACTTTCTTCGCTCTTAGCTGACGGAGAAGAAGAGCTGCTTTACCTTCTCGTTGGGTCCTCCGATCTAGCTGACGCGACGCTGGTGAACGGGTTTCTCGCGTCCGACGATTTCTATTTGCGTGCCGCTGTTGCAGACCGTATTGCTGCCGGACCGCACTTTAAGCTGCTAGACTATGCCAAGAGATGCGCAACCGACCGGCATGCAAACGTCTGGCGGCCTGGGAAACGCGCACTTGGCGCAATCGAGGCGATGCTGCCTGAAAAACGCGGGTAACCATGCCGTGAACCGGAGAACGGCTTGCAAGGTTTTACAAATGGAAAGTCGTTTGTCCGTTCCCGGTTACGGCGGACGTTATCCGAACTGGTGCGCGGTCGATCAGCTTCAACGACGAACGCTCGGTATTCAGACGCTGACGACCAATGGCCGACCCGTAGACCGTCTTGGCCGTGTCTTGTTTCGCAACGTCGAACACGCTGCAACGTTTGCCGCGATGCTGGGCGACTCACGATACGCTCGCTTGACTGGGCTCCATGGCTTGCGTCTCTACTTTAATCATCCGACTCCACGCCGAACCAGATTCTTGGTTGCGATCGACTCGCTTCGTGCCTGTCTCGGATTCACGATTTCTCACCTCATTGCCGATTCGATGCTTGCATCTCCGCCGTGAATTTGTGACGATGGTGTCACCCAGGTGGACGGAGTCCAGACTGGCGGCGTCCCGCCGTTGTTTTCTGCTCGCGCAGATCATGCTCGATCCAGGTTGGCGACGTCCCGTCGTTGTTTTCCGCTATCGCGGCCTATACCCGTTTGCGGTCCGCCTCGTAAGCATAATCGCGGATAACAAGTAAGTCTTTGACATCGCGAGCGTGCGAGCCGATGTTCAAGGACTCGGTTCAAGAAGCCCGGTGGATGGCTCTTGGGATTTGCTTTAGGTGCTCAAAAGAGATGGCTGGCACGCCGCGTCCGTTTGACGCCGGTGCGTTGCCAAGGATTGCACCGGAGAGAGTGGATCGCTTTGTCTCACTGGATCATTCGCGCC
>JBAUHR010000843.1:0-5979 GCA_049680385.1 Rubripirellula sp. | reverse complement strand
GGTATGAGGCGAGTACAGTGACCATGACAGCCAGTGGTCCCAAACGCCCCACCGTTCGGTAAGCGGCGCAACCAAAGCAAGAACAACGACCAGCATCGTCAGTTGTGTCCAAAGGGTGCCCGGTTGTTTCTTGTCACCGTCGTCGTGGCTTGCGGTCGTCGGACTCAGACTCGGACGTCGAACCATCCACCAATAGGCCTGGAACATTAACGCCGCGTTCCAAGTCAAAACACCCAAGCTGTGATCGAGACTCCAGGGGCCTAAGATCGCGATCAAGGTGGCGTGCATCACCATGATGATCACGCCTGCGACCCGCCGAACGCGCCGGATCAATAGGGCAAGTCCGGCCAGTAGTTCGGTCGCTGGAAAGACCATCGCAAGTCTCGCCCGCGTCGTCTCGTTCACCGCGTCAAGGTTAACGCCGATTGGACGAGCGACTGCGGCTAGAAAGTCTTGTCCGACTGTGTGGGCGAACTGAAAATCGAACTTCCCCATCGCGCTATAGATATAGACGCTGGCTGCCATCGGGATGATCCAGCGACGAAGTCGGGTCGGATCCAGCGACGCAAACATCAGTGCGTAAATTGCCAACTGATAGGCCCAAGGCTGCATTCGATGTTGATCCAATGCGAACGACACAACCAATCCGACCACCACGACGATCCAGCCCGTGCGGACGATTGGTGTCGCGTTGCCGAATCCGGCGATCGCAATCAGAGCGGCGACGATCACGAAACTGGTTGCGTCAAGAATCCACTCGGGACAACCAGCCAACGATTCGAAAAACTCAATCGCTGGATAACTCGAGTCGGCAACCGACGGAAACCACAATCGCCACGTTGCACAAATCAATCCGATTGCCAGGCCAGCCCAAAATCGCTGGAACGTCCATTCGGTGTGGTTCGTCGTCGGTGAGTTCATCGGTTGCTTATGCGTGTTGGCCTAGGCAACGTTGCGACGGGCCGATGGCAAGTATTTTTTCAGTTTAGCCAGTCGTGTGGTCGTTCGGCGACGCAGCCAACTGGTCCACACATCCAAATCGGGATTTGATGCGTAGGCATGCATCGATTGTTTGGCTCGGCCTTGAAAATGCAAGGTGTGAAAACGGATCGGATCGGCGTGATCCGGATGAACGCCGAAGGGTTTCGAACCGTGCCAATCGATCTGTTTTGATTTTTTGCCAGCAAAGCCATCAAGGTGACGAATGTGAAAATCGAATACCGAACTGTCGTGGATGGTCGCCAAGTCGACGACTCGGTCGGGGATGGTGCGGGTGTAATGAGTCAGCGCTGTCATGTCCGAAATCGATCGGTCCCAAACGCTGGGGCTGTTGGCAAACAGATCGTCGAATTTTTGTTGTTGGGCTGGATCCGCGTACATGCGATTGATGAAGTCGCAAAAACCATCCAAGCATTCGAGTCGATTGATCATCAATGAATGACCACTGATGAACGAAATCCCAAGATCAAAACTGGCAAACTGTTTGGCAACCGATTCGAGGTCGCTGAAGATCATCAAATCGGAATCGCACACCCACGCTTTGTCGACGTTGTGTGTTCGCATCCACTTCGCGACCACGAACCAGCGCTCGAAACAGAATATCTCAAACGAGGGTGGATTCGGGCTGCGGTGTCGGTAGTGTTTTCGAAACGGCTCGACGTCCTGGTTGTAGTCGTCGATTTGGTAGTGCTGAGTCGGCCATTTCAAGCGTTGATTGCTGGAATCACCAATCAGAACGACGTCCGCGTCTGGGTTGCTGATCCGAGCCTGGCGCGTCGCGATGTACAGATGCTCGGCTTTTCCCGAGTGGACGAAAATGATCGGCATCGACATGGGCAGAACTCCGGTAGTGAAACTGGACCGCTTTTACTGTTTTTGTTTCACGCGAGTCAATGCTGGCCCTTAACGAATCCAAAACGTTAGAACGTCGGCGATCTGGTCAGATTCGAGTTGCTGGTGCGCGGCCAGTTCGTCGGCTAGTCCGGCGATGGCGGGCCAGTAGGGATCGCGACCGAGATGGTGGTGCAGCGTGACAATGATCTTTTCCAACAACTGCGTTCGCCGCTGGGGATCGGCAACGATCTCGCCGCAAGTTTGCATGGCTTTTGCCCAATCGTCTTGCCAAGGCCCGTACAGGGCGGGATGCAGCGGTTCGCCTCGGTAGATCATTTCGGCGACCGGTCCGCCCAAGTACGTCATGATCTCGCGTTGACGTTGCCAATCCAGGTTCGGATCGACTCGCCCCCAATTAACGCGGCAATCCCCAAAACGATCGGGCAGAAATTCGTCGGCTTCGCCCCAAAGTTGCATGGAGTCGATGGTTGCCCCTAAAGCGTGCGCAACGACGGCGTGTCCGGCTTCGTGATAGGCCGTTAGGGTCTCGTCGTCGTCAAAGTCGTCATTCAAGAAGTCGTCATTCAACGCGAAGTCACCTGTGCTAAAGTAGTGCCAGTGAAGACAATCTGGTTGTTGTAGCCGAACCCATCACCCCGCAAAATAGAACTCCCGCGATGAAAGCTCTGCTGTTAACCGAATACGAAAAGATGGAAGTCACCGACGTCGACGAGCCTGAAATGGGTGCCGACGACGTTTTGGTTCAAGTCGAAGCGTGCGGGATTTGTGGCAGTGACATCCACGGCTACGACGGCAGCACGGGCCGTCGGATTCCACCCTTGGTGATGGGTCACGAAGCGGCCGGGATCGTGATCGATAGCGGTGCGAACGTGACGGATATGCCAAAGGGCACCCGTGTCACTTTCGATTCGATGGTCTCGTGTGGCAAGTGTCACTTTTGTCGGCAAGGCAGCGGCAACCTGTGCGACAACCGAATGGTTCTGGGCGTGTCGTGCGGCGATTACCGACGTCACGGTGCGTTTGCCGAACGGATCAGTGTGCCGCGGCGGATCGTTTACACGCTGCCCGACTCGTTGCCGTTTGAACATGCCGCCTTGGTCGAAGCGGTCTCGGTAGCCGTTCACGCTGCCGCGGTGACTCCGGTCAAACTTGGTGACACGGCCGTCGTCGTCGGCGCGGGAATGATCGGGCTGCTAGCCATACAAGCGATCCGTGCGGCGGGTGCGACGCGAGTGATCGCCGTCGATTTGAACGACAAACGCTTGGCGGTCGCAAAAGAGCTTGGTGCGGACGATGTCCTGCGAGCCGACCAGTGCGATGTGCCCGCGATGATTCGCGAAATGACTGGTGGTCGCGGCGCTGATGTTGCCTTAGAAGTGGTCGGCGCAACGCCAACGATTAAAACGGCGATTGAATCGGTTCGCAAAGGTGGATGCGTGACCTTGGTCGGCAACGTCGCACCGACGATCGAGTTACCATTACAGTCAGTCGTGACTCGCGAGATTCGTTTGCAAGGTACATGCGGTTGCAACGGAGAGTACCCGCAGTGCATCGATTTGATGAACCGTGGCATCATCAACGTCGCGCCATTGATCACGTCGATGATCAGTCTGTCGGATGGACCAAAATGGTTTGACCGACTGCATGCAGGTGACCCCGAGCAAATGAAGGTTGTCGTTCAACCTCAGAAGGCTTAATTCGTGCCATCGGAACAAGTTTCAGTGAAACAAGTTCGCCATATTGGATTGTTCGGCGCTACCGGTGTCGGTGTTGGTGCGATCGTCGGTGGTGGAATCTTGGCTTTGGCGGGCGTCGCGTTTGCGACAACTGGCCCATCGGCAATCCTTGCGTTTGCACTTAACGGTGTGATCGGGATGCTGACCGCACTTAGCTTTGCCGAGATGGCGTCGAAGTTTCCTGAATCGGGCGGCACCTACACGTTCAGTCGCAAAGTGTTGTCGGTTGAATCGGCGTTCACGGTGGGCTGGGTGGTGTGGTTCGCTTCGATCGTTGCCGCAGTTTTGTACGCGTTAGGATTCGCCCACTTTGGGATGATCTTTGTTCAAAACGTGGCCGCACTTTCCGGTCTGGAATGGGCGTGGCTGTATCAGCCCGCGTTGGTTCCCGGTCTAGCGATCGTGACGACGATCTTGCTGGCGATCAGTTTGATGGTGAAAACGGGCGGCGGTGGCAACGCAGCGAACGTTGGCAAAGTCGCTGTGTTTGGTGTCGTGATCCTTGGTGGATTGTGGGCGGTGACACGACAAAGTGGTGGCGATACATCGGCTGCCTTTCAGCCATTCTTTTCCAACGGAGTGAGTGGACTGATCCAGGCGATGGGATACAGTTTTATTGCGCTGCAAGGGTTTGATTTGATTGCGGCAGTCGGCGGAGAGGTCAAGCAACCGGAAAAGACGATTCCACGAGCGATGATCTTGTCGCTGGTGATCGCGTTGCTGATTTACATGCCGTTGTTGTCGGTCATGGTGGCGGTGGGAACGTCCGAAGGACAATCGATTGCGTCGGCCGCGGCGGACGATCCCGAGGGAATTGTTGCGGTGGCGGCGAGACACTTCCTAGGTCCGACCGGTTACTGGCTGGTGATTGTTGCGGCCGTTCTTTCGATGTTCACGGCACTGCAAGCAAACTTGTTTGCCGCGTCACGTATCGCCCTTGCGATGTCTCGCGATCGCACTTTGCCCACGGTGATCAGCAAGCTCAGCAAACGCAAGAACATCCCGACGGTTTCAGTGATCGTGACTGCGGCGCTGGTGTGTTTGCTAGTGTTGGCGTTACCTGATGTGTCGGCGGCCGGTGCGGCATCGAGTTTGATCTTTTTGGTCACCTTTGCGATCGCGCATTGGTTGAGCGTTTTGGTGCGCCAACGCAGCGAAGCTAGCCCACCACCGTTCTTGTCGCCGTGGTATCCCGCGGTCCCAATCGTCGGTGGTTTGTCGTGCATCGGTTTGGCGATTTTTCAAGGGATCGCGGTTCCGCAAGCCGGACTGATCGCGGTTGTTTGGTTGAGTCTTGGTGGTCTGTTGTTTTTGACGCTGTTTGCTCGTAGTGCAAGACTACGAGATGTATCCAGTGTGGCGTCCAATCCGGAATTGTCACGGCTACGCGGGAATACGCCGCTGGTATTGGTGCCGATCGCTAACCCTCAAAATGCGGACGCGATGATTGCTTTGGCGGAAACACTCGTGCCGGCGGCTGTCGGTCGCGTGCTGTTACAGAATATCGTCGTCGCGCCGCCAGATTGGAATCCGCAGGATAACCCGGAACCAACCGAACTTAGCCATGCCGTCCAACGAGAACTGATTCACTCATCGGTACGACAAGGTGTTCGCGCCGAAACGCTGACGACGGTCGCTGCATCACCGATGGAAGAGATCGCTCGCGTGGCGAGACTACACCGCTGTGAATCAGTGCTGTTGGGTTTAAGTGAGATCGCCGAAGAGGGTGTTGCAACGCCCATCGAAGGATTGCTCAGCCGGTTGGATACCGACGTCGTCGTGCTTCGCGCGCCCAAGAATTGGCATCTTGTCGAACAGCAACGTATCTTGGTTCCGGTTGCCGGGCGGGGCGGGCACGACTATTTGCTGACGCGGTTATTGGGCAGTTTGGCACGGAAGCAGAATTGTGATGTCAAGTTTCTGCGCGTCGTTCCCACCAACACGTCGGCGACCGATTTGAAACGGGCAAAGAAAGAACTGGATCGATTGGCGTACGACAACTTTGGCGGACGATGCGAACGGGAAGTCTTGCTACACGATGACGCGATCGAGGCAGTGGTCGAACGAGCGGACGAATCCGGACTGGTCATCTTGGGCGTCCAGCGAATCGGCCCACGCCAAAAACTGTTCGGTCGCTTCACCCGCCAAATTGCCGGGCAAACCAAGTGTCCAGTCATCGTGATCAGCCGCCGCGGCTAGTCCTTCGTGGCCCTGCGACTCCGCTCACCGGGTGTGCTTCTTGTTCTTAGAAACTGCTTTGCAGTTTAGATCCCGCGAGCGGAGTCGCGGGTGCACATAGGGTTGCCCGTTTGGGATCACCCTCTGTGGCCCTGCGACTCCGCTCGCCGGGTGTACTTCTTGTTCTTAGAAACTGCTTTGCAGTTTAGAT
>JBAUHR010000842.1:0-3032 GCA_049680385.1 Rubripirellula sp. | reverse complement strand
AGCTACAGCAAATGGCAACAAACATCGCTGCATAAAACTCTTCACGGCGTTGGGCTGGCCCCCAAGTGCGCTGGCATCACTCACTGATCCGTTGAGAAAGTTGTCTCAATGTCGTTGACACATTCCGTGATGGTCGCCAATGATCGAGCAGGCGTGCACATGAGCTGGGCGATGATTTGCGAACAGCTTGGACACTACAACGATGCGCTGGCTGCCTATGAAACGTCGCTGCGGATTGAACCCAACATCACAGGAGCCCGAACCAACTTGGCAGCACTGCTCGAAGGACTCTCGCAGAACCAGCCGCCCGAACGTGCCCAAGCCATGCAACAACGCGCCGCAGCACTTCGGCAAGAAGAACTTCCGCTCTTGGCACGAGACGCACAGCTTGCGGCCGACAACGCGGGGGTTCAATACCGATACGGTTTAGCTCTCTATCTCAGCGGAAACCTGACCGAGGCCAAATCTCAACTTGAAAAAGCCGTCGCCCTCGCTCCGAACTGAGGAACAATTTCAGCTCGCTCTGAGACTGCTCCGAGAAAAAATGGAGTCGAATTGATCGATTTCCATCGGTGCCAATAAAGAAACGACAAGGAACAGCACAAATTTCGTTTTTACCTGACCGCTTGTCTCGCCGAAAGTCAATTTCAATGGGTCCCTCTGCGTGTTGTCTGTCTCGAACGGTCGAGCACACGCCGACAAAAACGAGATTCTCTTGATTGGTGATGCCATGCGATTGTTGGACGTACGAAAGGCGATAGCCTTTACGATTTTGATGAGCATTCTTTCTAGCTCACTGCCCCTTTCTAGCGCCCTGCTGGCGGAAGATCCCATTCAGCTCGGTTACGAGCGATGGACAAAAACGGACGCGCAGTCAAGGACCACCTTTGGTCATGACGCAGCCCATTTTCAATTCGATTACAAAACGAAATTGACCGACATTGAAGTCCGCTGGGAAGGAAATCGATGGGTTTACGATGGCATCCAGGTCGATACGGTTGGCTTCCAAGGCTGGTTTCTTCCGGACATGTCGTACGATGTCGTCAACAACCTCAATGGATTCAAAGATACTTACATCGCCGATCTCGAAACACACGGGACCCTTCACTCGGTCAATGGCGAGAATGCGAGATACTCTGCGGTGGTTCGCTGGAATCCTCGCGGCTTCAAAACCAAAGTTTTTGTTGCCGCCCTTTGGTCGGAGTTCGCACCCTACGCATTTGACACCGAAAAATGGCGACCGATTGACATCGACGTGTTGGATATCGATCCACCCGGCGAGCATCTTGACGGCGAATACAAATTCCCCGACGCCTACGACGAAAAACTGACTCGCTACAACGTTGTTTTCGTTCAGAACGACGATCCACTCAATCACAAGGAGACCTTGATGATCGCGGGGGATATCGACGACATCAACGAACAGGCGAGATTGGGCTATCAACTGATCGATATCGAAGACAGCGGCGGATTCTACAAACTGTACAATCCCGATCGACCGTATCACATGATTTTCGTCAGGTCCGAAAACCTCTTCTGGTATTCTGAGAAACTAACGCCTTACTCTTGGCTCGCCAAGCAAAAGAATCTGCGTTGGATCTACGACCAAGAGTATCAATATGGACCCTGCATCGACATCGAAGGCCGACCGTACGACAAAGACCTGTACACACGAGGCTTCCAAGCCGTCTTCCGAATCCAATGATCCGAGTTCAATGTTCTGGCAACATGATCGATCCCACCGATCGTGATGAATCGGGTTCAGCCGTAGGAAGAACAGACGCTACCCCGACCGCATGATATCGGCTTCGCCCAAGGTTACCAATCGCACTAGTCTCGCCTACCACCCTGTAGGTTGGGCAAACTATGCTTGGTTCGTCAAATACTAGCATGAAGCGCGAGCGAGTGGGTTTTGACGCGTGCGGTATCCTGCCAGTTCTCCACCACCTGTATTCAATTCGATCCGAACCAAGTCGCTTGCAAACAGATTCCGTGTCCTGTCGCGGTTCCGTTCGCCATCAACTTGATCACCGACATCGCCTTCACCCCAATCCAATTCGGCCTGTGAAACTTCCCCTCGACATCGCCACGATCCTCTCGTCCAAATTCCGAATCAGATCTGGGTCACGATTGTGAGCGTCCTATCACCTGGAGACCAAGAACCAACAACTACGAACCCCCATCCACCCAATCGAACTTACTCGCCATCCCAGCGATACGCAACCAGCTATTCTCCAATGGACGAGGCTACGAGTCCCGTGCCGGAAATCACGTTCTCTATTCTGGCTCCCTTCGCCCCCGGCTTTGTGGGGCAGAAGGGCTGGGGATGAGGGGGAATGAATCACAATCGGCGCTGGACGCACATTACGCTGCACCGGAGCCCTTCACCCCCTGCCCTTCTTGGCCAGCGACATCAAGATCGAAGCTGACGAAGTCGGCACCGTCGTCGGCGATGTCGCATGGGGTGGCAACTGGTTTTTCCTGGTCACCGAACCGCATCCGACGCTCACGTTCGACCGCGTCAACAAGCTGCAACGAATCGCCACGTCGATTCGGCACGCCATCTCAGATTGCGGTTCTCGAAGACCAGTGCTCCTGATCCGACCAGACCTGGCGATTGCCTGATGTGATCCTCGCTGTAACGCAGGTCGGGTTCAGACTCGGCCGCGCCAACCAGCGCACCGACGGGTTACTGCCACGCTGGTTCTTCCTGGTCACGAACTGGCCGCAAGAGTCTCGCAGCACCGACGACTTGCTAGCTCATGAACAGGTTTTCCACACTCACCCGCCGTGCCCGAATAGAGGCCTCGGCGACGTAACCGGCCTGTCCGCTGGCAGTTACGTCCAGGGAAGCAGGTTGCGGCTCGACGCGATGTGTACATGTGTTCTCATGCGGGATAAATGCGCGCATGTTCACTTCCCGGTTCCTGCCATGGCCACCGCCTGTGTCGAGCCCCGGCCGCTCTACCGCCCACGCGATCCCCAGGCCTACGACCTGTGGCGCCTGCTCGATGAACATTTTGACTCCTTCC